>JAQWFN010000024.1 GCA_029238785.1 Flavobacteriales bacterium | reverse complement strand
ACTGAATTCCAAAACAAGAGCGCTAAGAATTCTTAAAATGCGTCAAATTTTAGTTTCAGCTCGACTTTGGCTTTGTGATTTAATCTTGCGACTTAAGCCGGTTATCAGGAAAAATCGTACTGCGACTTAAGCCGGTTATCAAGAAAAATCATTCTGTGACTTAAGCCGGTCATCAAGAAAAATTGTTCTGCGACTTAAGCCGGTTATCAAGAAGTTTTGTTCTGCGACTTAAGCCGGTTATCAGGGAAAATCGTTAGTGCGACTTAAGCCGGTTATCGGGGAAATTACTTCTTACACTTAAGCCACTTATCGTTCAAAACATCAAAAAAGTACAAAGCCTTTTTCTTATGTTTGTCGCAATGAAAAATGGTCTGAATTCTAGCTTCTTAAACCTATTGCTGCTCTTCATCTTTGTCTTTACATCGTGCAGCAAAACAAAAGAAATTCAGCTTGCTCAGGAAATCACTGCTAAGCAAAAACACAGCGATACCAATGCGCTCTTTTATAAGATCCAAAAGGAGAATGAAGCGCCTTCATTTCTCCTGGGTACCATTCATTTGTATCCAGCAAACGATTATACCTTCTCTGATACTCTTCTAAACTGCATAGAAAACTGCGATCAGCTTGTTTGTGAGTTAGACATGTTAAACCTTGACCCCAATGGCATTGCTCAAATTGCAGTAATGAAGGATGGGATGCTCATAAGCGATTTACTCGATAGTGCTCAGTTTGCTCAAGTCGACGAAAGAGTTAGACAGTTCATGGGAGCCCCCCTTCAATTAATCAACAACTGGAAACCGGCTTTAATCGCGATGTTGATTCAGGATGAAGGAAATGGAAACCTGCAAACCATGGCCTCGATGGAAATGGATATCGTTTTGAGCAGTGGCGAGAAGGTAACTGGCGGACTAGAATCCTTGGAGGAGCAGATCAACTTATTTGATGTGATGAGCTACAAGGAACAAGCAGAATATCTTCTGGAGGCATTGGAGGTGACGGGGGATCAAACAGATTTTGAATTACTTTTTGAAACTTATCTGTCTCAAGACCTCAATATTTTAGATAGCCTTTTGTTTACGGATGATTTTTTGAATACTCACAAAAGTACTTTTCTCGATCAACGCAATTTAAACTGGATTCCCAAGATAGATAGTATTAGTGGGAATAGGAAAGTGTTTTTTGCAGTTGGAGCCGGACACCTTCATGGAGAAAAGGGGCTATTACTTTTGCTTCGCGAAGCTGGATTTGATGTTGAAGCTATAGCTATTCCAATTCTTGAAGCGCGTTAGAAATGGCATCACAAAAACTGATTAAAGCATATCAATTTCTGGGCATATCAATGGACGCTGATGAAGCTTCAATAAAAAAAGCCTACCGATCAAAAGCAAAAAAGCTTCACCCAGACGTAAACCCTTCAGCCCAAGCAAAAACGCAGTTTATTGAATTAGACAAAGCCTATGATTACATCATGGCAGTGAGATCGGGGAAGGTTCGAGATTGGAGTAAACCAAATTCAGGGACAAGACATAAAAGTCCGAATGATTTCCGACACGTTCGCGATTTTGAAGCTTACATGCGACGAAAAGCTGCAGAAGAAGCTAGAAAGAGCAGAAAGACACATCAAACAAGGCCTAGAACAAATGCAAGATCAACTTATGACCCTAGGGTAGAAACAGGGAGAATGGGGAGGGCTAATTTTCAAACACTTTGTGCCTTCTCAATGAATTTTTCTTTTGTTCTCATTTCAAGTTTGCTATCGAATTCTGATAACGCTGCATTTGGAATTATGTTCTCAGGTGTAATTTTAGTGGTGATGTTGTACGTCCTAAGTCAAAACTTAGCAGAGGAATTCAACTATTACCAATCCGGATTTCTATCCAAAACGGCCAAAAAGAGAATTATTCTAAAGTTTGGAGACTATGTGAATATGACCATGCTGTTTTTTCTTGGAGTAATGATATTCATCATAGGCCTGATTCTGGCTTACAAAATGATCTGATTGTTAGGCAATGGCGTCATCTCCACGGCACTTGTCTTGCGGACGAGCACCACAGATGCTGCAAGGCTCTCCGTCCTTATTCAACATCGGATTATTGGATGCGCATGTTCCTGCAAACTGACCGTCTTTTTTAGCCAAAATCTTAATGGCGATACCAGCAAAGGCCAAGCCTAATAAGCCGATAGAAAGAAGTATTAATTTCAAATCCATAGCACAAAGATAGGGCAGAAGGGGGGAAAGGATATCACAAATTGTTCAAATCTCTCTTGGCTTTCAACCCAAGTTTAGCAGCCTCCTTCATGAGCAAGGCCTTTGCAGCTTCAAGATCGTTTGGAATGTCTCCTTCCAAAATGGCTTCCTTGATGGTTTCTTTCAAGGTACCAATTTGCCTGCCTGGGGGAATATCGAAAATCTCCATGATCATTTCTCCACTCACTGGAGGTTGGAAATTTCGTACCCTGTCTTTCTCCTCTAATTCCACCAAGCGTTGTTTAACAAGCTCGTAATTGCTCAAGTAGCGCTTAACCTTTCGTTCGTTTTTTGAAGTAATATCGGCTCGGCAAAGGGTCATCAAATCATCAACATCATCACCCGCCTCAAACAATAAGCGACGTACAGCACTATCAGTAATCACCTCCTTTGTAAGAGCAATGGGGCGAAGATGAAGGAGTACCAACTTTTGAACATACTTCATCTTATGGTCTAAGGGCAACTTCAAGGCTTTAAAAATCTTAGGAACCATTCGGGCTCCTTTGTCTTCATGACCATGAAAGGTCCAGCCGTGATTGGGGTCGAATCGCTTCGTTTGGGGCTTGGCGATATCGTGCAAGATAGCTGCCCATCGAAGCCACAAGTCATTTGAATGTTCGGCTACGTTATCGAGTACCTGCAAGGTATGGTAGAAGTTATCTTTATGTCCAATACCGTTCTTTACCTCAGCCCCCTTTAACTTCAACATGAGCGGGAAGATTTGCTCCAATAAACCGGTTTTATCTAAGAGCTTAAAACCAAAGGAGGGCTTTTCTGAAAGGATGATTTTATTCAACTCAACACTCACTCGTTCCATGGAAATAATAGAAACCCGATGCGCATTTCGAGTGATGGCCTCTAAACTCTCTTCTTCAATTCGAAAACCTAATTGACTTGCAAAACGAACTGCTCGAAGCATCCTTAGTGGGTCGTCTGAATACGTAATGTCAGGGTCGAGAGGTGTTCTTAAAACCTTGTTGCTGATGTCTTTAAGTCCGTCAAAGGGATCAACAACTTCACCAAAACCCTCTTTATTTAAAGTGATGGCTAAGGCGTTAATGGTGAAATCTCTGCGCTCCTGATCGTCTTGAATTGTACCGTTCTCAACAATTGGATTTCGAGAATCTCTCTGGTATGACTCCTTCCGGGCTCCTACAAATTCTACCTCTGTATCTCCGTGCTTGAACATGGCTGTTCCGAAGTTCTTGAAGTAACTCACTTTCTTAATGCCAAGTGCTTTAGCTGTTAGTTCTGCAAGCTCTAAACCACTTCCTTCAGTAACAATATCGATGTCTTTTGACGGACGCTCAAGTATGATGTCTCGAACAAATCCTCCAATCGCAAACGCTTTTTGTCCTTTCGTATCTGCAATTTCTTGAACACACTTAAATACAGGATGTTGTAGGTGATTCTCTAAATTCATGGGCGGCAAAATTACGTGATTATCTTGGCCTTGCCCTACTGACGAAGAATCTTTTGTAAAACATCTAAGAATTCATCAGCATTTTCTTGGGTGATGCAAAGGGGTGGTTTGATTTTTAATACGCTGTCTTTCGGACCATCAGTGCCCACTAAAATGCCCTGTTTTTTGAGCTGATGCTTGATTTTTGAAGCATAAACGGGATCTTCTTTTTTACTATCGCTGTCACACACAATGTCGACACCTAAAAATAAGCCTTCGCCTCGAACTTCGCCGAGTTGATCAAAATCCATGGCCATGGTTTCAAGTTGATCTTTCAAATAAGCACCAAGTATGGCGCTGTTCGATTGAAGGTCACTATGCTCTAATATATCGAGTACGGCTAATCCTGCGGCACAAGCAACGGGGTTTGCACCATACGAACTAAAGAACTCCATTCCATTGTTAAAGCTGTCGGCTAGAGTGTTATTCAGTGCTAATCCTGCAATTGGGTGACCATTGCCCATCGACTTGCCCATTACCACCATGTCTGGACTTAAATCTAAGTTTTCAAATGCCCAGAATTTTTTTCCGGTTCGCCCAAAGCCAGTTTGTACTTCATCCGAAATACAGAGGCCACCATGTTTTCTAACTGCAGCGTGAATGGCATGAACATAGGACTGAGGAAGAGGAACCTGACCTCCGCAACCAACTATGCTCTCAGAAATAAAACAGGCAGGTTGAACACGCTCAATGAGCTCAACAGCCCATTTTGTTTGCTCTTCGAGTAATTCTGGATGGCGATACATGTCGGGCAAAGGCAAAACATGAACGTCTTCAGGGGCACCACTTCCACCTTTTCCTCCGTGTTTGTAGTTGGATATATCGATACCCAGACTGGTGTGTCCGTGATACCCGTGCTCAATAACACAAACGGCTTTTCTTTTAGTATAATGACGAGCTATACGAACGGCCAGATCACTTGCAGCGCTTCCATCATTCACCAAAAACACCCGGTTTAAATGTTTTGGAAGCTTGGATAATAGCCTAGAACCGTATTCATTCATCAAAGGATGAAGGTATCGACTGTTGGTGTTGAGCGAAAAGAGTTGCTTTCGAATGGCTTCTAAAACCTCTGGCCGCTGATGACCAAGGTGAGGTATGTTGTTGTAAAAATCAAGATAACGACCGCCTTCACTATCGAACATGTATTGAAAAAGAGCTCCTGACATGTTGATTGGAAGAGGAGAATAGGCCAAACTCATACTTTGAGGGAAGGTTTCGTTGCGGCTTTTTAATAATTCAGCAGAACTTAAAACAGCCTTGATGTCCAGACCGGCGGCTTTTCTAAAACGGTTTTGTACTTCTATTGGGTTGATTGAAATCCATTTATTCAACAAAGCCCAGGCTGGTCGTTCAGAAACTATGAGGTAGTGATTGTTGGGTGATGTTACCTTGCCGTGAGCCGAATTGATTAAACTCACACTAATTCGCAAACCGATGAGATAATAGAGCAAATCGACCTCTCGTTCACTCAACTTTTCCTCTTGTGCATAGGCTTTCAGAAAAATTTCACCAGCGTCAATGGGCGATTCTACATCTAGTAGCATGTATGTGAGGGTGATTGCAAGATCACACATTTTTGGAGCAAAGCAGGTATCACCAAAATCGATGATGCCCGTCACATCCTGATGATCAGTAATAATGTTCCAGTCGTTTCCATCATTTTGGATAATTTGCGACGGAAACTCATGAAGAATTGGTAGAATTTCTTGTTTGAAATGATTCATGAAAAACAAGACCTGACTGCGTTTTTCATGATCTGTGATGTATTTTATCTTCGGCTCATTCAATTGAGCCTTACTCAAATCCCAGATAATCTGGCGCGCTTCGATTTCATAACTTCTAAAGCCGCGAAGCACTTTATGAAAGCTGGCTGTAAATGTCCCCAAACTTGCCCACAGTTCTTGACCAGCTTGATTTTCGGCGTAGAGTTTCCCCTCAACAAAACTCAGAACCCTCATCAGGTAGTTCTTTTCTTCAATCTCAATCGACACAAACCAAGAGTTGGCATCAATGGGAATTGGAACTGGAACATCGTAATTGAAGTGTTCTTGTAGATAAAGCAGCAAGTGCGTTTCAGCGGAAAGGGCGTCTAGTTCGTCAATTCTATGAAGTTTACAAACAAATGAACCATCTGGTGTATCAACTTTGAAATTATAGGTTTCGTAGCCAATCATTCGGCTAATCTGTGCTACCGAAAACCCGAAATGGTCTTCCAGTTTTTGTGATATCAGTGCTTCCATCAGAACAAAAATACATTAAGCAAAGTGTTTAGTAACAATAGTCACTTAAGGAGCTCAACGATTTGTCTACTTTTGATGAAAATTCAAACCATGAAAACGCTTTTTTTACTTTTTTCTACTGTCTTATTTATTCAGTGTGGCACTAGCGAACAAAAAGAATTACCTAATGGAGCTAAAGCAGCGGATATTAGTGTTGAACAATTTGCAGCACAAATGTCTGCAGAAAATGCCATTATTCTTGACGTCAGAACACCAGAGGAAGTGGCGAAAGGGAAAATTGCTGGTGCGCTAGAAATGGATTTCTATGGCGATGATTTCAATGATCAAATCGCCACTCTTGATAAAAACAAAGCAGTTTTTGTCTACTGCGCATCTGGAGGAAGAAGCGGCAAAACCATGAGTAAAATGACCGATATGGGCTTCATGGAGGTGTATAACCTTGAAGGAGGCATGGGCGCTTGGTTAGGAGCGAATATGCCTGTTGAAAAATAAGACTTAGTAAACTGTTACTTGTCCGTTAGGACGAATACCAATTATATCAATACTGTCCATTTCGAAATCGTCTACTTCACCAGCATAAACGAACTCAAGCCGTGCCTCTAGCGCGGCTTTTTCGTCTTTACTGAGTTCATACAATTCAAGTCCTGCTATGGCTTTCCCATACTTCTTGCCAAGTGCTTGAACATATCCATGCTTGCTGATACGAACCCCAATAGATTGCTTTTCTCCTTGAAGTTCTGGACTTATATTCATGCTTTCTTCAAACACAAAAGTCAGTGGTTTCATGGCCGTTTCTAGGAGGTCCCAAGCTACTTCAGGAATGCTCTTAAAATAACGATTCAGTTTTCGATCATCGTCAATAAGCAAGGTAGGAGCGTCTTGCTCTTCTTCGGGTATCATCCCTAACATTTCCTTTACTGCATCTCTCGATTGTGCGTCACACGCTAAAGTCCAACCGATTTCACAAGGAATAAGGATGACCTTGTTTTCTCTTAGCGCATTACACGCGTTTTGAATGGAGTTTTGAATGTCTAGTGCCATGTTATTAGCCGTTTGCGAGGTAGTCCAAGACGTTGTTTTCGATTCGTTCTGCTAAACTATTAGTTTTTGCCTTTACAAATGGTGTCCCTGTCACTTTCTCAAAAAGCTCAATATATCTCTCACTTACCAATTCAATAAACTCTTGGGTCATTTCAGGGATTTCTTGTCCTTCTTTACCCATAAATCCACCTGCAATAAGCCACTCTCTAACAAACTCTTTAGACAACTGCTTTTGCTGCTCCCCAGCCGCCTGTCTTTCAGCATAGCCGTCCAAATAAAAATACCTGCTGCTATCTGGGGTATGGATTTCATCGATTAAGGTAATCACGCCGTTTCGTTTGCCAAATTCGTATTTGGTGTCGACAAGGATTAAGCCTTGCTTGGCTGCTATTTCAGTACCTCTTTTGTACAAGGCATGAGTGATGGCTTCTAAGCGAGTGTAGTCTTCCTCAGAAACAATTCCATTTGCAATGATCTCTTCGCGAGTGATGTCTTCATCATGACCTTCATCTGCTTTTGTTGATGGGGTGATGATGGGATTAGGAAGTTTGTCGTGCTCTTTCAGTCCCTCCGGCAGTTCAACACCGCAAAGTACACGAGCACCTGAATTGTAAACTCGCCAAGCGTGTCCGGTCAAATAACCTCGAATCACCATCTCTACTTTAAAGGGCTCGCAGGCATATCCGATGGTAACGTTGGGGTCTGGTGAAGCAATCTTCCAATTGGGAACGATGTCTTCAGTTAAATCAAGAAAACGCGATGCCAATTGATTCAAGACTTGACCTTTAAACGGAATTCCCTTAGGGAGAACTACGTCAAAGGCTGATATTCGATCGCTAGCAACCATCAAGAGTTTATCATTTTTTAAATAATAGACGTCTCGAACTTTACCTTCGTATTTCTTTAACTGACCTGGAAAATTAAAATCGCTTTTTACAATACTGTTCATCTTACTTCTTTAATCCCTTGTTTCTAATCCTTAATTATAATCTCAGCAGAGCGGTTTGAGACTTAGTTTTTAACTCGCTTCAACTTAAAAATCATCTTACCACTAGATGTAATAAGACTTTCGCAATAAAGCGTGTCGGCAATTATTTCATTTACTTTAATCACGTTGGGGTCTTCTTCAGCCATGCGTAAAGTAATTTCATTACGCTTATTATTGACCACATAAGTACCTCTTTTTCCATCTACAATCGAAGCTGAGGTGATGGTGTAACTATTGTCGTCTTGAAAGACATAAGTAATGGTGTTTCCGAACTCAGTGGTGTAATCCTTGATCCCTTGTGGTATTGTATTTTCATCATCAGAAATTGAGTCGATCTCCAATTTCCAAGTCCCAAGAAGTTGCTGATTCAGCATTTTGTGGCTGCTGCAAGCAATAAGCAGGAATGAACAAAGAATCAATAAGGCACTCCAATTTTTCATTAGTCTTCTTTTTCGAAGGCGGTAATAATGCGTTTCACTAATTTATGTCGAATAACGTCATCGCCTGTGAGTTGGATAAAACTGATTCCTTCCACATCTTTCAGAATTCTGAGAACATAGACCAATCCAGAACCTTGCTTTTTAGGTAAATCCACTTGGGATGCATCTCCAGTAATCACAAATTTGGCTGTTTGACCCATACGCGTTAAGAACATGCGCATTTGAGCTACAGTGGTATTTTGTGCTTCATCAAGAATAACAAAGGCCTTGTCTAAGGTTCGCCCTCTCATGAAAGCAAGTGGTGCAACTTCAATCACTCCTTTTTCAAGGTAGTCAGCCACTTTCTCATATGGGAGCATGTCGAGTAAAGCGTCGTAAAGCGGTTGGAGGTAGGGATCTAACTTCTCCTTAAGGTCACCCGGTAAAAAACCGAGGTTTTCGCCAGCTTCAACTGCCGGACGAGTAAGGATGATGCGTTTAACCTCTTTTTCTTTTAATGCTCTAACGGCCATGGCAACGGCGGTGTAGGTTTTTCCTGTACCTGCCGGACCAACGGCAAAAACCATGTCGTCTTTCATGCAGGCCTCAACAATCTTACGTTGATTGGGCGTGCGGGCTGTGACTTGATTTCCTCCAGGGCCATAAACGAGGATATCGTCTTTCCGAGCACTCTTGCGCACGGTTTCACCGTCTGCACCAAGTAACTTTTCTAAGTCCCGTTCTGTAAGGCGCTGGTATTTATCTAGGTGCCAAAAAATGAGATCAAGCTGCTTGTTAAAGCGCTCAATTTCAGTTGGGTCACCAAATACTTTTATCTGACTACCTCGCGCAACAATTTTCAATTTTGAAAAGTGCTGTTTGATGAGTTTCAGCTTGCTGTCGTTTGTTCCATAAAACTCCAGCGGGTCCACTAAAGGAATCGCAATTTCTTTCTCTTGCAATATGAGGAAATTAACAGTGCATATTTTCATACAAAAATAAGTAAATATCTCCCAGTTGATTTGCACCTTTGCAATTGGTGGATAATTAATATGGGAATCATAACACTGATATCAGACATGGGCATCAAAGATCACGCGGTTGCCGTGGTCAAAGGAGCTATTTATTCGCAATTGCCCGGAGCGGTGATTGTGGATATCTCGCATTCTGTGAGCCCCTTTGACACCAACCACGCGGCGATGATGCTACGCCATACATATCACGAATTCCCTAAGGGAACAATTCATGTCATTGGCGTAAACCCTGATGTTTCGGCCGAAATACCTCATTTGGTGGTGGAGTATAACGGACATTACTTCATTGGTGCCGATAATGGCGTCTTTAGTTTGATTTTCGATAAAACACCAGACGCGATATACGAATTAAACCTCGATTGGGAGGCAGACGAGCTTACTTTCCCTGTAAGAACGATTTTTGTTAGAGCCGCATGCCACCTCGCACGTGGCGGAACTCCTGAGGTGATTGGCAAACAAATTCCAGATATTCGACAAGCAGAACGTTTTCGTCCACTTACTGAAGCCAATGCTTTGCGCGGACACGTTACGCACATAGATCGTTATGGTAATGCCCATACCAATATCACCTATCAACTATTCAGAGAAGTGGGTAAAGGGCGAGAGTTTTATATTCAGTTCAGAAGAAGAACATTTGATATTAGAAAAATCAGTGCCCACTACAATAATGTTCCCGAAGGCGAAAAAGTAGCGATTTTCAATCACAGTAAGGTTTTAGAAATTGCCATCAATAAAGGAACAGAAGGGAATGGAGGAGGAGCCGCCCGATTATTTAACCTGAGCATAAATAGTGTCGTTAGAATTCAATTCAATGAAAATAAGGATAGTCAAAATGGTATTTAAACCAGATCAAGTCGCCGCTTTTAAAGTGCTTTTTGAGGAACATAAATCTGATATCCGAGCAGTAAAAGGCTGTCATCGACTCGAATTGCTTCAAGACCAAGATCATCCCAATATATTCTTCACTTACAGCTGGTGGGAAGAAGAAGCCAATCTAAGTGATTACAAAAATAGCGAGTTGTTTGGCAAGGTCTGGCCTGCAACTAAAACCCTGTTTCAAGATAAAGCAGAAGCCTGGACGCTAGAACAGATGCACGTTTTAGCATAAAATTCTCTTTGCCTCAACACAACAGAGCACCTTCACTCACGTTGAGTTGTGAAAAAATGATTTTTTTTAGGTTCATGATGGGCCACAATTGACCTAATTTTAAGCCTTCGTTATGATAGCACTATACCTGAAAGAAATAAGATCATTCCTGAGTTCCTTGATTGGGTACGTTGTAATAGGCGTATTCCTCTTGCTCGTAGGACTCTTTATGTGGGTCTTCCCACAAGACTTCAATGTTATTGACCAAGGATTTGCCAATATCAACTCACTTTTCGCCATTGCACCATGGGTGTTTATGTTCCTCATTCCAGCAATTACCATGAGAAGTTTTGCAGAAGAGAAAAGAACGGGAACCATTGAAATGCTGCTCACCAAGCCTTTAAGTGATATGAACATTGTGCTGGCGAAGTACTTTGCCGGACTAACACTCGTGCTCATCGCTTTGATTCCAACTTTGGTTTATTACATCTCCGTTTACTTTATGGGAAATCCAGTAGGGAATATCGATAGTGGAGGAGCAATGGGCTCGTATATCGGCCTCGTGTTCTTGGGTGGAGCTTATGTTTCTATTGGCATCTTCGCCTCAAGCATCACCTCAAATCAAATCATTGCGTTTTTGCTTGGAGCCGTTCTCTGCTTTTTCTTCTTTATTGGTTTTGAGTCCATCGGATCATTCAAGCTTTTTGGTGAATTTGATAGCTACATCCTGGCTCTAGGGATTTACGATCATAATGTTAATCTAGCTAAAGGTGTAATGGATACGCGAGATCTGGCCTATTTTCTTGGACTGATTTCTTTGTTTTTGTTGGTGACGCGCTTAGTACTTCAAAGTAGAAAATGGTGATGAAGAATAATCAAAAACAAGCAGATATCATTCAGTGGTTGTTGAGCAGCGTAATTGTGCTCATCGTCGTGCTCCTATCGTCGGTTTTCTTCACCAAGTTCGACCTCACTCAAGAAAAAAGACACTCATTAACTGATGCTTCCAAAGAAATGCTGGCGGAGGTTGACGATGTTATTTTTGTGCGTGTTTACCTTCATGGAACTTTCCCAGCGAAATGGAAACGCCTAGAACAAAGTATCAAAGAAAGCCTCGATGAATTTCGCGATTACAGCGACGATCAAATCGAATACGAGTTCATAGACATTTATGAAAGCGGCGATGAGAAAACCATAGGCGAAAACGAACAGGCATTGTGGGAGCAAGGTCTTCGATTCACCAACATCTTCTACGAAGAAAACGGAGCAAAAAAGTATCAAAACATTTGGCCAGCCGCCATGGTAACATATAAAGGTCAAGACTCACCAATTCAGTTTTACAAGAGTGAAAATCCTGATCCGAGCGATGAAATGATCAACAACTCCGTAAGTAACCTGGAGTTTGAACTCGCAAGCAAAATTAGAAACCTGATGCGCAGGGAAAGACCGAGCATTGCTTTTCTAGAAGGACACGGAGAACTGGAACCCATTGAAACGGCTGATTGGACACGCACCTTGAATGAAGATTATGATGTGACGACCATCAAAATCGATAACCAAATAAGTGCGCTTACCGACAAGCTTGAAGGAATTGCTGATCGTCAGGCCAAGTACGACCTCCTCATTGTAGCTAAGCCTGACAGTTCGTTTTCGTATAAAGACAAGTTGCTTATAGACCAATACATCATGAGCGGAGGGAAGGTACTTTGGTTGATTGATCCCATTTTAACCGACTTAGATAGCCTTGCGCAAAACCAACAAACCATAGGTATTACCAATGAAATGGGCTTGTACGACATGCTTTTCGATTATGGCGTGAAGTTGAACAGAAACATGGTACTCGATTACCAAAGTGATTTGATTTTTCTCGATGCTGGTAGAAACGGGAACCAAAGAAATTATGAGCCTTTCAATTGGTATTATGCACCTGTTGTACTTGCTGGTGAAGATGCCCACCCAATTAGTGCTAAATTAGATCCAATACGCTTTGATTTTGCCAGTTCGTTGGATTTTGTGGGGAATGATCCAAGAGTGATTAAAACTCCTTTGCTGAAGTCCTCATCACTAAGCAGAATTCAAAATGCTCCAGTGAGAATCAATACGGCGGTTGTTAATTTTGATATCGATTACTTCACAAATACAGGTTCGAGCGATCAAAACCTCGCTGTCTTACTCGAAGGGAATTTCACCTCAAACTTCAAAGATCGTCTCGTTGACACCTTGAAGAACGATGTCCAGTTTGCCTACAGAGAACGAAGTGCTGATACCAAAATGATAGTGATCGCAGACGGAGATATCGCAAGAAACAAAGTCATGCCGGTTGAAGGTGGGATGTTTCAGCCGCTTCCTCTAGGCTACGATAGAAATGCGCGAAGAGTGGTTTTTGATAATAAAGACTTCCTGATGAACTGCGTAAACTACCTGCTCGATGACGAAGCACTGATCTCTCTGCGCTCTAGAACCATTGAACTAAGAAAATTAGATCAAGTAGCCATGGTGAAAGACAGATCGTTCTGGCAAGGTTTGAACATGATTGTACCGCTCATCTTAGTGGTGCTTCTTGGCTTAATCAATTGGCTTATCAGAAGAAACAAGTATTCTAAAAACGAATCAGCGACGAAGAAAAAAGCATGAGAAAGAACTTAAATTTATTGTTTATCCTCATTGGACTCACTATTGTAAGTGGTGTAGTTTGGTATTTTTATGGAGAAGATTCGAGTACCCTCTCGAAAAATCCATTGGCCAATTTTGCGATAGAAGATACCGCCACGGTGACGAAGATT
>JAQWFN010000010.1 GCA_029238785.1 Flavobacteriales bacterium | reverse complement strand
ACGGATTTAGCTCTAGCGATGAAGACCTTAGTGGATTAGCACCAGGCACCTATGATCTTATTGTTGGTGATGACCAAGGCTGTGAAGCCACATCATCGATTACACTTGTGGAAAGCACAGAAATTATCATTAGCCTTGATGAAAATAACCCCACCTGTCTCAATGCAGACGGTTCCTTAGAAGCGATTGTTTCTGGAGGAAGCGGGGTTTATGCATTTAATTGGATTGACCTTGATAATGGCGGTCTAAGCATTGGCAACAACGCATTAATTGAAAACCTTGCAGCAGGTGCATACCAAGTGCTGGTTGAAGACGATAATGGATGTCAGGCAAGCGCTCAATTGGTCTTGAATGATACTAGCGGAACTGTTGACTTCACCCTTACACCACCGTTGTGTTTTGGTGGGGCAGACGGCGCTATTGACATTACTCTCATAGATGTTGAAGCACCTTTCACCATTGAGTGGGACGGTCCAAATGGTTTCACATCAAGCGATGAAGACATCAGCGACTTGAGCGCAGGTACTTACAGTGTTCTAGTAACAGATGCCTTTGCTTGTTTATTTGGTGAAATCATTGAACTCACAGATCCTAACCAAATCATCATCCAGAGTAACACCAACAGCCCTTCTTGCTCTGGTATTGACGATGGAAGTATTGGTGTGAATG
The DNA here is from genome assembly GCA_029238785.1 of Flavobacteriales bacterium. Classification (GTDB taxonomy): domain Bacteria; phylum Bacteroidota; class Bacteroidia; order Flavobacteriales_D; family Sanyastnellaceae; genus CALKGK01. The sequence continues at coordinate 10,452 of JAQWFN010000010.1, read as the reverse complement.
TATCAGGGGGCACAGAACCCTACACCTATTCATGGATAGGTCCTGACGGATTTACTTCCAACCAAGAAGACATCGCAGACCTAGCGCCTGGATGCTATACCCTTACCGTCGAAGATCAAAATCTTTGTCTGGTTCAAGAAGAGATTTGCATCGATCCGGCGAGTGAAATTGAGGTGTTCGCAAACATCGTAACGGTAGCTTGTAGCATTCCAAATACCGGAGAAGTGAACATTGATGTGACGGGCGGAACAGCACCTTACACCTTTGCTTGGACGGGTCCAGATACATTTACTTCTGTAGACGAAGACATCACCGGACTCAACCCAGGAGACTACGAATTGCTTTTGAGTGACGACAACGGATGTACTTTTACCGACACCTATACCGTAGAAGAGACCGCTGGAGCTACATTGACTTTGGACGGTGATTTCAGCACCTGTTTTGGTGAAGCATCAGGGAGTATTGATTTAAGCATAACAGATGGATTGGCTCCTTACACCATTGTGTGGTCAGGACTGAATGGCTTTAGCGCTCTCAATGAAGACCTAAATAACCTTGAAGCAGGGATGTATAGCGTTATTGTTACAGATGATCAAGCCTGTACTTCAAGCGAGTCAATTGAAATACTCGAAAACCCGGAAATCGTCATCAGCATTATAGAAGACGCCCCGAGCTGTCAGAATGCCGACGGAAGCCTAGAAGCTCAAGTGAGCGGAGGAACTCCGGGTTACAATTATTTTTGGTACGATCTGGACAACGGAAATACCCTTATTGGTAATGATGCCCTTCTCGAAAACATTGGTGCAGGAAACTACTTCCTGGAAGTCTTTGACGCAAATACCTGTTTGGCAACACAGTCCTTGTTCTTGAGTGATGCTGATGGCGATTTGACTGTTGATGTTCAAAACCTGAGCTGCTTTGAAGCCATGGACGGAAGCATAGATCTCACGGTGCTTGGTGTTAATGAGCCTTATACCGTGATGTGGACTGGTCCGAATGGCTTCAGCTCTCCAGATGAAGACCTCACAAACCTTGAAGCAGGGGAATACGTTTTGCAAATCACCGATGCGCTAGGTTGCTTTTTGGGTGAAGTAGTAACAGTGAATTCACCGGAGGAACTAACAGCTACAGCTATCGCTGGAAACCCATTGTGTAATGGAGATGTAAACGGAACCATTCAATTGAACATTCTTGGAGGAACTGCACCATACAGCGTTTCTTGGACTGGTTCTGATGGCTTTACCTCGAGCGAAATTAATATCAGTGATTTGGCTCCGGGATGCTACGATTACATCATTACAGACGATAACACGTGTGAAACAACAGGACAAGTTTGTATTGAAGCTCCAGACCTTCTCGAGTTAAATGCCCTGATTACCGATGTGATTTGTTTTGGTGAAAGCACCGGAGTAATTGATGCTGTGGTTTCAGGAGGAACTCCAGGCTTTTCTTTAACATGGGTAGGGCCAGATGGATTTACATCAGACCAAAGCTTCATTGATAACCTCGCTGCAGGCCAGTACGACGTGTCGATTGTTGATGTGAATGCCTGTCAGTTAGACACCTTCATTATTGTTGGTCAAAACACACAGCTTAGCAGCAATGCACTACTCGTTCCTCCTACTTGTTTTGAAGGAAGCAATGGAGAAATTGACCTAGAAATTGATGGTGGACAAGCACCTTATACCTTTGAAGTGAATGGTCCAAACGCCTACTTCTCAGATATTGAACCAATGTTCAGCCTAGAAGCAGGGCAATACATTGTGAGCATCACAGATGATCTAGGTTGTTTAGTGAACGACACCTTGAACTTGATAGCTCCGGATAGTATTGCTATCGTTTTCGAGCAAAACAACGTTCAGTGTTTCAATCAGAACAACGGAAGTATTGAGATCACTGAAACAACAGGCGGTAATGGAACTTATTCATACGCATGGACAGGTCCAAACGGATTCACCTCAGAACAAAGTTCAATTAGCGATTTAACTCCTGGATCTTATACTGTGGTGATTACTGATATGTTCTTGTGTGAAAACACCTTTGAATTTGAAATCGAGGAAGCAGCGCTTCTAGAAGTGACTTTAGATAGTACCGTAGACCCAAGCTGTGTTTCATCCTTGGATGGTGAAATTAATGTTAGTGTAGTGGGTGGTTTCGCCCCTTACACCTTCTCTTGGGCAGGCCCAGATGGCTTCACTAGTTTTGATGAAGACCTCAGTGAAGTTGGCGAAGGCGCATACAATTTACTCGTAACAGACGATGACGGCTGTACCGCAGAATTAAACTCAATTGTTCTTTTGGGTCAAGGAGATGTTACCGCCTTTGCTCCAGACGACACCACGTGGTGTTTTGGAGATCCTGTTGTGCTCACAGCAACAAGCACCACGGCCGATGCTCAAGGCTGGAGACTCGAAGATGGAACGCAAATTAGCGATAGCGCACAAGTAGTAATTGATTTCGAACCGGGCACCTATGTGTTGACCTATTTCGCAACTGACGGTCCTTGTGAAGATAGCGATGAGGTAGAGATTACCATTTTCGAGGTTGTTTTTGCCGATGCGGGAGAAGATCAATCAGTATTTGTAGAAGAAATCGCTGTATTGGGCGGAGATCCTAGTTCAGATGCCAATGCAACGGTGTATTGGTCGCCAGGAAGCCTTTTGGCCGACTCTACAGCATTCAACCCAGAAACATTACCAATGACCGCAGGCCAAGAGTTTATACTTTATGCTGTGAGTGCAGGCGGATGTATTACAACAGACACTGTTATTGTCAACATTATTCCTGAAATCTCAGTGCCCGACGGCTTCACCCCAAACGATGATGGAATGAACGACACCTGGGTGATTGGAAACGTAGCTTTTTACCCAACAACAACCGTACAAGTTTACAACCGCTGGGGAGAGCTGCTCTACGAGTCTGTGGGCTATACCGACCCTTGGGACGGAACCTATGAAGGAAGTTTATTACCTATAGGAACGTATTACTACGTCATCGATGTGCGCGAAGAACGCGTGAATACTCAATTAACCGGTCCTGTGACCATTATGCGATGAACACCATGAAAAACGCAATCATAAAAACACTGATCTTTTGCCTCCTCATTGGAGCCACAAGCATCACCCTAAGTGCACAACAATTGCCGCATTACAGTCAGTTTGACCAAAACAGATACGTGCTGAACCCCGGTGTGGCCGGCTCAATGGACCAATTTGAGGTGCGCGCAATCAACCGCTCTCAATGGACAGGAGTAACCGATGCGCCAAGAACCTTTGCACTGAGCTTACAAGGCCCTTTGAAAAACAAAAAAGTGGGCTTGGGGGGTTATTTGTTCACTGATAATGTTGGGCCAACGCGTAGAACGGGGATTCAGTTTAGCTATAGCTACCATTTGCAATTGAACGATAAAATCAAATTGGGATTAGCCGCCTCTATGGGTGCGCTCCAATTCACCATTGACGGATCGAAAATTCAATTGGCAGAAGAAGGCGACCCAGCCTTGTTCTCTGAATTGAACTCACAAACAGTGTTTGACGCCAAGTTTGGAGCATACATGTACCATGAAAACTGGTATGTTGGAGTAACCTTGCCTCAACTGCTGCAAAATCAAATACAACTTTACGAGTCAACTACAGGAGACTTGAGCAAGTTGGAAGACCACTACTTTCTGATGGGAGGTTACACCCACACCATTAACGATGATTGGAAAGTTTCTACCAACGCCCTCATCAAATACGTAGCGCCTGTGCCTCCGCAGTTTGATATCAACTTTAAGGGACACTATAAAGACATGATTTTTGCCGGACTAGGTTATCGCCATAACGACGCTTTGATTTTTATGGCGGGTTATGAATACAGAGAGGCCATTAGCATTGGATTTGCCTATGACATGACCACCACCGACCTTCGCAATTACTCCAACGGCACGTATGAAGTAATGGTGGGCTTCCGCTTTAATCAGTAAGTACAGCCTATTATGAACATTGAGGCTTATCGAGATCATTGTTTAGCGAAGTCAAACGTTACAGAGTCCTTTCCCTTCGATCAAAAAACCCTTGTGTTTAAAGTTGGGAATAAGATGTTTGCGCTAACGAATGTGGATGATTTTAATCGGGTGAATTTAAAATGCGACCCCGAACGCGCTATTGAGCTTCGAGAAAGGTACCATGGAATTACGCCAGGCTACCACATGAGTAAAGTGCATTGGAACAGCGTTGAGGTGGACAGCGACGTACCAGAAAGCTTGTTTTTAGAACTCATAGACCATAGCTATAGTTTGGTAGTAAAAAGCCTTCCTGCAGCTCTAAAAAAAGAGATTGAGGCAAGTAATAAAAGCAATCTCTGAAAACATTCTACTTTTGTGCTTCGTTAGAGCAATACCATGGCGCAAGAACAAGAGTATAAAAACATGAACGACCTGCTGCTGCACATGCAGTCTGTGCTGCATCGCATGAATGCCGGAAACCTTCACGCCGAAGAATTAAATGAAGCTGTAGAAAGCGCTAGAATGCTGTACGAACGCCTCATTGTAATTCGTCATAGAGCCTTTGACCGTTTAGGGAAAGGCGACTCCCTCGCGTCGGCATACAACTTCAGACTAGACCGATATGTACCTGTAAATCAAACCTCCTTGTTTGATGCGATTCACGAAATTGAGGTTGAAAAGAGCAAAGGAGAGCAATCAACGCTCTTCACTTTTGAAGACGACATTCAAGATTTGACTGAAACGGCAACAGAAAGCACTGCACAAGAAGAAAGTCCAGCACCCGATTTAAGCGCTCTTGTTCAAGACTCAGCTCCGGAAGTAAAGATTGAGGAAGTAGCTGAGGAAGTAGCTGAGGAATTAGTTGAGGAGAAAGAAGGAGAAGAGGAAGTAGCTCTAGAAGAAAAGGAGCAGCCTACGAACAAGAAAGAAGAAATCGAAGAAGAGACTGCGGAAATTATCGAAGAAAGCCCAGAGCAGATTGAAGAAGAAGTTCCTGCTCATGAGAGCCTTGTTGAAGAAAGGATTGTAGCGGAGGCGCCTGTTCAAAAAGAATCCCCGGCTGCGAAAGTTCAAAAAGAAGGGCTTACTGAAAAGTCCTTAGCAGAGAAACTGGAGAAAACACCACTTTCCGACCTCAAATCAGCCATTGGTTTGAACCGCAAATTCCAGTTCATCAACACCCTATTTGACGGTGATGGAAACGCCTACGATAATGCCGTTCAGTTCCTAAACAAAGAAGAAAACGGCTCTGAAATAAGCACATGGTTAGCAGACAACCTGCCAGCATCATTTGAGGATGAAGACCAGCAAAACGTTTTGGATGCATTTCTTGAACTAGTAGAACGCAGACACTCATGAACAGGCTCTACATTGTACCAACCCCTATTGGGAATTTAGGCGATATGACTTTTCGCGCCGTGGAAATCTTGAAAGAGGTAGATGTGATTCTGGCTGAAGACACCCGTGTGACAGGAAAATTGCTCAAGCATTTTGAAATCAGCACGCCCATGCGCTCTTTTCATTCGCACAACGAGCATAAAGTGCTCAATCGAGTGATGGATGAAATTGAGCTAGGAACCCGTTTTGCTTTGGTTTCTGATGCGGGAACTCCAGGGATATCTGATCCGGGCTTTTTGCTTTCAAGAGCTTGTTGGGATAGAGGTATTATTGTTGATTGCTTGCCCGGAGCAACAGCCCTAATACCCGCTTTGGTTAATTCTGGATTGCCCGCAGACCGCTTTGTGTTCGAAGGCTTTTTACCCCACAAAAAAGGCCGTCAGAAACGCCTCCAACAATTGGAAGGAGAAGAGCGAAGCATCATTTTTTACGAAAGTCCATATCGCGTGCTAAAAACCCTTGAGCAACTCAAGGAATTTTTTGGTGAAGAAAGAGAAGTGGCGGCTTGCAGAGAGATTTCAAAACTCCACGAAGAAGTGGTGCGCGGAACGCTGAGTGAAGTCATTCAACACTTCAACGAAAAAGCCCCGAAAGGGGAGTTTGTACTCGTCCTTGCCGGGGCTTCTAAATAAGCTTTACTGTCTTAATCTAATTTCAGAACAGCTAAGAAGGCTGCTTGTGGAACCTCTACGTTTCCAACTTGACGCATGCGTTTCTTTCCTTTTTTCTGCTTTTCGAGAAGTTTACGCTTTCTGGTGATATCACCACCGTAGCATTTTGCTGTTACATCTTTACGAACGGCAGAGATGGTTTCTCTTGCAACAATTTTCGCCCCAATTGCGGCTTGTAGTGCAATCATGAATTGTTGACGAGGAATGAGCTCCTTCAACTTCAGACAGATCTTTTTACCCAAATTGTGAGCATGATCACGGTGAATCAATGCACTTAAGGCATCTACTTGATCCCCATTCAAGAGGATGTCGAGCTTCACCAATTTAGATTCTTTGTATTCCGATGGGTGGTAATCAAAAGAAGCATATCCCCTCGAAACGGTCTTCAATTTATCATAAAAATCAAAAACGATTTCACCCAATGGCATCTCAAAAGAGAGCTCCACACGATCTGAAGTGAGGTAAACTTGATTTCTAAGTTCGCCACGTTTTTCAATACAAAGCGTCATTACCGAACCAACATACTCTCCTTTGGTAATGATAGAGGCCTTGATGTAAGGCTCTTCTACATACTCCAATTTACTTGGATCTGGCAAATCAGACGGGTTGTTAATCACCAGTTTCTCACCTTTTCTCGTGTAGGCGTAGTAAGATACGTTAGGAACCGTGGTGATCACGGTCATGTTGAATTCACGTTCCAGACGTTCTTGAATGATTTCCATGTGCAACATTCCTAAGAATCCGCATCGGAAACCAAAACCAAGCGCCGCTGAAGACTCCGGTTCGAACACCAAACTAGCATCGTTCAATTGAAGTTTTTCCATTGAATTACGAAGCTCTTCGTAGTCCTCTGTATCCACAGGGTAGATACCAGCAAAAACCATTGGTTTCACATCTTCAAAACCCTTAACCGCTGCCGGACATGGTCGGCTAACCAAAGTCACCGTATCCCCAACTTTCACATCTCTGGCATTTTTGATGCCTGAAATGATATAGCCCACGTCTCCAGCTGATAATGTTTTTTTCTTGATGAGGTCGAGGCCCAAGACCCCAATTTCATCAGCGTAATATTTTTTATCGGTGTTGATGAATTTCACCTGTTCTCCGCTATTGATTGAACCATTGATGATTCTCAAGTAAGCGATAATCCCTCTAAACGGATTGAACACAGAGTCAAAAACCATGGCTTGTAGTGGCGCTTCGACGTCTCCTTTGGGATGAGGTATTCTCGTAATAATGGCTTCTAGAATAGCGTCCACCCCTTGCCCCGTTTTTCCACTAGCTGGAATAACATCAGAAGGATCGCAACCAATAAGTTCAACAATTTGATCTGTCACCCCCTCTGGATCCGCTGAAGGCAAGTCCATTTTATTGAGGATAGGAATAATCTCTAAGTCGTGCTCTAAAGCGAGGTAAAGGTTGGAGATGGTTTGCGCCTCAATTCCTTGAGTGGCATCAACAATCAACAAGGCACCTTCACAGGCCGCAATGGAACGAGAAACCTCGTAGGAGAAGTCAACGTGCCCAGGAGTATCAATAAGGTTAAGCACATAGCTCTGACCTTCATGCTCGTGGTTCATTTGAATAGCGTGACTCTTGATGGTGATACCACGCTCGCGCTCAAGGTCCATGTCGTCCAAGGTTTGTTCTTGCAGCTGTCGATCGCTAATAGTGCCAGTAGTTTGCAACAAACGATCGGCCAAGGTGCTCTTACCGTGGTCAATATGTGCAATAATGCAGAAGTTCCGTATATGTTTCATACACTGCAAAAATAGCCATGTTTTGCTTGTCCTTGATGACTTTTGAAAATAAAGCCGTGATTTGTGATAATATTTTCCCAAACAGACAACTTTCTGGATTGAAAGTGCATCAGATAACGGAGAACAATGACAGATCAGGAGTTAGTACAAGCTTGCTTAAAAGGCAATGGCCAAGCTCAAAAGGAGCTGTTCGACCGCTATGCAGGGCGAATGATGGCGGTTTGTGTGCGCTACGCGATGTGTTATGAAGACGCTCAAGATATTTTGCAAGAAGGATTCATCAAGGTCTTCGAAAAGCTCAAGCAGTACAGTGGAAAAGGTGCTTTAGGGGCTTGGATTAGGATGATTATGGTGAATACAGCGCTTATTCATTTGAGAAAACACAAGAAATTGTTGCTCAATGATGAATTAAGTGACGGGGCTGAATTTGAACATCAGACGTATACCGTGTTGGAAAACATGGCTGCTGATGAAATTTTAGAACTCGTTCAAGCTTTGCCTGCAGGATACCGCACGGTTTTCAATTTGTATGCAATTGAAGGCTATGCGCACAAAGAGATTGCTGAAATGCTCGATATCACGGAGTCAACCTCCAAAACCCAGTATTTCAAAGCAAAGGCACAATTGAAAAGAGCATTAAATTCAAGAGAAGAAAGTGAATTTAGAAGATAAGAAAATACAAGAGCTGTTAAGCAAAAAGTTGGGCAACATGGAACTTCCTGTTGATCCTCAACTTTGGGCTGGAGTGCAGTCGGGATTAGGCGCTAGCGCAGCAGGAAGTACGGCCACAGGCCTTGGTTTTTTCGCGAAGATAGCCCTCGCAGTGGCCAGCATAGCCGTGGTGGGAACAGTTGGCTTTTTCGCCCTAAATCAAGAAGAGAAAGTTCTTGTAAGCGAAACACCAGCAAGCCAAAAGGAAATCACCACTAAGTCATCAGAAGAACAAGATGCTGGTTTAAACGAAACCAAGCCGTCGCTCATTATTGAGGAAAAAGTAGAATCAAGTGCTTCTGATGATAAGCAGGCAGAAGCAAGCCTCGAGAACCAAGCGAAAATAGGTCATAAGGAGTCTGCACCGGAATTAAATACAGCTGCAGAAGACACACAAAACACCTTGAATCAAGCGATCACCACGGAAAGCCTAAAGGAACAAATCCAAGACAAAGAGCTTGCGAGTGAGCAGCAGTTGGAACACTCAAGCCCAATTTCTTATGAGGCACCTGCAAATAGTGAAACAGTGAACGAACCGCCGCTCTCGGCAGAGTTTAGCGCAAAGAAAGACGACTACAACCCTTATGAATTTACCTTCAGCACGAAAGTTAGAGGAGAGCTAAACTACTTCTGGGAAATGGGAGATGGAACAAACTACAGTTCTGAAACAGTAAATCACGAGTATCTTGAAGAAGGTGATTATATAGTTCGTCTCACTACCAGCAATACGAACGGTGCAACGAGCACTCAAGAGATGTTACTCGAGGTGCTTGAGCCCTCTGAATTGATAATACCAAACGTGTTCACACCGAATAACGATGGAAAAAATGCCCAATTTGATATTTCTAGGGCCTCAAAGAACATTGAAATTATTACGCTTATTATCTTTAATGACAAACAAGAAATGGTCTTTCAATCCGATGAACGTGTTGATTCTTGGGATGGAAACGACCAATTTGGCAATGTATGCCCCGCAGGAACTTACCGCTATTGGATAAAGGCAATAGGGAGCGATGGGGTAAGCTATAAAAGAGGTGGTAATGTTACGCTTTTGAGATAGCTAGAAATACTATATTTGTTCACCTTAATTGAAAAACGTCTTGTAAGCTCATCTCGTTGTGGTTCTGCAAGGCTTTAATTTGAAACTCACCAACACAATATGAAAAGTTTGCTATTAATCGCTGCGGTTTGGATGTGCTCAACGTCGATGTTCGCGCAAGAAACTTCTGATCAAATCAAGCCTCTTGAAGTGCCAAAAACGGCAGAAGAGATCATCTCGTCATACAGTTCTTTCGAAGAGGCTGTTTTTGAAATGACAAGAGAAGAGTGGGCTGTAGTTCGCGCTTGGGATGCGTATAACGAAGATGAGGTTGTAGAAATCATCATGGCACGTAAAAACACTCCAGAAGCTCAAGAAAGAAGAGCGAGCGCTAAGGCGAAAAGAATGAACCAACCTCCAGGAGACGGTTGCGAGTGCTGGATTGAACCAGACGGTACCTACACCAACATCACCACGAACATGTGGGACCAAACTGGTGGCGCAGGAGCCGATGTGGACGCATGGCTTGGGCCAATTTCTTTAGGGCCAGGTGTTACTTTTAACCTTTACGGAAACAGCTACAATAGTTTCTATATCAACTCTAAGGGAACGATTTCTTTTGGAGCAGGTTACATCGACTGGACTCCAGAAGGATTTCCGGCGGCCACCTACAATCAAGTGGCAGGTTATTGGGCAGATATTGATATTAGAGAGCAAGGTCAAATCCTTTACAAAGTAACGCCCGAAGCCGTTTATGTGAACTTCGTTGATGTGGATTATTTCAACTCTGCTAGTGGTTCTCACTTCCCAAGAAGCAACAGCTTTCAGATGATTATCACTCCAGAAGGAAGTGATTTCCTTGGAGAAAACAACGTTCAACTTTGCTAC
>JAQWFN010000131.1 GCA_029238785.1 Flavobacteriales bacterium | reverse complement strand
CGGGTATTTGGACTCTTCAATTCCAAATTTTGTTGTGAGGAAAGAATCACCGTTTGGCAATTGGGGTAAGGCCATTCAATGTAGAAACTTAAGATCTTTTCATAGCTCTTTCGTCCCATTAAAATAAGGTCAATTCCCTCTGAGAACTGATGGTAGCCGTAATCATGTTGATCTGGATTAGGGACGGCGTCCAGAAAATCGATGCTACCATCTTCAGCGGCTATAAAACCATCTAGACTTTGAGCAATGTATAGTTTCATGCCTTCGAAATATTGTTAGTTGTTTGAGCTATACCATTGCTCCGTGTAGCGCTTAAAATTATCGAGAATGGCTTGCCACCCCATCCGCTGCTGTTCTGCACTGTTTTCATGTTCAATTTCAAAGATTTCAGAGAGTAAAACCTCATCCCCCATTACTTCAAAAGTTATGCTGACCTCTCTACCGTCGTTCAATTGCTTAAGGATGAAGGCGTGATCTTCAATTTCAATATACTTCCCTGCATAATCAAAGCCCATGCTGCCATCGACGGCTTCCATTCGCCAAGAGAAATCACCACCAGGGAAAAGATTATTTGTAGCTGCCGGACACTTCCAAGATTCATGCGCAAAGTTCCATTTCACGATGTGCTTCGGGTTTGTCCAAGACTCCCAAACATGAGAAATCGAGGCCGAAATCGATGAACTAACAGTTACATTTGAAATCATGAATAGGGTGGATTAGTGCCAACTTTGTACTTGAGAATTTAGAAATATATTTGCTTCCGGCAGCACGAACATCAAACTATATTCATTGAGTTTTCAATCTTTGCACCTCTTTGAATGCCTTAAAGTTTATTTCCACATACAATGCCTTTGAAATCTTCGTTAGTATTGCACCAAAAAACTAGATTTAATTAACTCGATGCAGCCATTCCCCCACTTTAATCGGCCATCAAAAACACCTTTAGCGCTCAAATTGCATTGGTGTTTTATTCTTAGCCTTTCTTTTTTGTGCTTCGCGAAGCAAACAGAAGCCCAAAGCCAAAAAACCTATACCATTAGTGGTACCATCAGTGATGCTAACACGGGTGAAACCTTGATTGGAGCAAGTATTTACGAAGTCAACAAAGCTCTAGGTACAAGTGCCAACATTTACGGATTTTACAGCTTGAGCTTGCCTGCTGATACTGTTGAACTCATTTATTCTTTTGTGGGATATCAGCCCGTGAAATACACCTTTGTGCTCAGCAAAAACGAAAGAAAAGACGTGGCGCTGATTCCAGGGGAACTTCTTGGTGAAGCTGAAATTTTGGGCAATCAAGAAGAACGAATAGAAGAAAGCACTCAGATGGGGAGCATCACTTTAGACATGTCCAAAGTAGATGCTTTACCCGTTTTGTTGGGCGAACGAGATTTGATGAAAACACTCCAACTCCTCCCAGGAGTGCAGTCTGGAACGGAAGGAGCCAGCGGTATTTACGTCAGAGGTGGCGGTCCGGATCAAAACTTAATTCTTCTCGATGGCGTGCCCGTTTACAATGCCTCGCACCTCTTCGGTTTCTTTTCGGTATTCAATGCCGATGCCATCAAGAATGTTGAACTTATCAAAGGTGGTTTTCCCGCGCGCTATGGGGGAAGGTCGAGCTCGGTTATTGACATCCGCATGAAGGAAGGCAATATGAAGGAATTTAAAGGGAGTGGTTCTATCGGACTCATCGCCAGTAAACTCACCTTAGAAGGTCCGATCAAAAAAGACAAAACTTCCTTCATCGTATCAGGCAGAAGAACCTACATCGACCTCCTTGCTCGTCCGTTCATTGCCGCCAACTCAGATGGTGGAACAGGAGGTTATTTCTTTTACGACCTCAACACCAAGATCAACCACATCATCAACGAAGACAACCGTGTTTACCTCAGTGCTTATTTTGGAAGAGATCGGGCATTTGCACGGTATGACGATAGTTTTGGCGACAATCAAAGAGAAAAACTAGATGCCCGAATAACTTGGGGAAATACCATTCTTGCAGCTCGATGGAACCGTATTTTGAACACAAAAACCTTCTTTAACCTCACTGCTACTTATAGCCAGTATCGCTTTCTCAACGATTATGAACTCGAATACAGCAGCAATACAGTTGAAGAACGGTCGTTGTTTCGCTACGATTCAGGGATCGATGATGTGGGCTTGAAGTTTGACTTGGATTATCTACCCAATGCCAATCACACCGTAAAGGCCGGTGCAGTGCACACCTATCACACCTTTACGCCAGGCATCAATGTTTTCGAGTATGAAAACCAGCAAGAAGTTCAAGACACCACCTTTGGCTCAAACGATGTTTACGCGCATGAATTCGCGCTTTGGGCAGAAGATGATTGGAGCATTACCGAAAAGTTGAAAGTGAATGCCGGACTACATCTGAGTGGTTTTAGTGTTCGCAATGAGTTTTATTTCAACCCACAGGTCCGTTTTGCAGCTCGTTATTTATTGCCGAAGGGCTTGTCTCTTGGAGAAAATGCCTCCATAAAAGCATCGTATTCGAGAATGGTACAGTACCTGCATTTGCTCACCAACAGTAGCATAGGACTGCCTATTGATTTGTGGTTACCCGTTACAGATCAAGTGCCACAGCAAATTAGTGATCAGGTTTCTTTGGGTTATGCTACTTCGTTTAACGACTCCTATTCATTAAGCATAGAAGGCTATTACAAAACCATGCAGAACCTCATTGAATATAAAGATGGAGCAGCTTTTCAAGGGAGTGGTGAGAACTGGGAAAACAAAGTAGCTATTGGAAACGGAGAGGCCTATGGTGCTGAAGTGTTGCTGATGAAAAACTTAGGCAAGTTTACTGGTTGGGCGGGGTACACCCTCAGCTGGAGCTGGCGTGAATTTGACGATTTGAACTTCGGAAATCGCTTCCCATACCGTTATGATCGTAGACACGACATTGGCATTGCTTTAACTTACAAGCCCAACGACAAAATTGATTTTGGCTTTGTTTGGGTTTACGGTACAGGTAACGCCGTGTCTTTGCCAGTGGCTCGATTTGAACCCAACCTCTTCAACCCATCGATTGGAGACAATCAATTCAGCAGCTTCTTTAATGGGGCTGAGTACATCGATGAAAGAAATGGGTATCGTATGCCTGCATATCACCGTTTAGATGTGGGGGTCAATCTTCATAAAGAAACAAAGTACGGGCAACGGACTTGGAGTTTTGGCTTGTATAATGCTTACAATCGTCAGAACCCCTTCTTCCTTTATTTCAAGAACGAAGGCTTCGGAAATCGGGGCTTATACCAGATTTCTCTTTTCCCAGTTATTCCCGCATTCACCTATAATTTTGAATTCTAATCATGAAAAATCTTCCTAAGCTATTTATCTGTTTTTGCCTTGCGGGATTATTCTATTCTTGTGAGAAGGAAATTCCCTACCTCGGTGATGAAATTGATGACCAGTTGGTTTTGGTGAGTTACATTGAAGCCGGTGATGATATCGTTCGTTGTTCTTTGAGTAAAACGGCTTCCATTTTGAACGATGATGATATTGTCTTTTTCACAAATGCCAACGTTCAGGTAAGTAGGAACGGTAACTTCATTGGCACTGCTGTTTCAATGGGAGACGGCTGGTATGAAATTCCAAGTGAGGTAGCCGTTGGTGATGTGTTTAGCATTAGTGCTGCTCAAGAAGGCTTTGAAAGCGTTACCGCCGAGACCAAAGTTCCTGCATTTCCCAACAATTTTGAACTGGTAGAATTCGAACTTATCGGAGATGAATTTAGTGCTTTCTACCGCGCACAGCTGCGTTTTAATGATCCAGATGGAACTGATTATTACCAACTTCTGGTCTATGAGGATAATGATTTTTCAGATCCTTTTGCTCTTGGTTTTTCGAGTACTAACCCCATTTTTCAAGACGACAGTGGATTTGGGGAAAGCGAATGGTACTATTTCGACAACGGATTTTTCAGTGATGAGCTCTTTGATGGTAATGACGTCAATTTCGATATTGAGTTTTACGCTGGAAGTAGTGAGGTGAAAATCCAACTTATTCGTTGTTCAAGAGAGTTCTATTTGTACCAAAAAAGCGTGCACCGGTATCGAGAGACCTCTGGCGATTTCTTTGCTCAACCCGTTCAGATATTCAGTAATGTTGAAAATGGCTTGGGTGTGGTTGGTGCATACTCATTTGTGGAAGTTGATCCTTTTTAATAGATCAATATTGTAAGGTAAATTTCAAGTCCAGAAATCTTGAAGACGTGGATCTTTTTGGATAAAAACAAAATCGCACATTAGTTGAGTCGTACTTATTTTCTTTTGTTATTCGACCTTTAGCACTAGATCCAAAGTCTTAAACTTTCAGGTACATCTGAACTTTGCTGTGTGATTGTCCGTTCTGCTCAAAGAAGCCTGGAACAACACCCGCTACTTTAAAGCCCATTTTATCGTAAAGGGTTAAGCCAACAAGGTTACTGCTGTAAGTATCAAGCCAAATGAGTTTCAGTTTGGGATTGTATTTTGCCCATTCGATGGCTTGGTTCATCAAAATACTACCGATCCCTCTATTTCTAGCCTCTAATAGAAGTCCAACACTAGCATTGCTGTATGGTCCATTCTACTTCTTGCTGATCCGATCAGGTCGATGTTTCCGATGAGTTTCCCGTTTTGTTCAGCGAGCAGCAACAGACTATTATTAGAATTGTTTAATCGGTTAAGCGCGGATATTCCCCTAGACCGTAAATAGTATACGTAGTGGTGAAACAAATGTCGACTAAGCTTTAGCCTTGTGCATTACACAATTATAGAATGAGCTTACATGATTTAAAATGAGCTAACATCAGCCTTAATCGATGGTGAGGTCGAACTTTTCCAATAAAAGCGTGTCAAACTCCTGTAGGGATTGCACGAGCAATTGATGTTCGCTCGATAAGTCAGTAGCTTGCTCCAGCTTCAACAAACGCTTTTTTAATTCAACTATTCGGAAGTAAAAAGAATGTGATTTGAGCTCAAACCTCAAGGAACTCAAGTTTGCTTCAATGCTCAACTTCAATTCCTTCAACTCAGCAATGGCGTCCAGAGCGAGGTTGAATTGAAGCTCTTCCTGTTCAACAGACTTCAAGAGTCCACACTTAAACAAGCCACACTGCTTTGGTCGATCTGCATAAATGGTGCAGCCATCACAATAGCGCTTACAAGGGTGAAGAAAAAAGCCATGCCCCTGTTCTTCCTCAATGTCCATATGCTTTCGAACTTCTGGAACTTCATTAGCATCCAAATGCACAAAACCAATCAGGGTACCATCACAACAAAGTCCACAAGACAAACATATACTACTCAAATCTTTCATTTACCTTAAATTAAGCCTTATTCAGACCATTACGAGAATAACCTCTGAGCTAGCCAGCTACTTCTTGAAGTACAAAAAAAATTGTGCGGATTCACGGCTCAAAACAAAGCACCACCCCAAGCAGATATCTATCAAAACCTTCCATAACTGGACCTAAAGTAGTTCATTAATAAAGACGACCATCAATTCCATATAAGAAAGCCCAATTGGATCGGTTTATAATCGATTTCTTCCATTCGTGACATAAAAAACGCAGAATGTACCTGAAAAACACATAAAATAAATGGAGTAAAAAAGTGCATAATTAGCGCAAACATTCACACTTTCTTATTTAAAATCAAAATAAATAAGCAAAAATTCGACCAAATAAGCAAACGTTTTTTAGTTACTGAATATCAATGTTTAATGGACTTTCAAACAAAAAAACAAGATTCAACACTTACGTCTTGTATAACTTTTGTTAAAATCATTTAAACAAAACAAAGCCGAACGATGTTATCCCCTAAATCCTAAAACCAAATAATCATGTTATTATTAGATGTATTAACTATTCCCAAAGATGACGCCGTTGCGTTTACATTCTTTACAGGCTACATGGCCATGCTTGCTGCATCAATTTTCTTCTTCTTCGAAAGAGGGAGTGTTGATGGAAAGTGGAAGCTTTCCTTGCTGATCTCGGCATTGATTACCTTTATTGCTGCCGTGCATTATTACTACATGCGTGATTATTACCTCGCAACAGGTGAGAATCCAACTGCCTTGAGATATATCGACTGGACCTTAACTGTTCCGTTGATGTGCGTTGAGTTTTACCTTTTAACAAAAGCCGCAGGAGCTAAAATTGGCTTGATGTGGAAACTAATCATCGCTGCCGTATGGATGCTCGTATTTGGCTACATCGGTGAGGCATTCGTTCCATTGAACCCAGACGGTTCTGCGGCAGACGGAGCAGCAATGCATAGTGTTATCTATGGTGTATTATCTACCTTGGGGTACATCTATATTCTTTACACCGCTTGGTTTGGTGAAGTAAAACAATTGGCAGAAAAAACCAACAATCCTGTTATTTTGAACGGAATCAAAACATTGGCTTGGTTCGTTTTAGTTGGATGGGCCATTTACCCAATTGGATACATGTGTATGCCTGGAGGTTGGTTGAATACAGCTCTAGGATGGGAAAGCAGCAATGTTGACCTCTTCTACAACATCGCAGATGCGATAAACAAAATTGGATTCGGTTTGGTAGTGTATAACATCGCTATCAACGCGTCTAAAGCAAAACAAGCAGCATAAAATCATTCACTATAAGCCCGTGCACCTAAATGCACGGGCTTTTGTTTCTTTTACGATGTCAAAAGCGATCTTCATCTTTATTGCCAGTCTGCTCGTCCTGCTGCCTATGGTATTAAGTGAGGGTGGAATTGATGCATCAACTCAAATGACGCTTTGTTTGCCGTTTATCTTATTTATCGGCATTCCCCATGGCGCTATAGATAACTTGCTTTATCTAAGAGAAAAAAAACTAAATAATACCCAGTTCATTTCAATTTACCTCATTGTGGTATTTAGCAATGTTTTACTCTGGATGTTTTTCCCTATCTGCGCATATTTGGTATTCTTAATCATATCGGCGTACCATTTCGGTCAATCACAATTTGCTCATTATTTCAAAGAAACAGGTCTGCTACAACGTCTGCTCGCCATTTCTTGGGGTGTCAGCCTCCTTTCGGCCTTGATTTATTTCAATATTGAAGAAATCCAAAAAATAATGCTTGCCGACGAGCATTTTCTTGTTTTTGATTTGCTGCATCAAACACAGCACATGCACTACCTGTTCCTTGCATCAAGCACGATCACACTGGCTATTATGGTCTTACTCACCATCAAAAAAGCAATCAAAAAAGAGATGTTCTTGCTGGAAACGGTGGTTTTCTTCCTTATTCTTCTAAGCTTTGAAGTAATGCCATTTCTTATTGGTTTTACACTCTACTTTGTGATTCTTCACTCTTTAAAAGTCCTTAATGAAGAATACCATTTTTTGAGCGCCAAAAAAGAAGTTGGATCATGGAAAGGCTTTATCTCCCTACTTGCACCACTTACGCTCTTTTCTTTTCTCGGGATTGCCTTGATTTTCTTGCTGATTTACCTCGAGTTAATAGCTTACTCATACGGCTATTGCTTGCTAATCATCATCTCTTCCATCACTCTACCTCATGTGTTTGTGATGAACCGTTTCTACCAGCTTTTCAAACCATAAAACAGACGATCTCTTTTGCTTGTGCTCACTTCTTGGCCTTGCCCATGCTGATGCGATAGTCTTCCAAGGTGCCGGTAATGCTAATATTGAGGTACTTGACATTCTTCTTCGGATCCAACTCCACAATCTCGTCTTCAGCTCCTTCCTCCCTTTCCTTTGTCCCGAAAATCTTATTTCGAGCAGCTCCTTTCACCAAGCTCCAAGGTATGCGCGCAAAATACTCCATACTGTCGTTCATGCTCTGCGTCCCCGAAATATCCATATGACCTAAGGTGGATTCAATGGTCATGTTAGGAATGGTAATTCTGCCGTTCTGGATGTCCATGTGGTTCTGCAAGGTGTCAAACTTAATGCTGCTCAGATCCTTATCCCCGAAATAATCAGAAAGCATCAAAACAGGGTCGTAATTGTCCAATCGCCCATCCAAAACTTGCGCGTCCAAATGAACTTCAGACTGATCCAAATCAGGCACGAAATCTGGGTAAACACGGATGTTTCCAGTAATCGAAGCGTTGAGCTTGCCATGCAGGTTTTCCGACACAATGGCGTCCTGACCAAAATTCTCAAACTTGAATAACAACTTGTCCAAATCAACGCCTTTCAAACGCATATTAGGTTTGAGATAGATGTGTTCCGGATCACTGCCGTTCATGTAGCCGTTCATGGCTATTTCTCCACCGGCAGCATACATTCGTAAGGTGTCTAAATAGATGTAATGTTCTGGCGTGGTTCTAAACTGTGCTTTTACCTCTTTCAAATCGATGCGGTGATAGAGGAAATGCCCAATATCTGCATTGAACTGCATGGCGGTAAAGGGCAATTCGTAAATATTGAAGGCTTCAGCATGGGCTTCAACATCTTCGGTAGTGGGTATTGATGATTCCTGAGCTGTTTCTGCGGCCTTTAAGTTGAAGTTGCTCAGTGCGTCGAAGTCGATGAAGTCCGACTTCAAACGAAAGGCATTATCGCGTTTTTTAATCGTTTCGTCTTCACCCAAATAATAATTCATGTCGATCTCAAATTGGGTGCGTCCCATTTTTCCTTTGAAATCTTCCACCACAAGGTGCTCATCAGCCAATTCTATGTTTCCGCTGAAATTCTCAAATCGAAGCGGATGAACATGCATCTTCCCCCCAAGCTTGTCGATGCTAACATTGATGGCTTTGAGTTCATTCTTATCATAGCGCATTCTGCTGTCCATGTGCAATTCCAAGCCTTCAATTTCTTCGTGACGGTAATCCACAGGCATGTAGTTTTCTCCGCCATAACTAAAGAGGTCTTCGAATTTTAGAAGATCAGATTTTAGGGTGATGTCTAACTTGATGTCGCCATTCAACTCTTCTTCCATCCAAGCACTGTAGTCGTAAATGAGGCCGTTAAAATGAAAGTCGGAATCATCAATCACTCCGGTGAAATCAATGATGTTCAAGTCATCATCCATCACAAATACGTCGGCATGAAAGTCATGCAAAGTATGCGGATAGTGCTTCAAATCGGCATAGAGATCATCAATAAAAAACTCTCCCTTTGGCAAGTGGGTGAACTCGGTAAAGGCATTTCCTAAAGCCTCAAACGAAAAAGAAAGCTGGAGCTTCTCTACCCGCTCATTCACACCAGTACTGTCTTCTTCTGAGTACTGGGTCAACTGGGCGATGTCCAAAACATTGGATTTTATGGATAAAGCGGCACTAACGGGTGTTGGTGAATGATGTACGAT
Source organism: Flavobacteriales bacterium (assembly GCA_029238785.1). Lineage (GTDB taxonomy): Bacteria > Bacteroidota > Bacteroidia > Flavobacteriales_D > Sanyastnellaceae > CALKGK01. The sequence goes on along the minus strand of JAQWFN010000131.1, from coordinate 7,128 downwards.
AGCGGGTAAATCAGATAAGGAGCCGGTGATGGAAAGGTCTGAGTCGCCAAACTGCATATTGAACTGATCGAGCTGTGCTTCTTTCCCCTTCATCACCAAATGAAGATCCAAATCTTTCAAGACGGAAGGAAGTGTGCTCGCTGCAAAGGCAAGGTCTTCGATGCTTAACTCTGCAAAATACGCTTGATTGAGCTCCTGAAGCGCATTCTCAGGATTGTCGATGTCGATAATATCGTGAAAACTCATCTTCATTTCCACCCTGCCCTGAACGTCTTCAACCTCATCCAAATTCAAAAAACCTACAAGAAAAGGGATGTCGAAATCTGCATCCAGATCCATTTCAATCTCAGGAGCCTCGAAGTTTTTCACGCGAATGTTCCCTAAAAAGTGACCCTCTTCTAAATTCGCTCTTATGCCGGTCATGGAAAACTCCATGCTCTCTAAATTTCGTTGCTCACCATTGGTAAAGCTGCCAGAAAAGCCCATATCGTCCATTTTCCTGTGCGCAAGGGAATTCTCTAAAAAGGCTTCGTCTGCTCCAAAACTGGCATTGATGAAGGGTTGTCGGCCTTCGGTAACCGGACCTTCAATGCTGGCGTTAAAGTAGATTTTACCGGCATTTTCGTAGCGTTCTAAAACAGGAATCAGCTCGCTCGGAGCAAAGGCAAAAAAGAGGTCGAAACTGGGTTTTGTCCCTTTAATCTTGAGGTCCATGTTTACCTCCTGCTTGGTGTCAATCGTGCCTTCAACTTCAAAATCGGCATGCTCCATTTTGATCCCTGAGGGTTTAAAGGCCAATAGACCAGAATCGTGGTCGAAATTAAAATCGGTGTGAAATTCAAAGTGCTTGTGCTTGAAGTAGGTGCTGTCTCCTTCTTCGATGATGTTGAGCTCAAACTCACTATCCACGTGCGCGGCGGTGTTCCTTTCGCTGGTACTGAAACCTCCTTTGGCCCAGTAAATCATGGTTTCCACTTCTTTTTGATTGGCTTCTTGGCGATGATGGATGTCGATGTTTTTCAGTTCGATTTTTTTGAGATGAACCTTTAGGGGCGAACTTTCTTCGTCTGTTGAATTGCTGGCAATGGCCCGTTCAAGGTTGCTCACCCCATCTTCGTGAATCACCAAATCAAAGAAGCCGTCTTCCACAACGAGACTCTGAATGTCGTAATTCCCGCTAACAATGTCCCAAAACTGAAAACCAATGTAGATATCGGCCACTTCCAAAAGGGCAGCTGCGCTATCGGCTTTGCTCTCGTGAAGGGCCACATCATCCACTTTCAAGGATATGTAAGGGAAGTTTTCAAAAGGAGCCAAATGCACATCGCCCACGCTTACCTTACCTTCGTAAGTGCTGTTCAGCTCGGTGATTTGAGCTTGAACGATGGCGTCTTGTTGGAAATACAAATAAGTGATTAAGGCTAAGATCAAAACTAAAGGGATGATGATCACCCCAACAAAAAGGCGCTTAAGAAAGGTTGATTTCATGTTCTTGGGAGAGCTTGCTTATGAATTGACTTTCGTTAAAGTTAATACACTCTTCGCTTCGCTTAGATAAAATGGCTTAAAAAAAAAGCTCCTTCCAAGCTGTAATTGGGCTAAAGCTACTGTTTGATGATCTGTTTTGTTTGACTTCCATTCGCACCGGTGAGTCGCAGAAAGTACATGCCTTGCTTTACATCACGGAGGTCTAAAGTCAGGGTATTTTCTCCCGATGAAAGCTGGTGTTGGCTTGTTGCTACTGCCCTGCCAAGTGGATCAAGGAGTTCTACCTGAAGTGCTGCGCTTTGAACAAGGCGCAACTTAATGTTCAAGCTCGCGGTAACGGGATTGGGATATACCTGAAAGTCAAAGTCGAGATTTTGCTCTGAATACGGCACGGAAACAATCACTTCAGAAAGTTCTGGTCGGTAAGTGGTGAGTACCTCTGTCATGATATCAATCTGACCAAAAGTGAAGGCGTTCTGACATGTTCCACTGGTGTAATCCATGTAGTTTTCTACCATGTTGGGTAAATCTACACCACCGATTTCATCCACGCAGGTGTTGGAATTGAGGTTGCAATCCCATTGTCCAGGTGCACTGCACAAAGGTGTATCATCAATAAAATCGTCAAGGCTGCAATTTCCATCACCCCAAATATGACGCAGCCCTAAATAATGACCCACTTCATGAACCAAAACCTTGCCTGAACTGGCTGAGGTGTTGAATACTTGATACGGACTTGGATAATTATTGGGGTTATTGGCTCCTATGGCCACATAGTGCATGATGACCCCTTGGCTAAAACCGCTCAAAGGTGCTGTGATTTCCGTCGGCCAATTAAAATGATCTATAGGAGGTGTTGCCAAACCCAAGTAAACAAGTTCTTCAAAATTGTTGATCTCGGGTTCTAAGATGCGCAAATCACCTGTCCAAATATTCAAGTATCGCTCGGTATCCCAAGCATCGGAACCGCCCTGTTCACTTTGGGTAATTCTAAAGAGGTTCAGAAACAAACTATCGGTAACCCATGCTGTAATTTCTGGTGTTTGAGAGGCATTGTAAGGTAAGATTCCTCCGAAATGCGCGATGTCGGTGCTGGTTCGGATAATGCCGTCAGTAGAACCTCCATTGGGGTCGGTTTCAGCCAAAAAGAACTCAATATTGGAATCGCCTACATAATCTAAAAACTCGACGCGGGTATCCACTGCATCGGGATTGGTGCGACGAAAAGCGTCGTTCATCACCTGGAGTTGATTTTCAATCACCTCGTCAGATAAATTTTCGCTTTCGTTGTTGTGCACGACATGAAACACCACTGGAATTCGATAAATGTTGTTGACCTTCTCAGCACCTTGATGCTTGATCACTTTTTTTAAGCTGAGAATGAAGTTATCCGACAATTCCATAAAATTCGCTGCTCTACCATCCATGTGCTTCATTAATTCAAAACTACCACAGCTGGGCAAAAGTGTGCTTTGATGGTTTTCTTGGTGATGATGTTCCAATACGACACCCTGAGCTCGTGCATCACTCAGAAAAATCAAGAAAAAAACAATCGGCAATAGGCTTGAGCTAAATTTCATGAGTTTTAGTTTCTGGTTGATAAATGGCTTGAAATGGATTCTTAGCTCTCCCTAAATTAAGTAATTCTTAGATTCAACTCGCTGCCTTGAAATCTCTTCAGCACAAAAGAAAAAGCAGCTCTTCCTAAGTCCTTAAAAAACGATTTTTTAAAAACGATACGCCACACTTCCCTTGGCAAAAAAGGGCGTTCCTGGGGTGAAGTGGATTTCTTCTACCGACTCCAATTCATTTTGCAAGCGCGACTCCGTGGCGAATTGGGTTTCGTTCCATTCGGTGTCGAAGAGGTTTTGAATTTGTAAACCGAAGGCAATGCGTTTGAACTGATAACCGGCATTCAAATCCACCACAGTGTAGCCTTCTGCGATGATGCTGTTGTTTTCGTTGGCCGGACGATCATCCATGTACCTCAAATTCATTCCTATAAACCATCCTCTGGGGTCGATCCACTTCAGGCTAGCCACGGCAGTGAGGTCGGGCGCTAAGGGGATGAAATTATCTCCTTCTGGATCGGCTGCTGAACGGGCGAGGGTGTAGTTGGCGTCGGCACTAATCAACAAGTGATCAAACAACTCATAACGCATGGAGAACTCCAATCCTTGTCGCTCGGTTCTTCCGCTGGGCTCAACAATACCCGCATCACCCACATAAACAAACTCCTGATCGAGGAAGAGGGTCCACACGGCGGCGTTCAAGACCATTTTCGGACGAGCTTTCCAAATCACCCCAAAATCTGCACCGTAGGCGGCGGGCAGGATGTCGCGCGCTTCATCAAAAAGCACTACCCTGGAATCGTTCGAATGAAAGCCCTTCCCTCCTTTCACATACCACTGCATTTCATCGCTTGGATTGAAGAGAATGTTAAGTTTCGGACTCCAAATTTCTTCACTGGTTTGCTTGCGTTCATACAAAGTGCTCAGCGCATCTTCGTACTCAAACTCAAATCGGTCAAAGCGAATGGCGGGAACAAATACCCACTTCCCTACTTCCAACTTCATGCTGGTGTAGGCGCCAAGGTTGTTTTCCTGAACGTTTCCGCGCTGAATGTAATTCTGCACTTCCCGTCGATTAATGGTGTTGGCGAGGTAGTTGTCCTTACTCTCATCACCCCGAAAAGAAAAACCCACTTTCCAGTTTCCATTGATTTTATTCTGGCTGAAGTTCTTCTGATACTCGCTTTGAATGCCATACAAAACGCGGTTTTCTTTCTGCTTGATTTGATCGCCATTGGCACTGTCTTCGAGGAAAAAGGTGAAGTTCGAGTAGAGTTCGAAGTCGTACTGACTGATGAACACATTGCTGGTAATGAACTCATTATCAGAAAGAAAGCGCTTGTGTTTGAGCTGAAGGTTGTTTCTACCGGTTGATCCTCCCTCGGTATCGTCGATGGCGCCAAATCGAGAAATTAATCCGCTGTCCACTGCGCGCTGTGGTATTTGTCCAGAAGCATCCCATGAACTTTCAAAATGACTCAAGGTGAAACTCACCATGTCGCAAGCGCTGGGCCTGAATTCGTATTTCCCCAAGATATTTCGTCTGCGAAAAAACTGGGAGCTCTCAAAAGGTCCATCCGTGCCCAAGAACTCCGTTGCGAGGTAAGCCTTGTGTTTGTTTTCGTTGATGATGTTGAACAGTCCCAAAACACGCTGGGTGTTGAATTGCCCCACTTCCATCTGAATGCTGCTTTGATCCAAGGAGCTTTTGGTTTGAAAGTCAACATAACCGGCGGTGTTGAAATTGCCCTGTTCGGCGTAGTACGGACCTTTACCAAAATCAATGCGCTCCACGATTTCGGGGATGAGGAAGTGAAGATCGGCATAACCTTGTCCGTGCGCGTGCGATACCATGTTCACCGGCATACCATCTACGGTGATGTTGATGTCGGTACCGTGATCGATGTCAAATCCACGCAAAAATATCTGCTCTGCCTTTCCACCGCCGGCGTGCTGACCAATAAACAAGCCCGGCACCTGGCGTAGGATATCTTGCGAAGAGTTGATGGAATTGCTTTTGAGGTCGATATCGGCAATCAAATTCAAAGCATTGATCTCCGGTTCAATCACCACGGCGTCAATGGAAATGGTGTTCTCTTCCAACTCCACAACAAGCTCCTTGGATAAATCGCCCACGATGATGTTTCGATTGGTGTAGCCCACATGAGAAAAGAGCAAGCTGTCTTTTAAGCTCACCCCGCTCAAAACAAATCGTCCAGACTTATCGGTATGGGTATGGTTCCCGGTGTTGAGGTTCAACACGTGCACGTTGTTGATGGGGAGTGCAAAATGATCGAGCACCATTCCGTTCAAAGCCTGGGCTTGGATTTGGAAGAAAGAGAGGCAAAGTAAAAGTAGCGTAAGTAGTGTTTTCACGTTCTTGGTTTCCGTTCTTCTACAAAGGAAAGATAAGTTTATGACAAAAGTAGCACGGCTCGCTGGGCTTCATTAATTTGTGCCTTGGCTATTTTGTTGGATATTTGATCAATCAAACCCATGAACACTTTGAAAAACATCGTCTTTTTGTGCATCCTTGGCTACTTTGCCCTGAGCATGTTCCAAATCTTCGTTCAGAAGAAGACGGAGTATTTTCCGGTGTATTCCTTTAAGCTCTATTCGAAGATTCCGCAGAAAATTGAAATGACGGACCTTAAAATTTGGAGTGCTACTTCTGAGGAACACCTGATGCTCTTGAGCAGTGAGCTTCCTCTCACTAAAATTGAGCGCAAGTTTTGGAGAACACGGCTCAACTTCAATCCCGCTCCTCTCAACGAAAGCGAAAGAGAAGACCTTGAGTCGCTTGTTTTGAAAGTAACACGATTGAAACCACCACTGGAATTTTCCACAGAACAAGTGAAGCACCCCAAATACTAATCTCTCTTGCGATGAATTGGATAGGAAATAGTTTTTGGGATCGAACCATCATTTTTGGAAAGTCTTTTGCGCAGCCCCATGATCTTGCTCAAGCAAAAGACCTGAACCGTTTGGCCCAGGTGATGCATCTTTTCTTGTTTTTTATTGCGATCAGCGTTTTTAGTCCCTACTCGCAAATGCCCGATTTTCAAGACCTCTTAAATTCGGAGAAGTATTTTTTGCCGCTGTGGTGCACGGGCTACTTGAGCTACTTTGATTGGGAAAATGTGGTGTATTTTATTTGTAACGGACTCCTTTTCACGGCTTTTCTGAACCTCCTTTTTTGGCGAAGAAGTTTTCTTGTACGACTCCTGTTCTTCCTTTTCTTCTTCCATTACGTCGCCCTCATTTCATCGTTCGGAAAGGTAGATCATTACCTTCATGTGGCCGTTTTTTCTTCCTTCACCTTGGTTTTTGTGCCTTTTGTAGGGGAAAACGACAGTAAAGACAAGCTGGCTCGTGGCTTGGCACTGATTTTTGGACTGCAAGTGCTTATTGCCTTGGCCTATTTTACTTCGGGTATTTTTAAATGCTACGGCATCTTAGATCAGGTCTTGAACGCTCAAGTAAGCACCTTGGACGGCTCGGCATTGGGAAGAAACATTGCCAAAACTGAAATCGCCAACGGCTTCCCAAGTTTTTATGCTGACTTGGTTTACAAAACACCCAGTTTCTTGTGGTCTTTGGTGTTGATGGTTGGCTATGCCGTTGAATTCCTTTCGATCTACGCGGTGTTCAAACCTCAATTGCACCGACTCTGGGGCCTTCTTCTGGTCTTTCTCCACGCTGGAATTTTACTCACTGTTGGACCAGAATTCACCTATCAGATGTTTTTGGTGGGCTGTCTTTTTATTTTGAGGCCGTTTCAAAACAGCGCAGCTTTCAATCTCAAATCCTTCTGGAACACCTACTTCGGCCTCACTATAAGCAAGCAAAAACCCAGCGAAATCATCATCTATTTTGATGATCATTGCCTGATGTGCAACCGTTTCATTTCCCGACTCTCGCGCTACAACTTGCCCGATGAGCTCAAGCTGTCTGGTCAGTCTGGCGCACATTACCAAGCGTTCATGGCGCAACATCCCGACATGCAGCATTTGGACGCCATTGTTGTTGAAGTGACGGATCCCGACAGCATCAAAATCAAAAGCGCCGC
>JAQWFN010000122.1 GCA_029238785.1 Flavobacteriales bacterium | reverse complement strand
GCTTGCGCGGATTTGTTTAGGCTTGGGTTGATGTTTTAGTTTAGGGCTTCGCCTGTTTAGGGGTCGCTTTGCTCCTGTTTAGACGCTTGCGCGAGTTGAGTCTAAAGGCATTGTGAAATCATCCCGAGTTCAGCATCAACAACCGCCCTCAAAAATTTCCCAATTCATTCACGCATTCCTAATTCCTCATTCCAATCGGAATATAAGCTCCAGCAACAATAGCGCGTTCGTGGAAGGTGATTTTTTGATCTGCCCGTGCACTTGATTTTCCTTCAAGGATGATGTCGGGCATGTTTACCCAGCCTAACTGACTAGTGTATTGGAGAAAGCCGTAATTGAACAATTCAAAGCGCAAACCCGTGTGAATGGAAGCGCCATAACCCGCCAAGTGCACAAAGTTTCTGTTGCGCTCACCGAAAAGGGTGAAGTCGGTCCAAGGAAACATCATTCCTAAACTCAAAGCCCCAGTGAAACAAATACCGTGTTTGCCGTTTTTGGAAACATAGAGGGCGTCTTGTCGTTCAATGGAAGCGCGAACGAAATTGAAACCGTCGGTGTGTTCTACAGTAAGAAAGTTTTGTGGGTCAAGGGTGATGAATTCGTTGTTGTACGTTCCGGCGTATTCCTCGTTTCTTTCTTCGGAAATTTCACCCTTAATACGCACTCGTTGAAATTCGTCGATGCGGTATTTCATGTGATCCCAACCGAGAGAAACACTGTACTTGTCGTTCAAAAAATAACCCGTTCTGAAATTAAACTGTGGAATGGTGAGCTGCTTGATGTTCAAATATACCTTCGTGTCGAATTCCTCTGGCAAATCGTGCGCACGAACTTTGCTTAACGTGAAATCATAGCCATCTCCTTTAAAGTGGATGTCTGAAGGGTTATAGCTCGCTCTATTGTAGCCCCAAAAGAAATAAAACTGTCCGGCGCGATGTCCAATTTGGCTCTTCGCAAGTAAATTAACTTCTTGTAGATCTTGTGCCGAGCTGAACACCGACCCTAGAAAAATGAAACACAAAATAAGTCCAGAACGCATACAAAGTAGGATTTGCGCAAAGGTAGTTTATTCAAACGCATTGCTGAACTTCGGTAAATGGCAAATAATGAACTCGGCACAACAGGAGAAAACATGGGCGTTTCCTTTCTCAAAAAAGAAGGCTTCACCATCCTAGAACGCAACTGGCGATTTGGAAAGGCAGAGATCGACATCATTGCTTCAAAAGAAGAACTCATTGTTTTTGTTGAAGTGAAAATGAGGAGCAGCAATCACTATGGTTCGCCTTGGCAAGCGGTAGTGAAGAATAAACAATCTCGTATTATAAAAGCGGCCGACCATTACCTCAAAAAAACCCAATGGCAAGGAGAAGCTCGTTTCGATATCATCAGCATCGTGGGCAGTGGAGTAGGTGCCCAGCTCACCCACTTAGAAGCTGCGTTTTATCCGCTTTTATGACTTGAATTTGATGACAGGCACTTGAATTTGATGGGAAAGAAGAAAAGCAAAATGGGATAGAATGTGGTGTCGTGAAATAAGCGTATTTTTGCAGTAATGAAAAAGCCATCACAAAAAAACGCTCGTCCTGGGAAAGGACCACTAAAAGTAACCAACCGCAAAGGGGAAATCGTAGACCGACCAGCTAAGCCGAAGAAGACCATCAAGGCTAGGGTTGACGACGGTTCAATGCGCCTTAACAAGTACATCGCCAATTCTGGCGTTTGTTCTAGAAGGGAGGCCGATACCTTAATCACCGCGGGAGTGGTTACAGTGAATGGTGAAGTTGTCATTGAATTGGGTGCCCGTGTGATGCCTAGCGATGAAGTGAAGTACGACGGAAACAGCATCAAACCAGATAAAAAACGCTACGTTTTGCTCAATAAACCGAAGAACGTAGTAACCTCAATGGACGATCCTTTGGGGAGAAGAACCGTTGCTTCTTTGATCAAAGGAGCCACCAAAGAAGCCATTGCACCTATTGGTCGTTTAGATCGCTTGACCACCGGATTGGTGCTGTTCACCAACGACGGCGAAATGGCCAAAAACCTCAACAATCCTAAAAACGGAATTCGCAAAATCTATCACGTTACCCTCAAACAGAAGGTGAAATCTACGCACTTAGCGGCCATTCGCGAAGGAGTTGAGTTGGATGATGGCATTGTCAAAGTTCAAGAAATCGACTACGTAGGTAACGGAGAAGATGCCCACCAAGTTGGGGTTCAAATTCACTCCACGAAGAACAATATTGTTAGTCGTTTATTCGAACATTTCGGTTATTCGGTATCGAAGTTAGACCGTGTGGTTTTTGCCGGACTAACTAAGAAAGACCTGCCAAGAGGGCGTTACCGTCATTTAACAGATGAGGAAGTGAAGTACTTGAAAATGCTCAAGTAATTCTTGAATTTCTTAGGTTTTCAAGTTCACATTTTCCTAAGCCTTGTTAAGCTCGCGAGGGCTTCGGCACTTTGTCTATATTTGTGTTCCAATCCATACGCCCGTGTCAGATAGCTTGGTCATAACTCCTACGTACAACGAAATCGAAAACATCGAAAACATCGTACGCAAAGTGTTTTCATTAAAAAAGTCGTTTCACATGTTGATTGTGGACGATGGTTCTCCAGACGGCACGGCGCTCAAAGTCAAAGAATTACAAAAAGAATTTCCAGAACAGCTCCACCTTGTCGAACGGGCAGGAAAGCAAGGTCTTGGAACGGCTTATATTGCAGGTTTCAAGTATGGTTTGGAACGAAATTACGCTTACATTTTTGAGATGGACGCTGATTTCTCTCACAACCCAGACGACCTCGAACGTTTGTATGCCGCGTGCGCAGAAGATGGTGCGGATTTCAGTATCGGATCGCGTTACGTGAAGGGCGGAAAAGTAGACAACTGGCCCTTGAACCGTATTTTGATGTCGTACTTCGCCTCTGTTTATGTGAACATGGTGCTCTGGTTGGGCATTCGCGACTGTACAGCGGGCTTCAAGTGTTACACCGCCAAAGTTTTGCGCACGATTGATCTCGATGGCATTAAGTTCATTGGTTATGCCTTTCAAATTGAGATGAAATACAAAGCTTCCCAACTCGGATTTAAGGCGAAAGAAGTGCCCATTACCTTTATCGACAGGCAATTTGGCGAGTCGAAAATGAGCCTTGGCATCTTCAAAGAAGCGTTTTGGGGAGTGATCAAAATGCGCTTCTCTCCAGTTAAAAAGAACCCCAACCTCTAAGTTAATTTCATGAGCAGTATTGTGATTAAAAACGTCCTTCTTATTAATGAAGGCAAGCGTGAATTGAAACACGTTTTGATTAAAAACGACCTCATTCACTCCATCCTAGATGCTCATGAAGCCCTGCCCGATGCCAGCACCATTGTTGACGGCACAGGCAAATGGCTTTTTCCAGGGGTGATTGATGATCAGGTACATTTCAGAGAACCAGGATTAACCCACAAGGGAGAGATTGCCACAGAATCAAGAGCAGCCGTTGCGGGTGGAATCACCTCTTTTATGGAGATGCCCAACACTGTTCCAAACGCACTCACCCAAGAATTACTGCAAGACAAATACGATCGCGCAGCAGAGGTGTCGCCAGCGAATTATAGCTTCTTTATGGGAGCGAGCAACGACAACATTGATGAGGTGCTCAAAACCGATCCTAAAAACGTTTGTGGGATCAAAGTGTTTATGGGAAGTTCTACGGGAAACATGCTCGTTGACGCCCCAAAGGTCTTAGAAGGTATTTTTAAGGAAAGTCCGATGCTCGTTGCCACCCACTGTGAAGACGAAGCCACCATTCGCGCAAACATGGCAGCGGCAAGAGCGAAATATGGCGAAGACGTTCCCATGAATCAGCACCCCGTCATTCGCGATGTTGAAGCCTGCTACCGTTCTTCTTCGATGGCGGTGGAATTGGCGGAGAAATTCAATACCCGCTTACACATCCTTCACATTTCCACAGCGAAGGAAGTGGCTTTATTTAGAAACGACATTCCAATAGAGCAAAAACGAATCACGGCAGAAGCCTGCATTCACCACCTTTGGTTCACCGATGAGCAATACAACACCAGAGGATCTTTGATTAAGTGGAACCCTGCTGTGAAATCTGCAGCAGATAGAGAAGAGATTCGCAAGGGTATTTTGGACGGAAGAATTGACGTTATTGCTACAGATCACGCGCCGCATACCATGGAAGAAAAGCGGGGAACGTATTTTAACGCTCCTTCTGGCGGACCATTAGTACAACACGCTTTGGTAGCCGTATTGGAGATGGTTCACCAAGGAATAATGGCTTTGGAAGAAGTACCTCAGTTGATGTCGCACAACGTAGCGCGTTGCTTCGACATCACTAACAGAGGATACGTGAGACCGGGCTACAAGGCCGATTTGGTTATGGTAGATCCACAACACGAATGGACCGTGAGCAAAGAAAACATCCTCTATAAGTGCGGATGGTCGCCCTTTGAAGGAGATCAATTCACCTCAAAAATTGCAGCTACATGGGTGAACGGAAACCTCGTGTACGATGGTGAACGGGTGATTGAAGGGAGTAGAGGCGAGCGAATGGTTTTTAATAGGTAAGTTTCGCCTGTATTAACGAGCTGCCTTCGGCTCCGCTCAGGCAGCGGGGTGTTGGAATATTGTAGGACTGAACAAAACCGAAGCTAATCGAAGGCTGAGCGAAGTCGAAGCCTGGGTTGTGAGTACTAGATTTAAATTTAAAACCAAGTGAATAAACTGCTATTAAAAACATTACCTGTTCTCGTCGTTTTGATGCTTTTCTTAACGGCTTGCGTGAGTAATCGTGAAGAGCGAAATCCTGCACCGAATGGGCTGATTGTTCGTGAGGCTTTTGTGCCGCTTTTTGCGGATGTACAACTCTTGGAAGCGGCGCGGAAACAGAAAATGTTTCGTGGTGATAGTGTTGATTTACAAATTGCCAATGCCTACCGTCAGATCTTTGAAAAACACAATACCACAGATAGTCTGTTCCAACTTTCCTA
>JAQWFN010000116.1 GCA_029238785.1 Flavobacteriales bacterium | reverse complement strand
CTTATCTCTAGGAGAAAAACTTTTGGCTCCGGCTTTACCGCTGAAAAATTTAACAATCGCAAAAATGAGCAAGAAAATGGCAATCCATCTGAGTCCGCTGTGCGCGTGAACGAGTCCGTTGTACATATCTAAAGAATTTACTCACAAATGTACGGTATTCTCCTTGTGATGGAGGAGAAAATGAAAAAGGAAGTTCACTTGAATTTGGATGAAGGATTAATTTGTATTTTCGAAAAAGGTTGCTTCGCGACCCAACATGACTAGGCCCTTGCGGGCCCCACCCTAGCCCCCCACCCCCGCCTACCATCCAGCGTTTCGAAGGTCGTGATGTTCTCTTTGCTCACAAAAAAAATTGAAGCCCATTTTGTGAATGCACCCCTTCAGTTTGTAGACACAAAAAAGCCACCCCTAAAACTAGAGATGGCTTCTTTCAAATGTTATATTCAAGCTTAAACAACACCCTGATCGAGCATCGCATCCGCTACTTTAACGAATCCGGCAATGTTGGCTCCTTTTACGTAGTCAACATGCTCGCCCTCTTTACCAAATTTCACACAAGCCTCATGGATATTCACCATAATAGCATGTAGCTTGCTGTCAACCTCTTCGCGTGTCCAAGACATTCTCAAAGAGTTTTGTGACATCTCTAAACCAGATGTAGCCACACCACCAGCATTCGACGCTTTTCCTGGTGCAAACAAAATGTGATTCGCGTGGAATTCAGCAATGGCTTCCGGTGTAGAAGGCATGTTTGCTCCTTCAGCAACGCACATACATCCATTGCTAATCAATGCTTTTGCTTCGTCTCCGTTCAACTCATTTTGAGTTGCGCAAGGAAGTGCAATGTCACATTTCACACTCCAAGGACGCTTTCCTTCGTGGAAAGAAGCACTTGGGTATTGGTCTGCATACTCAGAAATTCTACCTCTTCTGTTGTTCTTAAGATCCATGATCCAAGCCAACTTATCGGCATCAATTCCATCGGTATCGTGAATGTATCCTTTAGAATCGCTCATGGTGAGTACTTTTCCTCCAAGTTGGATGACCTTCTCAGCTGCGTATTGAGCAACGTTTCCAGAACCAGAAATAACCACTGATTTTCCTTTGAAGTCATTGTTCTTGGTGGCCAACATTTCTTGAGCGAAATAAACAGTTCCGTAACCAGTTGCTTCTGGACGAATCAATGAACCTCCCCAGTTGCGACCTTTACCAGTAAGTACACCAGTAAACTCGTTACGCAAACGCTTGTACTGACCGAACATGTAGCCAATTTCACGACCACCAACACCGATATCTCCTGCTGGAACGTCGGTATCTGGACCAATATGGCGAGCCAATTCTGTCATGAAGCTTTGGCAAAAACGCATGACCTCATTGTCTGATTTCCCTTTCGGGTCGAAGTCAGAACCACCTTTACCACCGCCCATAGGGAGTGTAGTAAGTGAGTTTTTAAATATTTGCTCGAAGCCTAGGAACTTCAAAATGCTGAGGTTCACTGAGGGGTGAAAACGAAGACCTCCTTTGTAGGGTCCAATAGCAGAGTTAAATTCAACGCGGTAAGCGCGGTTGATTTGAACTTCACCTTGATCGTCGATCCATGGAACTCGGAAAAGGATAGTGCGTTCTGGTTCCACTAAGCGCTCCAGGACTTTCGCTTTTTTGTATTTCGGGTTTTCCTCGATATAGGGGATAACCGCTTCGGCAACTTCTTCTACTGCTTGCAGAAATTCTGCTTCATGTCCATGATTCATTTTCACGGATTCCATAAAGGCATCTATTTGAGCCTGATAACGGTGTGCCATATTTGGTACATTTTGGATTTATGCGGCCAAATTTAGACCAAAAATTTCGATGTATACAGGCCTATTTTCCACAATTAACAGCACTTAGCGAATCACTTTTCGGAGTGCCAATAAAATCAATAAAAGTGTTTTTTATACACTTTGTGCTTTTACAGGCATTTTGTTCTCCCTCCATCAACAGGAAGATTGATTCCGTTAATATATGCGGCAGATGGAGAGCAAAGAAAGGCAATGGCAGCAGCAACCTCTTCGGGTTTTCCAACTCGCTTAGAAGGTACGGCATCGGCCATGCTTTGCTTCACACTTTCTGAAGAGGCTCCTGTTTTAGCAGCTTTCCCATCAACGATTTGTTGCAAACGAACGGTGTCTGTTGCACCAGGAAGAACATTATTCACTGTTATCCCAAAAATACCGAGCTCATTTGCAAGGGTCTTACTCCAATTGGCAACCGCCCCGCGAATGGTGTTCGATACACCTAAATTTGGTAGCGGTTGTTTTACTGAAGTGGAAATTACATTCACAATTCGACCATATTCAGCTGCCTTCATCCCAGGAATAAGCGTTGATGCTAATATTTGATTGCAAATTAGGTGCTGGTTGAAGGCCATGCGGTAGTCTTGGATGTCGGCAGTATGTGCCGGACCAGCTGCTGGTCCTCCAGTATTGTTAATTAAGATGTGTATCTGATGATGCTCTACCAAAGCTTCGGCCACAGCTTTTACCTGTTCAGGATGAGTAAAATCGGCACTAACATAATGGTGTGTTTGTCCTTCACCACTTGGGAGCTCTGCCACCCGGGCTTTCAATTTATCTTCGTTTCGTGCCATTAATACGATACTAGCACCAAGTGCTGCTAGTTCTTGAGCTGTTGCCCAACCAATACCTTGAGAGCTTCCGCAAACCAAGGCTTTCTTTCCGTGGAGGTCTAAATTCATGAAGCAAAGATAAGCGAGATGAACTTTTTTCATTCACTTGCGTATGATGTAAGAAATAACTGATAAAAATGAAGCCATTAATTCACTTTCTCGCCTTTAGCTTGGTCGTTCTTATTTCGGCATGTAGCTCAGAGTTGGTCAACGAGCCTGCTGAACCAAAAGATGAACTACTTTCTTTCGAAAACAAAGGATTGCCATTGGCTTTGAAAAATGCACTGCCTGAAAATATTGAGGTATTGCCCGAAATTTCATTCAACGAACAATTCGGCTATTTCGAAGTGCACATTAATGGAGAACTTAGTTTTATTCTTTCCGAAGATCAACTGAGCATTGAAGATGTGAAGTCTGAATTAAGCAACGATCAATTGTTTACCTACAAGTATTATGATCAAGGAGAAAACTCTTTGCTCTATCAGGCCATTTTACCGGATGGAACAGAATACATGTACCATTATGTTAAAACCATCGAAGTGAACCAACGGAAGTTCGTAATGCGTTCAGAACACGATGCAGAACATACCCTTAGAAGTATTAAATTGTTGAAGTCGGTAATCAATAACATTGTACCGATTAAACAAACATAATACAAGGCACTCACCCGCTTTTCCCCTTTACATCACACACAAAGTTCACCCATATATTAGCTATGAAAAACCTTTTTTCTTGCGCACTTACCTTTCTTTTCTTCTCCTTCACTGCATCTGCAGACGCCCTCGTAATAAAAGGGGTTTACCAAGGAAAAGATCTTTACGTTAAGAATGCCTTCGCCCCAGACGGAGTAGGTTTCTGCATTTACGAAGTACTCGTCAATGGTTCAGTTTCATCTGATGAACTTAACTCTTCTGCATTTGCGGTAGATCTGTCGCTTTATGGCTTTAGTGAAGGCGCAGCGATTGAAGTGGTCATTCGTTCAAAAGACAATTGCGATGTCAAAATCATTAACCCAGAAGCCATCGCCCCTAGAAGTACTTTTGACCTTGTTTCAAGCCGTTTGGAGCAAAATGTTATGATGTGGACTACAACTAATGAAGTAGGTCCAATACCATACATTGTAGAGCAGTACAAGTGGAACAAGTGGGTTGAAGTGGGAACTGTTCGCGGAATAGGAGAAGAAGGAGAGCACCAATACCGCTTGGAAGTGCCTCTGCATAATGGAAAAAACATTTTTAGAGTGAAACAAAACGATCCGGTAGGCATGCGCTATTCAGCAAAGATGGAATTCGATTCTGAATTGGCGGAAGTAAGCATCTTAACCAGTAAGGTGAGTGATGTGCTTCGATTCAGTGGTGTGACGCAATTTGAGATTTTCGATGTTTACGGAGTCTTGGTTGGAAAAGGTAATGGCGATTATTTCAATATAAACGACCTCCCAGAAGGAAGGTACTATGTTAATTTCGATCGCCATTTTGGCCAATCGATTGTGAAAAAGTAACGTACTTTGTGATCATGAATAAGATTGAACACTTGGGCATTGCCGTAAAAGATTTAGCTGCTTCTGAACAGATCTTTCAAGACCTCCTCGGAACAACACCTTATAAAAGGGAAGAAGTCGCTTCGGAAGGAGTTTTGACTTCTTTTTTTATGATAGGTGATAGCAAAATCGAACTCCTACAAGCCACGTCTGAAGATAGTCCAATAGCCCAGTTCATTGATAAGAAAGGGGAAGGTATTCATCACATCGCATTTGACGTATCTGATATCTACGGAGAAATTTCTCGCCTACAAAAACTGGGATACACCATGATTCATAAAGTACCGAAGGCGGGAGCAGACGGAAAAATCATTGCTTTCCTCCATCCTAAATCGAGCAATCGCGTTTTGGTAGAACTGTGCCAAGACGTCCCTAAATAGGAGCCCCTAGGTTTATCTGCGCTTGCGCTTTTTCTCCTTTCCTCCACCTCGCTTCATGTCGCGCCCCCATAAATCGGCTTCTCTCGGATTGTCATTACTCCCCACACAATCAGCAGCTTTGGTTCTGCTGAAGAACATCATGCGAAGGGTGAAAATAATAGGACGGTACCTGGAGCTAAACATGGGCAAGGTCGACTTCCCGTCATACAAGGGAACAAAATTCAAAATGGGCGTTTCAACACTAGCAACTAAGAGCACTCCGCGTTCTGCTTTGTAACCAAAGCCGAAACTTGCATGCGCCTGAAATTGAAAGGGATCTGCCTGTTCTTCAAGCAAAAAGGTTCTTAATCCGGTGGTTTCATACTTCTCGCTCACAGCATAATCGGCATTCAAACCTAAACCTCCTTGGATCCAAGTATAATCGCTCAACTGACCAATCTTGTAAGCGTTGAAGAAAAGACTGGCGTTGTGTCTGTTGAAATAAGCGGTATTCGAGGTGGGCACAAGCGTGTTCTCTTGGCGCATCATCCCTTCAAAGGTTTCTTCCCCTCGAAGCATTTTGTAAGCTAAACCATAGTCGATGTAATCCACAAAGGTGTTTTGCTTGAAAAAGTGAAAGCGACCAATTCCGAAATAAGCACCAATTTTCCCGCTAGCGTCAAAACTGCCCGAATAAAGGGTGTCCAAAACGCCTTCATTATTGTCTACCCGATAACTAAAGTCGTCGTGAGCTCGAGGAATGGTGTAGGTCAAGCCGGGAGCGAACAACCAACCTTTATTCTGGTAATTCCCACTGTTCAGGTTGAGCAATGGCGAAAGCTGTTTTCCACGCTGAGCTTGAGCATCAGCCAGAAAAAACAAAACAAGACTTACAAGAAGGACGATGCGTTTCATATATAATAGGTACGTGAAAATCAGGCCATTGTTGTGCTTTTCTCCAATTCGGTTTTAATGTTCTCCATGATTTCAGCCGAATCCCACACCTCAAAGATATCTTCACGATTCATGACACGCTTCATGATGGCATCTTGAAAATCTCCGCGTTGAAGCGCTTCGTTGTAAGGCACATGACTGAAGGTAACTAAAGAGTACAAAGGAGTCCATAAATCGGGGTACAAGCTCGAGAATTTACCCTCAATTTTTTTCTGAAGGAGAAACATGGGATCTGCAGTTTTATCGCGCATCTCAATGTAGTTTCTCAAGGCGAGTTCTTTAATTCCCTCGGCTTCTGGTTGACGCTTTTTGGTGAAGGCTTCAAACACTTCAGCCCAATCTCCATCCATTGCTTCGAAGAGCTCGTTAAAAACGGTACAGTCTTCAAAACCACTGTTCATTCCTTGTCCGTAAAAAGGAACAATAGCATGAGAAGCATCGCCCAACAGGCAAACCTTATCTTCAAAATGCCAAGGATAGGTGCTCACGGTAACCAAGGAAGAAGTAGGGTTGTTTTTGTAATCCTCCATCCAATTGGGCATTAAAGGGAGGGCGTCTGCGAATTGTTCATGGAAAAAGGCACTTATTTGTTCATTGGAGTTCAAGCTGCTAAATGAAGTTTTCCCTTCAAAAGGAAAGAAGAGGGTACAAGTAAAACTCTTATCTGGATTCGGGAGCGCAATCATCATGTATTCTCCTCTTGGCCAAATGTGCAAGCCATTAGGGTCCATTTGAAAATCGCCGTCTTTTCCTGCTGGAATCTCGAGTTCCTTGTATCCATGAGACAAGTACGTTTGTTGATAATTGAAACGATCGTTCTTCATCAAACGCATTCTAACGCTACTGAAAGCTCCATCGGTTCCAAAGATGCGGTCGTATTTTTCGTGGTGAATTTCTTTATTCGGCCCTCTTTCAAAGGTGATGGTGTTGGTGTTTAAGTCGATATCCTTACAGCGCTCCTCAAAGAACAAACTTACATTGGGGTGTTCATCTGCTCTTTCGAGGAGAATCAAGTTCAAACCGCCTCTGGGAACACTAAAAATCGCTTGTCCGTTCTTGCCATAGGCTTGATGGGTGATGTTGCCCTCCACATCGTGCATGATGCGTTTCTGCATGGGGATGGCCATTTTCCTCACATCATCGCCCATCCCAACACCTTCGAGCGCTTTCCAGCCTCGATCAGATAGTGCCAGGTTGATGGATCTACCGCCACCATAACTTGATTTGCGCTCGTCTTTGCGACGCTCGTAAACGTCAACGTCAAATCCTTTTTTCGCGAAATACAAGGAGAGCAAGCTCCCTACTAGTCCGCCCCCAATAATGGCGATTCGTTCCTCTTTATTCATCTTACTGTTTTTCTTAATCCGCTAATGCTTGTTCTAAATCTCTAATAATATCTTCGCTGTCCTCAACCCCAACACTTAAACGTATCAGGCTGTCGCTAAGGCCAATTTTTTCTCTTTCTTCCTTCGGGATGGAGGCGTGGGTCATGGTGGCGGGGTGTCCAATTAAGGATTCCACACCGCCCAATGATTCGGCCAAGGCAAAGATCTTAACTTTAGCCAGTACATCCAGTGCTGCTTGCAAATCATCATTCTTCAAGCTGAACGATACCATTCCTCCAAAATCGCGCATTTGTTCTTTGGCGATGTGATGCATGGGGTGATCTTCTAAACCGGGGTAATGTACTTTTCCAACCTTGGGGTGATTTGTGAGGTACTTTGCCACGGCCATTCCGTTGATGCAGTGCTGCTTCATGCGCAAGTGCAAGGTCTTAATTCCACGAAGTACGAGGAAGCAGTCGAACGGACCGATAATAGCGCCGCTACTGTTTTGAATGGCGTAAAGTTTTTTCGCCAGTTCATCGTCTTTCACCACCAACGCACCCATCACCGTGTCGCTATGTCCGCCCAAATACTTAGTGGCTGAGTGCATCACAATGCTTGCTCCTAAATCGAGTGGGTTTTGCAAGTAGGGTGTGGCGAAGGTATTGTCAACGGCGAAAAGCACTTGGTGTTTTTTGGCGATCTTGGCAATGGCCTTGATGTCTGCAACACGCATCATTGGGTTGGTGGGTGTTTCTAACCAAATCAGCTTTGTTTTTGGAGTGATGTGTTGCTCAATTGCAGTAGCATCTTCCATTCCAATAAAGGTGAATTTGATCCCAAACTTGGCAAAAATCGTGGTGAAAATACGGTACGTTCCGCCGTAAAGATCGTTTGTGCTGATCACCTCGTCGCCCATTTCCAAAAGTTTGAGCACGGCGTCAATGGCCGCCAATCCCGATCCAAAAACCAAACCGTGTGTGCCGTTTTCAAGTGCGGCTAGGCTGTTTTGAAGTTGTGTTCTAGTTGGGTTTTGTGATCTGGCATACTCGTATCCCTTGTGCTTACCAACACCTTCTTGAACGTAAGTTGAGGTCTGATAAATTGGAGTCATAATGGCTCCGGTACTTGGGTCTGGCTCAACGCCGGCATGAACGGCCTTGGTGCCAAATTTCATCTTTTCGGGCATAAATGAAAATACGCTTTTTTAGTGCTCTTGCAAGATACGAAACTGCCATGGGCTGATTACGCCTTGACCTTTCTTTTTGCTGTTCTTCTTAACCAGCCCGGGAGTACAATTGTTCCCGCAATGAGGTATGGGAAATAGGTGAGGAAGCGCCAAAGCACGGTGGCGATGGCTAATAAACCTCCAGGAACGAGGTAATCGAAAAACACACTAAAGGCCAATTCTGCAACTCCTGAAGAGCCGGGAGTAGGGCTGATGAGCATGATGACCCACATTACCAATTGCCTTCCATACACCTGCAAGTGATCAAAGCCTCCAATAAAGGCCAAAAAGATGAAGTTTAAGGTGAAATAGCGGGCCGTCCAGCTGACAATAGTAGCTCCAAAGGCCTTCGACCAATACCCTAATTTTTGTCCCTTTAATTCTTGGGATGAAACAATCATCTCATCGCCCCATTGAGCCATTTTCTTCTGCCATCTTCTAAGTAAGCGGAAGCTAAAGATGCCTACCAAAATGCGCTTGGTTCGCTTAGGGTAAGAAATGAGCGAGAGTAAAATCATGCTGGTTAACAAAACAATAACCACGTAGCCTGCCCAGAAAACGCCTTTGATAGAATTGGCACCAAAAGCGCTAAAGGCAGCAGAGTCTGGAAAAAGATCGTCCATGCCTACAGCCAAAAAGAGCATGGGAACCATGAGAATGAAAAAGAGTTCATCCATTAGAGCGGTAACCATTACCGTGGCGGTACTCTTTCCTACATTCATGCCTTCCCTATTTAGGATGAAAACAGCAACACCACTTCCTCCAACCACACTTGGGGTGAGGGCTGAGGCAAACTCCCAAAGCATGATGACGTCAAAGCTGCTTCGCCAAGAAAGGTGACCGTTTGATAAAACCCGAATGCGGTACATATAAAAGAAATCGCGCAAAACGAGCATGAATAAGGCTCCAAAAAGCGACATGATGGCAGCAAAACTCCACTC
Organism: Flavobacteriales bacterium; assembly: GCA_029238785.1. GTDB lineage: Bacteria > Bacteroidota > Bacteroidia > Flavobacteriales_D > Sanyastnellaceae > CALKGK01. Next base: position 17,660 of record JAQWFN010000116.1, on the reverse strand, counting down.
GTATTCAAGAATAACGTCTTTGGTTTTTTTTGCTACGTAAGCTCCTTGTTCACTTGGAATAAATTCGCTGCGGTCAGATAAATCAACTTTGTTATTGCCATTGCTATCAACCCAGGCATGCGTTCCTTTTTCAGTGCCAAGCGCTTCTTGAAAAGACACTTTACTCAGGTCGCTAACAAGAAGATAAACACTTACACCAAGTCCAATGAGTATGGGGAGGATGATTTTCTTCCAACTCAATTGTTTCTTGATATTTTCTTCGTTCTGCAGCACTTCTCACAAAGTTAACAATCGAGTAAAGGTAGAAGGCCTGCGAAGGATATTTAATGCCAATCAGGCTTCCATCCAAACTTTGGTGCCTTCGGTGCAGTTTTTACAAATATCAAGCTGATCACGGCCACTCAAGATCTGCGTTCTGAACTGATAGTATTCCTCACCTCGCCAAGCGGCTTTGAAACCTTCATTTGCGCTGCCCATGGGGTGTTGAGCGTCCTTGTCGAAGCAGCAGGGAACAACTTTCCCATCCCAGGTTACTACACAGGAATGCCACATTTTCCAGCATTGATTGAGGAGTTTGTTCTTAATTTTCCACTTGCCGTCTGCGCCCAGGCGGTACCTGCTGTAATCCTCGTTTTGAGGCATCAAGGGGTTGCCGTTTTCGTAATCGTAAAGTTGGGCAGATTTAAAGCGAATTTCGTCCATGCCCATTTGTTCGGCTAAGGCCTTGGCATCTTCAATTTGATGTTCGTTGGGTGCAACCACCAGAAATTGAAAAATGAGCTTCGGGGTAGGGCTTTTGAGTTTTTGCTTCGCGATGACCATCTGCTTGCTGCCTTCAAGCACTTTCTCTAAAGATCCACCTTTTCTGTACTTCTCATAAACTTCTTGCGTGGTGCCATCGATGGAAATGATCATCTGATCGAGGCCAGAAGCAACCGTTTTTTCAGCCACTTCGGCAGAAATAAAGTGGGCGTTAGTGGAGGTTGAAGTGAAGATTTTCCGCTCATGAGCCATCTTCACCAAGTCTAAAAAGTTGGGATTTATAAAAGGTTCACCCTGAAAATAAAACGTGATGTTAACTAAATGGCGGTCGAGTTCGTCTAAGAGCTGATGGAAGCGCTCTTTTTTTAAATTACCTGTGGGACGAGTGAATTTTTTCAAACCCGAAGGACATTCTGGACAGCCTAAATTACAGGCGGTGGTGGGCTCAATAGCAATGCTCATGGGCATGCCTCGATGAACTGATTTTTTTAAGACACGAGAAAGGTGATAACTTGTCCAAAGAAGCAATCCATTTAATATTTTGCGCAAGCTAAGTACACGAACGATATTTTTGAAAGCATGAGCCACACTTCAAAGTTACAAGACCTAATCCACAAATCGAGGACTTTCACTGCTTCTTTCTGCCTTGCGCTATGTATGGTTTTCGGTCTAAAGGCCAAGGCCCAAGAGCAGGTCATTGGGCGCGTGTTTGATGCTTCAAATAAGCAAGTACTCGCCTTTGTGAGTGTGGTGAACTTGAGTGAAGGAAAAGGTGTTTCAAGCGATATTGATGGTAAATTCAGCATTTCGGCGTCTCCTGGCGACGAACTGCGCTTGTCTTTTGTGGGTTTTGAGGCGAAGAAGATAAAGGTGGAATCAATGGTGCTGCCCGATGTCTACCTCTCACCAATAACGGTTAGAGTAGCTACTGCAATTGTGGAGAACGACGACAACCCTGCGCTTCGACTCATTCGTAAGGTCATCGATAATCGCGACCTCAATAACCCTGAAAAAGGGGTGAAGTTCAATTGTAAAACCTACAATAAACTGGTCTTCACGGCCGCCTTGGACTCGGCCTTAATAGCCCACCCTGAACGCATTCAAGAACTCGATTCGGGCAGCCAAGATATGATCCAGTTCTTTAGCGATAAGCACTTGTTCCTCACAGAGTCGGTGACGGAAAGAAGCTACATTCCGCCAGACAGAAATAATGAAAAGGTGATTGCGAGTCGCATTTCTGGACTAGAAAACGTGGACTTTACTTTGCTGGCGTCACAATTACAGTCGTTCAGTTTCTACAAGACGGAAGTGAGTATTCTAGGAAGCAATTATTTGAGTCCGATTTCCCCCGTGGCCCCAAAAGAATACGTCTACACCATGCAAGACACCTTGATTACGGAGGTGGATTCTGTTTTTGTTGTCGAATTTCAACCGAGTGTAAAATCGGGAGCAGGCGGTTTGAAGGGTTTGCTTTACATCAACGGAGGTGATTATGCGCTAAGAAATGTGATTGCTGAACCCACAATGGATGTGGGAGGAATGGATATTGAGGTGCGTCAACGCTATGAAAAAATCGAAGAACGAAAGTGGTTTCCAGTTCAACTCAATTCGCTTATTCTGTTTAACAACGTTAATCTTGACAATGCGAAAATGATCGGTATCGGGAGGTCTTATGTTTCCGAAATCATCCTCGATCCAGACTTAAAAAAGCGCGATCTAGGCTACGCCACCGTTGAAGTAGACCTTCAGGCCAATCAAGATTCTATACTCCAACGTTTTCGAGGAGATGAATTTGATGCAAAAGAGGCGAGGACCTATGAGTACATAGACAGTTTGGGAAAAGCGGAGAATTTCTCGAGATTTCCCACCATACTCAACGCTTTGGCAACGGGCAGGTATCCTGTTGGAAAATTCAATATCAACCTAAACAAAATATTGGCAGCGAATGATTTTGAAGGTTTCAGACTAGGGATGGGCCTCGAAACCAACGATAAGGTAAGCTCTTGGATACAGTTCGATGCTTATGGAGCTTATGGTTTTAAAGATCGCCTTTTCAAAGGTGGAGTGGGTATGAACATTAAAGGCGACCGATCCAAAGAAAGGGTTTTTCGCCTCGAAGCAAGCTCTGATGTGCTAGAAAGAGGAGCACATCACCTTTTTGAAGAGTCGTTTTTATCGCCCACATCAGCCTATAAACTTTTTACGCGTGCCATGGACCGAAGAGAACAAGTGCAAGCTTCGTTCACTACACGCCTCCCATTTTGGTTGAAAGCACGAGTTTATCTTGCTCAGGAGTTCATTCAAACTACTGGAGGGTACACCTTCCTGGAAGAGCAAAATGAAAACATCACTTTACAAAAAGACCAATTTAATGTGCTGAAGGCCGGTATAAATCTGCGTTTTGCCTTCAGAGAACAAATTGCTGTAACTAAAAATAGGGTCATCAGCTTCGCCAATAAATACCCTGTGTTGCAAGTAAATTTAGAACGCACATTCGCAGAAAATGGAGGTGAAGTGGAAGACTGGAGAGCTCAAGCTCAGGTCGATTACCACTATTCTTTTGCGCGAAAAGGGAAAACAAGTCTTCGTTTTTCAGCTGCGCAAACCTTTGGTGAAACGCCCTTGTTCAGATCGTTCAACTTGATAGGTACAGGAGTGAATTGGAGTCTGGGGGTTCCTTTTAGTTTTGAAACACTCGCGCCTCAAAGTATACTGGCTTCGAGTTTAATCACTTTTCAATTTAGGCACCGTTTCAAGAATAATCGTCCGGCAGATAAAACTTTCCGACCGGAGATTGCGCTGATTCATAACATGGCTTGGATGGAGTTTGCCAATCAAGACCAACACGTTTATGAAACTTACCAAGACTTTTCTAAAAGCTATCGAGAAGCGGGTGTGGAAGTTCATCGCCTGATGAAATTAGGCGCGACTGCTTTTGGTCTTGGCATTTACAGTAATTATAATAATATCGAACAATGGTCATTCAATGAGCGTGTCTTGTTTAAAATAAGTTCTGTCTTCAGCCTCTGAGCGTTTCTGAATTTTCAATGAAGGTTTTTGTCATTAAAAAGTGATTGATAAAAAGTAGGTTCCCCATTTTATGTGCGGTGCATAAAAGTGCAGTTTTCTTTATAGGCTTTACCTTAGTTTTGGTGGTCCTAATTTCCGATAGCACTAGTAACTAGTAATATGTCTTACCGTATAAAAACTATAATTGTTGACGATGAGCCGCCAGCAATAGATACCTTATGTTTTTTATTGAAAAAATACTGTCGAGAGATGGAAGTAGTGGCCACAGCTACAGACATCCAGGACGCTATTGAGGCCATTCAGGCACATCAGCCCGATGTGCTTTTTGTCGATATCCAACTAAAGAGCTCAAGCGATACTTCTTGGCTAGACCAACTTGCTCACCTCAACTTCGAGGTGGTTATTGTTTCTGCATTTCAGGAACGCATGTTAGAATCGTTCAAATTATGGAAACCCTATTTCTTGCCAAAACCGGTCGATATCAATGAATTCCTCTATGTGTACGAGCGAATTTTAGATGAAAAAAAGGTCTCAAAAGGAAAAAATACAAGCGGAGTTTACTTAGTGAAATCAAGAAGTGGCAACTTTGAAATAAGTTTACCTGAGGTTTTAAAAATGGAAGCGGAAGGGAGCTACGCAAGGGTGCACCTCATTTCCCAACAGCAACATTTTATTAGCAAGAATCTCCGACTCCTCCTCTCAGAAATGAACGATGAACGCTTCTTCAGAGTGAGCAGGTCATTAGTAGTGAACTTGCATCATATTACATCACTTGACGAAAGCCAACATATCATTACCTTAGCCGACGGAACCAAAGTAGAATTGGCGCAGCGTAGAAAGTCGCATTTTATGAAGGTTTACCGGGCCTTTAAACAATAGATATGATTGCCATTGACAACACCCTGCTCTCAGAAGACCTCCTCGAAAAGAAATTTGTATGTGACCTTGCCGCTTGTAAAGGCGCCTGCTGTGTTGAAGGCGATGCAGGTGCACCTTTGAACGAGAAGGAAATTCACATTTTGGAAGAGGTCTATGATGAGGTAAAACCATACATGAGAGCAGAAGGAATTGCCGCAGTGGAAGCACAAGGCCATTGGGAAATCGATGATGATGGCGATTACGTTACCCCACTGGTTGAAGGAAAAGAATGTGCCTATGTTCAGTTTTCAGATAATGGAACAGCACTTTGTGCAATAGAACAAGCCTACAGAGATGGGAAAATCAGCTGGAAAAAACCAATCTCTTGTCACCTTTACCCCGTACGAATCACAAAACTCAAAGATTTTGATGCCCTGAATTACCACAAATGGCACATCTGCTCCCCAGCATGCGCTTGTGGTGAAAAACTGGAAGTACCGGTGTATAAATTTGCCAAAGAAGCCCTAGTGAGAGCATATGGTGAAGCCTGGTTTGAAAAAGTTGACGAAGCCGCTAAACTGTGGAAGGAACAACAAACTAAGCCTTGATTTCCTTAAAGGCTTGTTGATATCTTCATAGAGCCACTGCGCTGTTTCGGGCACTTCAATGTAATTTAACTGCTTTAACGAAAGTAACTATGCCGCGCGCAATTCAAAAAATCACCCTTTTCTTCATTGCCGCTCTTTCGGCCTTTACCACCTATTCTCAAAACGCTCCTCAAGCCATGAGTTACCAAGCGCTTGCAAGAGGTGCAGATGGAATTCCACTCCTCAACCAAGAGGTGGGTTTACGCTTCGGTATTCGCCAAAACGCAGTTAATGGGAGCTTGATTTGGCAAGAAGAACACATCAGTTTAACAGACGACTTCGGCCTTTTTAACCTAAATATTGGTGAAGGCTTAAGCACAGGTGCTGGAACTGCAGCTGAATTCGAAAACATCAACTGGTCTTCAGGAACCTACTTCCTTGAAGTGGAACTGGAAAACGAAGGAGGAAGCTACCTATTAATGGGAATCACTCAGTTTCTTACCGTTCCTTATGCTTTTCATTCAAACACAGCAGACCTTGCTACAACAGCCCTGAATGTGGCTAATGTAGACGATGCAGATGCTGATCCCACAAATGAATTGATCTCAACATTTACTTTTGAAAACGATTCTATCAGCATCAATGAATCAGGTAATGTTTTTGTTGCCGACCTCGGTCCGCGTTTGGATGAACTCGCTGTTGGTCAATCCATCAACCTCATGCAGCTCATTGGCGATACCCTGAATATTGTTGAAGGATCAAACAGTTTTATTCTCGACCTCTCCCCATTAGTAGATGATGGCGATTGGTTGCAAACTCCTACATCCATCAGTCATACCAACTCAAACGTAGGAGTGGGAACCAATGCCCCGAGCAGTACCTTCGATGTTGAAGGCTCCGTGAGTAATAGTATTCAACAGTTGATCGGACCAGTGGTTTACGGACTCACAGAAAGCGATCATATCATCCTAGCCAATGTGAGCACGGGAAACGTTCAAATCAACCTTCCCAGCGCTACTACCTGCGAAGGAAGATCCTACCGCATTAAAACAATGGGTCCGGCCGGACAACCGCTAACCTCGAGCTGCACCATTAGTCCTGTTATTGGAGAAAGCATCGAAAATGAAACAACTTGGCTACTCAACCAATTCAATTCAGAAAGCATTTTAATTGTTTCTGATGGCAGCAATTGGTGGATCATCTCTCAATAAACTCAAATGCAAAGAAGCATCTTTTGTACATTTCTGTTCTTTACTTTGGTTCATCTTTGTTCAGCTCAAAGCATTGGCAGACAGGTGATCTCGCCGCTTTCTTACTCAGCCCAAAATAATGGTGCCTACCTCAGCCAAACACTCGGGCAAATAGAATTTACTACTCAAGAAAATGAGCAAATTCTAACTCAGGGTTTCCAACAAGCTTCAGATCTCTCATCAGAAGTAGAAATAAGTATTCTCTATCCAGAATGCATCAATGAGGAAAGCCTCTTTCTTGTGAACATAACGAGTTTAGGGAGCTGTTTTTTGAATGATGTCAGCTTCTCCTGGAATGGACTTGAAGGGGGAGAATCCTTCACCATAGCAGCAAATGAGTTGTTGGAATTAAGCGTAAGTAGCACTCAAGGCTGCGAAACCACTATACTTGTGGATACTTCGGTGCCATCAGACCTTCAGCCTTGTTTTGGAGATCCTTATAACCTCATTACTCCCAATGGAGATGGCGAAAATGATACTTGGACTGCAGAACAATTGCCGCCTGATGACTACGCTTTCCGCGTTTGGAACCGATGGGGCGATCTGATATTCGAAACGGCAAACTTCGATGTTGATTTGGGTTGGGACGGAAGCACTTCAAACGGAGAACAACTGCCTGTAGGAGCCTACTTCTACGAACTTAAAGGAAGCAAACATGCCTTTAGCGGCGAAATAAACCTTTTGAGATGAGTTGGAAATTAAAAACTTCGTTGCTCATCTTCCTTTTCCTGCCTTTTTTAGCTTCGGGCCAACAGCTCACGAGCACGAGTTTGATGGGGCAGAACCTGTTCGACATTAACCCAGCCGCAGCCGGAATGTATGGAAGAAGTGCAATAACAATTCGTCACCGAGCTCAATGGGGAGGTTTCGAAGGGGCTCCAAGCTGGTCGTTTCTTTCTTTTCATACACCAATTAATCAGCAATTGGCTTTCGGTTTTCGGGTTCATCAAGAAGAAGTTGCTGCCTTTAAATCGTTAAATGCAAGTGGCGGTCTAGCTTGGAAAACACCTTTAAGAAAGGGACAATTGGCCTTTGCTCTTGAAGCGGGAATTCAACGTTTAGAAATCGATCAAAATGCACTCATAGCCCGAGATGGAAACGATTCTTGGCTTTTTACCAATCAAAACAACCAGAGCCTTTTCAACATGCAATTTGGCGTCTTATACCGATCAAAAAAAGCATTTCTAGGAGCTAGTGTTCAACAATTAGTACCGAGTTCTTGGGGGTTTATTGATGATGCTGAAGGCACACAGGTGATGCACGTGCATGTCCATGGGGGAACAAAAATTCCACTGAATGCCCGTCTTGAGCTTCGGCCAAATGTCAACCTGCGCTTTGTACCAGAAAGCTTCTTTCATCCAGAAGCCCAAATCGGACTAAATCTCGACCAACGCTTTACCCTTGGTGGAGGGTACAGATGGTCTGGCGATGCTTACGCCATGGCGGAGGTCCAGATCAAAAAAAGCTACAGATTGGCCTACCTTTATGAAATGAGCACCGGACCTATGGCAGCGCTGCACAATGGAACGCACGAGCTCTTCATTGGTATTCTCTTCGGTAAACTGAAATCATCAAGCATCAAATCCTTTACGCCATGAAGGAGATTTTCTTGAGCATTTCTTTTTTGTTGCTGCTGCTTTCTCCCATAGCGCAAAGCATTCAGTCTTTTGAGCTGAATGGAGTGAATGATCTTAAAGACCAAGTACCTGCAACAATTATTGATGATGAGCTCTGGTGCACATTAAAGGAAGAACGAGACTACTTCTCAGACCTCGATCAAAAGGCCATCATCAACTTTAGGATTCAAGTAAATCCGAGGCAATTTTCATGGAATGATTTTACTTCGAGAAAACAAGCCCCCTTTGCAAATGAAGAGGTGTTTTCCATTTCCTATGCTCCATTGGATTCCACTGCGGTGCTGAGCTGTTTCAACCCGAAAAGTAAAAAACATGAACTCTATTCGTGTAAAAGAACGGGAGAGCTTTGGGGAGAGCTGAATAAGATACAAACCCTTGGCGATGAGTTCGCTTGCCTGCACCCTTTCTTGAGCGAAACGGGCGATCAACTTTATTTTTCAGCCAAGGCAGATACGGGGTCTTGGGACATCTATTTTTCGAACCTTGTAGGCGGAGAATGGCAAGAAGCCCAAAAAGTAAGCGGAGCTGTTAACTCGGCGAAAGATGAGTTTTATCCCGTTTTGAGAGATGGAGATTTGTACATCAGTTCCAACAACACTTCGAATGGAGATTTTGATGTTTTTCTGGCTGATAAGCGACAACAATGGAGGGTGCTTACTCCCTTAAATCCACCCATTAACTCTTCAGCAAATGATTTGAATATCGTTTTTTTGAGCGATGCACGCTTCTTTGTGGGTTCAGACAGAGCAGGAAATTATGATGTCTTTTCCTTCGAAGAGCAAAAGGAAGTACCTGTTTTGCTGAAGTACACGGCATTATTGGAAGTAAAAGGAGTGCCAGTGCCCTTTTCTGAAGTGGAGGTGTTTAATGAACTTAATGAACGAGTAGTTTTGGATGTAACCGCAGAAGACGGCGCTTTCGACCTACTCAATCTCAGACTTAGAAGAAGCTATAAGGTGAGGTTCAATCAACTAAGTGAACGCGAATTGGAACATGCAGCTTTGTATATCCTTAACGAAAAAGGTGATCGCATCATGGTGCTTCGGCCGGGTTTGGATGGCTTCTTTCTTTTTGAAGTCTTACCCTTTGATGAAATGGAGCAACTTGCCTTTGTAGAAAATATAGATGAGAGTCAATTATTAACGGTTAAAATTGAAGGTACCCTCAACACTGAAGACAATTTGCCAAGCGAAAAAGGACTTCCCATTTATATTATTGATGAAAATGGCGAACTGCTAGAAATTGCCTACACCAGAGAAGGAGGGAAGTTCAAGTTTGATGAATTAACACCGAGTTCAAGCTATCGTTTTAGGCTTGATGAAAAAGAGAAACGATTCACCATGGTGGTGATGGATGGCGATAAGGAGGTGGAAATACCCATTGAAGCAGGAGAAGGTTTTTACGAGCGAGTGAAAGATACGGAGGCACTTCGCCTGATCAACGAAAAGGGCGAACCCATTGTTATTCGAACAAGCGAGCGCTTCATTTTTCAAAGTATTTATTTCGACTTCGATCAATTTGAACTCACCGCACAAGCCAAAGAGCAATTGGATTTATTGGTAGCTATTTTGCTGAAAAACCCAAAGCTCAACATTAATTTGAGTAGCCATACAGACAGTCGAGGAACCACTGAATACAATTTGAACTTATCAAAAAAGAGAGCGGTCTCAACCCTGAATTATTTACTTGCAAAGGGAATAAACAATGAGCGCATAAGCGCTGTTGGTAGGGGTGAAAGTGAGCTTTTAAATGAATGTTCCGACGAGCGAGATTGTACAGAAGATGCTCACGCAGTAAACAGGAGAACGGAGATCATTTTTGCAGTGCCAAATTGATCCCCACGAACCAAGCAAAAACCCTATTTTTGCAGCATGTTAGTTAACATCATGAAATCAAAACTCCACAGGGTAACGGTTACCCAGGCGGAGTTGCACTATATTGGAAGTATCACCATCGACGAGGATTTGATGGATGCTGCAAAACTCATCGAAGGCGAACGTGTTCAAATTGTGAACGTTACCAACGGAGAGCGCTTGGAAACCTATGCCATTCCTGGCGAGCGAGGTTCAGGTAAAATCTGCCTCAATGGAGCAGCAGCCCGAAAGGTAGCTGTAGGTGATATTCTTATTTTAATTGCGTATGCTTGGATGGAAGAAGCAGAAGCGCGAAGCTTTAAGCCTTCAGTCATCTTTCCAGATACGGCAACAAACAAACTTATTGAGCCTTGAATAAAAAGCTAAAGAAAACCCTTACTTATCTGCTTTTCCTCGCCATTGGTGTGGTTTTGTTTTATCAGGTGTATACGTCTGTTGACGACAAAGAAAAGTTGTGGGAAGATATGCAAAGTGCGCATTGGATAGGTATTGTGGCTTCTTTTGTGATGGGCTACTTAGCCATCGTTAGCCGAGGCATCCGCTGGTTGCATTTGCTCGAACCTCTTGGTTATAAGGCGAAATCGTGGAACAGCATTCACGCAGTTGCCTTTGCCTACTTTGCTAACACATTTGTTCCGCGATCAGGAGAATTGGCACGTTGTGCAGCCTTAAACCAAACAGATGATATTCCGGTAGATGAGCTTTTCGGTACAGTAGTATCAGAGCGACTTGTAGATTTTGTGATGCTAGCCATCTTTATGTCGCTAGCCGTTTTAAGCAATCTCGATGCATTCATCAAAATGAGCGAGAACTTCCAGCTTGGAGATGGCGGATTTCCTTGGCCGCTCGCCATTGCTGCTCTTCTTTTCTTGCTGCTCTTCTTTGCACTGAGAAAGAAAATCGCCCAAACGGCCTTCGGTCAAAAAGTAATCTCCTTTTTTAAAGGGGTATTGAACGGACTAAAAAGCATTAGAAAAATGAAGAACAAGGGCGCTTTTATAGCCCATACCATCTTTATTTGGGTGATGTATTTCTTCATGGCTTACGTCATTTACAAGTCGGTTCCTGCAACTCAAAACTTCAGCGTTTTCGAGTGCCTCTTCATTATGGTGGCTGGCGGTTTAGGGATGATTATTCCTGCTCCAGGAGGTATTGGTTCATACCAATTTGCGGTGAAGCTCGGCTTTCAAGCTTTAGGGCATGATGGCGACTTGGGCTTTGCAATAGCGAATATCATTTGGGTTGTTCAAACGGGAATGATTGTGATTACAGGTGGTATTGCCTATATCGCGCTTCTTGCTGTTCGCCTGAAGAAAGATAAGCTCAAAGAAGAATCACTGCCAAAACCATGAAATCGTTTACCTTAAATTCAGTACTCGAGCTCGTGAAGGAGTGGAAAGACCATGGCGAAAAGGTGGTCTTCACTAATGGCGTCTTTGATATCCTTCACTTGGGGCATGTTACTTATCTTGAAGCAGCAAAAGCAGAAGGCAATAGGCTTGTTTTGGGCTTAAACAGCGATGAAAGCGTACGCCGCTTGAACAAAGGTCCGGAACGACCAATAAACCCTGAACATGCAAGAGCGGGTGTATTAATGGCCCTTAAGGCAATTGATGCGGTTGTTGTTTTTGGTGATGATACTCCTTTGGCGCTCATTAAGGCACTTCAGCCAGATGTACTGGTAAAAGGAGGTGATTATGATCCAAACGAAACCGACCCCAGTAAAAAGACCTATATGGTCGGTTCTACTGAGGTCAGAGCCTTTGGTGGTGAAGTAGCAGCCATTCCTTTAGTTGACGGCTTTTCTACCACGAATATTGTGCGTCGAATGCGCGACTAAAACTCGAAGTCTTCAAGGAACTTCGTGGTGAAGTCTCCCTCTCTAAATTTCTCGTTTTTCATTAATGCTTGGTGGAAAGGTATCGTGGTTTTTACTCCTTCGATAATGTACTCGTCCAAAGCACGCTGCATTTTCTTAATTGCCTCTTCGCGGGTTTGCGCTACGGTAATCAATTTGGAAATCATTGAATCGTAGTAAGGAGGAATCACATACCCAGCATAAGCATGCGTATCAACACGAATCCCGTGTCCGCCCGGTGCATGGTAATCTGTAATTCTACCTGGGCTTGGAATAAATCCTTTATGCGGGTCTTCAGCATTAATACGGCACTGAATAGCGTGCATTTTAGGGTAGTAATTTCTTCCAGAAATCGGTTTGCCCGCTGCTAATTTGATTTGCTCTTTGATGAGGTCATAATTCACTACTTCTTCAGTAATGGTATGCTCAACTTGAATACGCGTATTCATTTCCATAAAGTAGAAGTCGCGGTTTTTGTCAACCAAAAACTCAACAGTTCCAACTCCTTCATACTTCACTGCTTCAGCTGCTCTAATTGCTGCCTGCCCCATGGTCTCACGAAGCTCGTCTGTCATAAAAGGCGATGGCGTTTCTTCTACCAATTTTTGATGACGACGTTGGATAGAACAGTCTCTTTCTGAAAGGTGACATGCTTTACCGTTTTTGTCGCTGGCAATTTGGATTTCGATGTGGCGGGGCTCTTCAATGAACTTCTCCATGTACATGCCGTCATTTCCAAAAGCGGCACCAGCCTCTCTACGAGTGGTTTCCCAACCGTGTTCAAGATCGGCGTCGTTATGACATACTTTCATGCCCTTACCACCACCACCGGCAGTAGCTTTAAGCATGATGGGGTACTTGATTTCATGCGCGATGCGTTTGGCTTCTTCATAACTTTGAAGAATCCCTTCAGAACCAGGGATCGTTGGAACACCAGCTGCTTTCATGGTTGATTTTGCCGAAGCTTTGTCGCCCATAGCATCAATCATTTCTGGACTCGCACCAATGAATTTAATGTTGTTTTCAGCGCAAACTCGGGAGAACTGAGCGTTTTCAGAAAGGAAACCATATCCAGGGTGAATGGCATCTGCATTCGTAATCTCTGCGGCTGCAATGATATTAGGAATGCGAAGATACGATTCAGAACTAGGTGCTGGACCAATACAAACGGCTTCATCTGCAAAACGAACGTGCAAACTCTCAGCATCTGCTTTCGAGTATACCGCAACAGTGCGAATACCCATTTCTTTGCAAGTACGAATAACACGCAGGGCAATCTCGCCTCGATTGGCAATGAGGATTTTCTTAAACATATTGGATCGGTTTAGAAAGCTCTCGCTTACGATGGATCAATAATGAAGAGTGCTTGATCGTATTCTACCGGTGAGTTTTCGTCTACCAATACCTTTACAACCTTACCGCTAACTTCAGCTTCGATTTCATTAAAGAGCTTCATTGCTTCAATAATGCACACAACATCGCCCTTTTGCACCATGTCGCCAACTTCAATAAATGCAGGTTTGTCTGGTGAAGGTTTACGATAGAAAGTACCAATCATTGGCGATTTAATCTCGATATGATTGCTGCTTTTTTCTTCTGCCGCTGGAGCTTCTGCCGCTGGAGCCGCTACTGGAGCTGGAGCTGCAGGGGCTTGCATTTGTGGCATGGCCATGGCTTGCATTTGAGGCATTGCCATTGGCATTTGTTGAACTAAGGAATCTACCTCGTTCACTCCTCTTCTGCGTTTCGGGTTGGTCTCAGACTTTATAGTAATCTTGAAATCTTTCTTTTCAATCTCAACCTCTGTAACACCGGACTTGGATACAAACTTGATCAAATCCTGAATCTCATTTAAGTTCATAATCGGTTTTTAAGGTGTGCGAAAGTTAACCATTTTTTGACAGGTTAACCCTTAAGAATTATAGGCCCATTTTACGTAAACGGCACCCCATGTGAATCCTCCACCAAATGCGGCAAGGACAATATTATCTCCTTTTTTCAACTTTTTCTCCCAATCATTTAAGCACAATGGGATGGTTCCAGAAGTGGTGTTTCCATATTTCTGAATGTTGATCATTACCTTTTCATCACTAACTCCCATGCGCCGCGCAGTGGCATCAATAATGCGCAAATTCGCTTGGTGCGGAACCAAGTAAGCCACGTCATCAGAACTTAAGTTATTGCGCTCCATGATTTCTGCAGAAACATCTGCCATATTCGTAACAGCGGCCTTGAATACTGGCCTACCATCTTGAAAAATATAGTGCTCTTTAGCGTCAACAGTTTCATGACTCGCTGGGCGTAAAGAACCTCCCGCTTTTTGGTGCAAGTAAACTCTACCAGAACCGTCGCTGTACATTTTTGAATCCAATATACCAACTTCTTCCTCGGTAGGCTCTAAGAGCACAGCACCAGCCCCATCACCAAAAATCACACAGGTTGTTCTGTCTGTGTAATCAACGATAGACGACATCTTGTCTGCACCTACAACCAGTACTTTTTTATGCGTGCCGGTTTCAATAAATTTTGTTGCTGTAGTTAAACCATACAAGAAACCTGAACAAGCAGCACCAAGGTCAAAACCCCAGGCGTTTTTTGCTCCAACCTTGTCGCAAATAATATTAGCGGTTGCGGGAAATGCCATGTCTGGAGTAACCGTGCAGCAAATCAATAAATCGATTTCTTCTGCACTAATTCCTCTTTTTCTCAAAAGGTCCTCAACAGCGCCAACTCCCAGATCAGAAGTGCCTGAGCCAGGCGCTCTTAAGATATGACGTTCTTCGATGCCTGTTCGTGTCTTGATCCACTCATCGGTGGTATCCACCATGGTTTCAAGATCCTTATTTGTGAGAATATCTTCAGGTACGTAACCGCCAACTGCGGTAATGGCTGCTGTGATTTTAGACATTGTTCAGCGTTATTTTTCCTTGCAATAATTGGATAAGAAGCAAATGTACGGTTTTGAAATTGATCTCATAAGACTCAACGAAAAAAGGGAGCCTTGAGCTCCCTTCAGGAAATGTCTTAAATACAATCAATGATGCACTTAGGCACTCATCTCTTTTTCCATCACTACTTTGCCTTTATAGTACAACTTCCCGTCGTACCAGTGTGCCTGGTGACGCAAGTGCGGCTGACCAGTAGTTTGGCAAATAGAAACACTTGCTGTTTCAGCTTTGTAATGAGTACGGCGCTTAGCTGTACGTGTTTTCGACTGTCTTCTCTTAGGATGTGCCATCTCTATTGTTTTACTTCAAACCTTTTAATGCGTCCCAGCGTGGGTCGGACTTTTCTTCATCTATCGAGTAATCATCAATTAAATTGATCATCTCCTCGTTGCAATCAGCACTGTCTTCATGTACCCGCTTTACAGGTAAACTTAACTGTGCATATTCATATAAGTATTGACTCAAATCCAATTCGTACTCGGCAGTCCCTAAAACGAGAATCTCGTCGTTGTTCCTGTCAGTTATGTCCCCAAACTTTACAATCAAGCGGTGCTCACCGTCAATATCAACTGTTATGGGGTCACCACAACGATCACATGCCTGCTCTGCTGTACCGTAAATATCAAAGTCTAAAGTCATCATGTTTGAACCTTTTTCTAAGGTCATGTCCACATGAATCTCCGAAACTTGAATTTCGCCAAACTCGAATAAAGAAAAGAACGCTTCCGTGAGATCAAACTCATATTCATGTTTCCCAACACTCAACCCCACAAACGGAATTTTATATTGTTTAAATGGATCCATGTTTTAAAAATAGGAGCGCAAAGATAGAACTAATCCCTGAATATCAAAAAGTTCTAGTAGTCCTTTTTTCTTTCGCGCTGTTGTTTTTGTAATGGGTTCGCTGCAAGCTCGCGATATTCCTTGCGGTTCTTGTAAATATCACAAGCCATGTAGATGGCATGGCGCATGCTCGAAGGGTCTGCATTGCCTTTACCAGCCAAGTCATAGGCGGTGCCATGGTCAGGACTTGTTCTCACAATGGGTAAGCCTGCAGTGAAGTTAACCCCATCTTCAAAAGCCAAGGCCTTAAAAGGAGCTAAACCCTGATCGTGATACATGGCTAAGGTAGCATCAAAGTTCTTGTATTGATTGGTGCCAAAGAAACCATCGGCGCCATACGGACCAAACACGAGCTTTCCAGCTTCTTGAGCGATTTTGATGGCGGGCTGAATAATGGTCTTCTCCTCATCACCCAACAGTCCGTTGTCTCCCGCATGTGGATTTAAACCAAGAACGGCAATTCTTGGGCTGGGCACGCCAAAGTCCTTGCTCAAGCTTTCGTGCATCAAATCCAATTTTTTCAATATCCCTTCAGTGCTCAACTGTCCTGCAACATCTTTTATTGGCACATGTCCAGTTGCTACGCCAATGCGCATGCGCTCGCTCACCAAGAACATCAAACAATCTTCAACATTACTCATCGATGCGAGATATTCAGTGTGCCCCGGGAAATCAAAGTCCTCGCTCTGAATCACATCTTTGTTGATTGGAGCAGTAACCAAAGCGTCAATTTTGTTCGAAGCAAGATCGGTAACGGCAGCCTTTAAGGACTCGAAGGCAAGTTTTCCGTTTTCTTTGTTGGCAACACCCAATTCAACCTCACCCTTCGACTCCCAAACGTTGAGCACATTCACGGTTTTCATTCCGGCTTCCTCAGCAGATTTAATGGTCTGATACTTAAATTCGGGCAAATCATTTGTCCTGCGGTGCTGTTTGATGAGTTCGGCATTCCCATAAATAATTGGGCAACACATTTCTAACATTCTTGGGTCGGTCAGCACTTTAATAATGGTCTCAATCCCAATACCAGCAGGGTCGCCAATGGTAATGCCTATTCTCACTTTATCTTGCTCTGAATTCATTATTTCATGTTTTTCAAAAAGTCAAACAACAAACGAACACCTACACCACTTGCCCCCTTCGGACGATAAGTGTTGGCACTTGGTAAAAAGCTTGGGCCAGCAATGTCAATATGCACCCAGGGGTAATCGGTAAAATGTTCCAAGAATTTTCCTGCGGTTATTTGTCCGGCCAAACCGCTGCCCAAGTTGTTCAAATCGGCAATGGCACTTTTCATTTCCTTGCCATAGTCTGCCCAAAGCGGGAAAGGTACCACGCGCTCATAGGTTCGTTCACCACTTTCCTGAAGCTGTTCAATTACTTTTTTGTCTGCAGTACCCATAATTGCACTGGCAAAAGTTCCAACAGCTCTCACGGCTGCGCCTGTTAAGGTGGCGGCGTCGAAAACCAACTGAGGGTCGTATTTCTTCGCATAACTCAAAGCATCAGCCAATAACAATCGGCCTTCTGCATCAGTGTTCAGTACTTCAACGGTAGTGCCATCAAACATGGTGATGATGTCGCCAGGCACATAAGCATTACCGCTTGGACGGTTGTCAGAAGCAGGGATCAAAGCAATCACATGAACGTCCAAATCAGCCTGAGCAACTGCAGAAATTACACCGGCCATCATCGCTGCACCAGCCATGTCGCTTTTCATCAGGTCCATGCTGTTTGGTGTCGGTTTCAAACTCAATCCACCAGTATCATAAACCACTCCCTTTCCAACAAGCACAACGGGTTTCTTGTTTCGAGCTTTTTTCGGTTTCCACTCAAGAATACTGAAGGTCGGAGGATCAATACTGCCTTTGTTTACAGCAAGCAATCCGCCCATCTTGAGCGATTGAATTTTTTTCTTACTCAACACATCAACGCTGAAACCACTTTGCTTGCCTTTTGCTTCAAAGGCTTTGGCTAAATCCATCGCGGTCATGTGCGAAAAAAATAAAAGAA
>JAQWFN010000110.1 GCA_029238785.1 Flavobacteriales bacterium | reverse complement strand
GCCATTCCCATCATCCCAGAAAATAGAACATTAGGGTACTTTTCACTGGCTACTCCATCATCAAGAAAACGCATCAATTCCTCTTCAGAAAAGCCAAACTTCTCAGATTCTTCAGCAATGTGCATTTGAAGCAAAACAGGGATTTTTCGTTGATTGATTTCCGCTTGTTTTTGAATTTCCTCTAACAAACGCACACTGTCAACAGCATGAATAAGCGAAACAAAAGGGGCTATGTACTTCACCTTATTCCGCTGAAGGTGTCCGATCAAATGCCACTCAATGTCTTTGGGTAAAGCTTCATATTTATCAACGAGTTCCTGCACCCGGTTTTCACCAAAAACGCGCTGACCAGCAGCATAGGCTTCTTCAATGGCCTCCTTGGGCTTCGTTTTGGAAACGGCTACCAGTGTTGCTGGTTTTACATTTTCGCGGTACTTATGAATGTTTTCAGCAATGCTCATTCTGTGATCCTCTCTTCTTCGTCAAAGGTAAATATGGTTAAACCACTTCTTAATTTAGGCTCAATCCAAGTTGATTTCGGGGGCATAGTACCTCCAACATCTGAAACGTGCTTTAGTTCACTAAACGAAACGGGGTGCATGTAAATGGCACAGGCAAAGGCTCCTCGATCCACTTCAAGGCTCAAGTCGTAAGCAGAAGACGAACCCGGTCTGAAGCGAATGCGCTCGTCGGTTCGAAGGTCTTGTATGTTCCAAATGGGACCGAGAAGTGCTTCGGTGAGCCATTGGGTGTCTGGCATGTGGGGGGCAATGTTTGATGCGGCATCCAATCTATACCAAAAGCCGTCAATGTAAAAATCAAACATCCCTTTGCGTTGCTGTTCTCCCGCTTGGTCGATTTGATGGAGGTCGCCATGCGCTGCAAGTTTCGCCAAAAGCGACTCTTTGTTCAAACCGTTGGTGTCTTTCATCATGCGGTGAAAGCCATGGATGTTCAATGAAGAGGCAGGAATGAGGTAAGCCATGAAGTAATTGTGCGCTTGCTGTGGGTCCACCTTTTTTCCCTCATTTCGGTTGCGGGCCATGAGGGAAGAAGAGGCACTTCGATGGTGACCATCAGCGATGTACAGCGCATCCATTTCATCATAAATCCCTTCGATTTTAGAAAGGATCTCAGGATCATTCACCGGCCAAAGTTGGTGGCGAACCCTGTCGGTAGTACTGTAATCATACTCCGGAAGATCAACCATGATGAGCCTGCTCAAACGGTCCAATTCATCGTCGTTTTGATGACAAAGCAGCACGGGCTCCGCATTAAAACTGGTGGTGTCGAGGTATTGAGCGAAGAGCTTTTCTCTGCGTTCTATGGTTTGTTCGTGGATTTTAATCGTGCCGTTGTCGTAATCGTCAACAGCGATGGCGGCGATAAATCCCAAAGAGCTTGAATTGCTTCGCTCTTGCTTGTACAAATACATCGAGGGTTTGCTGTCGCGCATAAAAATGCCTTCATCACAAAACTCATTGAAGCGGTGACCAATTCTGCGAAAAAGTTCGATGCTGGCCTTCGCTGCAGGGTTGGGCAGGTCGTGGTCTGGGTTGATGATGTGGATGAAGGTGAAGGGATTTTCATCGAGCTTTGCCTTCAGTTGAGCTGGTGGGTAGCTCACATACGATCGCGAAGCAACGAGGTGAACCTTATCTTTTACTGGTCGAACAGCTTTGAACGGACGTACAGTGGCCATGCAGTTTTGATTTTGGGTGAAGATAAAAAACGGAAGCCGATTTCCCGACCTCCGTTTGAATGCTACTTGCTATTTGGTTTAAGCAGTGATGTTCATGATGGCCATGATGTTCTCTGCCAACTCTTCGCCAATACGGTCTTGAGCTTCAAGCGTTGCAGCGCCAATGTGCGGCGTGCTGATGATTTTTGGATTCGCTAGAAGTTCGGCGTCTGGTTTTGGTTCGTTATCGAAAACATCCAAAGCAGCAGCTCTTACTTTTCCAGAAGCCAGGGCGTCTTTCAAATCGCTTTCGTTGATCACACCTCCACGAGCGGCATTCACAAGGATAACTCCGTCTTTCATTTGCGCGAGTTCTTTTGCAGCAATAACTGCAGAACCATCGGCTTGTTTAGGAACATGAATGGAAATGAAATCACAAGTTTTGATCAACTCATCCATTTCAACTTGCTTCACTTGAACATCAATTTTTCCAGCTCCCGGAATATCAAGGCTCACGGGCGCAGTAATTTCCATCATGTCGCAAGCCACTACATTGATTCCACAACCCAAGGCGTAAGAAGCAGTGGCTCTTCCGATTCTTCCAAAACCAATAATACCTAAGGTTTTACCTCTCAATTCAATGCCTTTACCGTACTTTTTCTTGAGTACTTTGAAGTCTTCAGCACCTGTGCTGGGCATCAATAAATTAGCATCATGCGTGAACCTTGCTGCGCTGAAAAGTTGTCCAATAACCAATTCAGCCACCGATTGAGAAGACGAAGCGGGAGTATTAAAAACTTCCACCCCTTTTTCACGTGCGTAGGCCACATCAATGTTGTCCATACCAACTCCACCGCGTCCAACAAATTTGAGGTTCGGGCAAGCGTCGATCACTTCTTTTCGAACAGTGGTAGCGCTTCTAACCAAAACACCAATGTAGTTTTCTTGCTTGATGGCGTCAATTAAATTCGCTTGTTCTACGGTGGTGGTTACAACAGTAAATCCTGCTGCTTCGAGTTTTGTTTTTCCTGAGGCACTGATGCCGTCGTTTGCTAAAATCTTCATGCTTTATCCGTGAGTTCGTTCAAATTCTTTCATTACATCAACCAAAACTTGCACACTTTCGAGCGGCAAGGCATTGTACATGGAAGCGCGGTATCCGCCAATAGAACGGTGTCCTTTCAAACCATTAATTCCTGCATCATTCCACATCTTATCAAAGGCTGGAGCCAAATCGTCTTGAGTGATGCTGAAGGTAGCGTTCATGTTGGAACGGCTGCTTTCTTGAGCGAAACCTTTGAAAAGTGGGTTGCGGTCAATCTCGCTGTACATCAATTTTGCTTTGGCTTCGTTGAGTTTTTGGATTTCAGCAACACCACCAATTCCTTTCAACCAGCGCAAAGTAAGCATGGAGGTATACACCGCAAACACAGGAGGGGTGTTGAACATGGAGTCTTTTTTGATGTGAACGTTCAAGTCGAGGTAAGAAGGAATGGCTCTGCCTGTTTTTCCTAAAGACTCGGTTTTTACGATGTACATCACTGTTCCTGCCGGACCCATGTTCTTTTGTGCTCCAGCATAAATGAGGTCGAAATCGGCAACATTGATTTCTTGACTAAAAATATCGCTACTCATATCGGCCAAAAGCATTTGATCGCTGTTGAGCTGGGGCATGCTTTTGAATTGTGTACCAAAAATGGTGTTGTTGGTAGTGATGTGCAAAGAAGGCTGGCTGATGTTGCCCATTGCTGGGATATGATTGAAGTTGCTGTCTTCAGAACTTGCTACAACTTCTACTTCGCCCAATAGTTTTGCTTCTTTGATGGCCGCTTTAGACCAAGCTCCTGTATTCACATAAGCCGCTTTTTCTCCTTCTTTATGGAAGTTGTAGGCTGCGGTTAAGAAGCCCAAGCTGGCTCCTCCTTGAAGGAAAAGCACTTCATAGCCCTCTGGAACGTTCAATAATTCTTTCACCAAAGCTCTTGCTTCGTCCATAACAGCAACGAATGGCTTGCTTCTATGTGAAATTTCAATGAGCGATAAGCCTGAATTGTCGAGTTCTCTGACAGCATCAGATGCTTGTTGTAAAACGCTTTGAGGTAGGATGCAGGGACCTGCGGAGAAGTTGTGTTTCTTCATTTTTTCTAGTTATTGAACGCTTACAAAAGTCCTAATTTATTTTGGTCTAACATGAACTTAAAGTAAATAATCATCAAGGGATTAAGATTTTGTACAGGTCACTTAAATTGGCGGTAGCTTTTAGTTTATACCGGCTCCAAAGCAGCGCACTTTTACTCAGCTCAAACGCCGCTCGGGAGTGTTTAATTCATCATCATTTTCCATTGGTCGAAACGTTCTATACTCCGACTCAAGATAAAATCATTGCGCAGCAATTGTACGTTGTTGAGGTCGAACAAGTGGTCTTCTGCTTGAATCAGCATGTTCAACTTGTCATCTTCATCATCAATAAGGCTTAGGAGCTGACGGAGTTGTTGAACACTTAGGCATTCGTCGGCAAAAAAGCGTTCCAAGTACTTCAAGCGTTCTCGTTGGAAGGCTTTTCCTTTGATGGTTTCAATGGCTTTGTTAACGGTAACCTGTGAAGCCGGGAAGGCGCACTTGCTCTTGGTTGAAACAATGGTTTCTGTATTTATTTCTCGAACTTGGGTAAAGTCCATGTTTGCCGAAGTAGCTCTTGCTTCTGTGTTTTGTATGCCTAGCGACATGAGCTTGTAGTTGCTGCCTTGCTCGTTTAACTTGAGGGAGAGCAATTGGTTTGGACTAACAAGAACGTTGGTGCTAACAACCAAAGTGGTGTCGCCTTTGATCACCAATTCGAGTTTGTGATTTCCTTGAGGGATGGAATCAATAAAAAGAATTTGTTCTTTAACTTGATTCACTTTTATGCCGTTCAGGAAGCACGAAATATTGCTGCTGTCTGGCAGTTCAATTTGAAGTGATCCTTGAGCAAGTGGATTGCTTTGGGAGAAGGAAATCATCACCCCGAAAAAGAAAAAAGACAAAAAGCTCAGCGTTGTTTTCATGCAGTGCAAAGGTACAACCTTCGTGCCGTGGCATCAAGAATTCTTTATCCAACGTTTCTTAAGAGCGGCAATTGGAATTTTTTGGGCGATGCTTTGAAGTACATTGTCTTTTCCTTGTTTGAAGAAGAAAGGGAAAAACCACGCAGAAAGGAAAAGTAGGAGGGCGTTCAAGACCAAAGCAATAATGATTCGCACGAGCAGGAGGTCTTTTATTGTTGCATCAAGAAAAGCAAGAATTCCCCACGAGAAGAGGGCCAAAAGCAGGGCGGTAATGATTCCGGGGACGAGTTTTTTAATGGCTCTGCTTGGGTGCAATGCCAAGATGCCCAGTGAGAATTTGCCCATCATGATGAATTGAATGAAAACGGCAATCACCAAGCCCCAAGCCACGCCTTGGAGCCCGAACTTCAAACCAAAGTAAGTGCCCAAAGCAACGAACACAAAGAAGAGGGCTTTAATGCCACTAGCGATGTAGAGGTACCTTGTTTTTAAAGCCCTGACGATAGAATCTCCAATCTTAATTAAGGAGCGGAAGGCCACGCTGATGAAGAGGATTTTAACGATGGGAACAGCGGCTTCATACTGCTCTCCGAGAAAGAGCACCACAAACTCTCGGGTAAAAAAGATGAGCAAAACACTACCGGGAATCACCAATAGAGCAATGTGGTAAATGGCGCTGAGCACGGCGCGGTGGAGCCTGGCCCGATCGTCTTGCAACATGGCGAGGCCGGAGAACATGACGCTGTCTGACAATTTTCCGAGCACGGTAATGGGCAAGCTCATGAGGTAAACCGAACGGTCGTACAATCCGGTGTTCTCCCAACGTGCGGCATTGTCGCTCACTTGATCCGCTCCGAAATCAGCGGGTGCATCTACTTTATTCATCCCCACAATGAGGGTATCGATTTTAGTAGCGGCGTAATTAAAGACGTTAAACAAGGTACTGCCTCCACCGTAAGCAATCATCTGCAAAGCGTGTGCTTTAGAGAAACTTGCTTTTAATTTAATGGGGTGAAAGAACCAGTAAGCGATGGTCATGATGACATTCTGGGCAAGCAGGGCATAAACATAAGACCAAAGATCAAAGCCCATGAAGGCCAAACCTAGTCCGATAAATATATTCCCAATCATCATGGCGAAAAAAGCGGCGATGAAGAGCTTCTTGAAGGCCATTTCTTTGATGATGAGTGATTTTGGGACGATGGCGATGGAGGAGATTAAAAAACTCAAACCAATCACGCGGAGCACGTTGATCAAGGGAGGATGCTCATAAAGTTGGGCAATCCAGGGAGCTAGAAAATAGAGTAGGAGGGTGAAGCTGATGCCAAGCGAAATGGAAATGTAGAAGGCGGCGCTGATGTGCTCATCTTCAAGGTCCTTTCTTTGGATGAGTGCCGGACCAATTCCAATTTGAGAGAAAATTTCAATGAAACCCACGACAACGAGCGCGATGGCCATGACTCCGAAGGCTTCCGGACTAATGAGACGGGCAAGTAGGGCGATGAAAATCAACTGCAAGATCACTTGCGTGAGCACATTCAAGGCCTGCCAACTAAATCCGGAAATAAATTTTTTCTTTAAGCTCAATGGAGATCGTTCTTAGTGCAAGTTAAGTGCTTCTTTTTGATGAAATACAGGGCTGATCACTATTTTCAATTATTCGATGGTGGATATCGTTTTGGAGCTGATACATTCAGCCTTTAATGAGTCTGAAATAAGAAAAAAAAAGCCCTTGATGCGTAATGTTCAAGGGCTTTTTTTGATTTATCTTTAAAAACGAATGGGCTATGTCAGCACGCTTAGCGAGCGTAGTTTACGGCTCTTTTTTCGCGAATTACGGTGACTTTGATCTGGCCAGGGTAAGTCATTTCGTTTTGAATTTTCTGCGAAATATCGAAGCTCAACTGATCGGCTTTTTCATCGCTTACTTTTTCACTTTCAACCAATACACGAAGCTCTCTACCGGCTTGAATAGCGAAAGATTTCGTTACTCCTGGGTAATCAAGGGCCAAGCTTTCGAGGTCTTTCAAACGTTGAATGTACGACTCAACAACTTCTCTACGCGCTCCCGGACGCGCACCTGAAACGGCATCACAAACCTGAATGATGGGAGAGAGGAGGGAGGTCATTTCGATCTCATCATGGTGAGCACCAATAGCGTTGCAAACGTCTGGTTTCTCACCATACTTCTCCGCCAATTTCATTCCTAAGATGGCGTGTGGCAATTCTGTTTCCTCATCGCTCACCTTACCAATATCGTGAAGGAGTCCGGCACGCTTGGCCGCCTTCGCGTTCAAACCAAGTTCAGAAGCCATCACAGAACAAAGGTTGGCCACCTCTCTGGAGTGTTGCAGCAAGTTTTGTCCGTAAGAAGAACGGTACTTCATTCTACCAATCATGCGCACCAATTCAGAATGCAGGTTATGGATACCGAGGTCGATACACGCTCGTTTACCCACTTCCATGATTTCTTCGTTGATGTTCTTGGTTACTTTCGCCACCACTTCTTCCACACGAGCCGGGTGAATTCGTCCGTCAGTGACCAATTGGTGCATCGACAAACGAGCGATTTCCCTTCTTACCGGGTCGAAGCAAGACAAGATAATGGCTTCAGGGGTATCATCAACAATCACTTCCACACCTGTAGCCGCTTCAATGGCGCGGATGTTTCTACCTTCTCTACCAATGATTCTACCTTTGATTTCGTCGCTTTCGATGTTGAATACCGACACGGAATTCTCAATAGCGTGCTCCGTAGCAACACGTTGAATCGATTGAATAACGATTTTCTTCGCGTCTTGATTGGCTTTCAATTTCGCTTCATCAATGATTTCACGAGTAACGTGCGAAGCCATGGCGCGCGCATCTTCTTTCAGCTCTTCCATCAGCTTCTTCTTGGCATCGTCTGCACTGAGGCCAGAGATTTCTTCAAGCAGGCTAACTGATTTGGCGTGGGCTTTTTCGAGATCTACTTTGCGCTTTTCGATGACTTCAAGTTGGGTGCTGATGGTAGCTTGACTAGCATCCAGTTCGTTCTCTTTGCGTTTTGAAGTTTCGAGTTGTTTAGCGAGTTGTTTCTCTTTGTTTTTAATGCGGTCTTCAGCAGATTGAAGGTGGCGGTTCTTTTCTTTCACCTCGTTGTTGTGCTCTTCTTTGAGCGAAAGGAATTTTTCTTTTGCCTGAACCATCTTCTTTTCCTTGATGGTTTCTGCTTTTTCTTCTGCTTCCTTTACAATGCGTTCTGCACGTTTACTCAGTACGCGATTGAGCACAAAGTAACCTACAATGACACCGACGGCCAGGCCTGCGATGGCTGCTACGATGACCAATAATGAATCTTCCATAGTTTATTTTATATGTTGGAAGTTCAGCGCTTAAAATCTAAGAATTGCTTTCGTTGAGGACTTTTTGGAGTTGGGCTTGAATGTCTCTTAGGGCGTTTTCCGACTCATGATCTTCTTCCTTATTGCCCTGTTTCATTGATTGAGTGGCGAGTTGCAGTGCCGTCATGGCCAGCAAATCTTGTTTATCCCTCACCGCGTAATTTTCTTCAAAGGCTTTGATGGCCTCCTCGATTTTACGAGCAGCTTTGCGAATGGACTCCTCTTCTTCTCTTCGAATGGTGAGGGGGTACATTCTTCCCGCTATGTTCAGTTTTATGGATAAATCACTCATTTCAAGTGTCTCCTCATTTATTGATTAATGCTACGCATTTGTCTATCTCACGAACCAATTCATTGATTTTCAACTTCGCACTAGTGCGGTCTGCTGAGTCTTCCAATGATTTAGCAATGGCTTGAGTTTTATTTTTCTCCTTCAAAGCTTCAATGGAGCGATCGCGTTCTGCCAAGGTGGCTTTCAGACGGTCGTTTTCTCCCTTCATTGTTTCAACAGATGCAAGCAAATCTTCCCGCTCTTTCAAAAGGCGGTTCAATTTCGTTTGGATGTCGGCAATGAGGTTTTTCACTTTGTTGTTTTTATCAAACCAAAACAAAAATAGGAATGTTCCTTAAAGTTGAACGAAGGTTTTTAAGCTTTTATTCAATGCTTTTGGTGAATAGTTTTAAAACGCTGGTTATCAGTGCTTTGTTTTTGCAGAAATCACGCTGCTTTAGAACTGCTTTCAGTGTAATTTTTCTGCTTTGAGCACAAGTCGCTTGTAGTAGTACAGTGCTGCTCTTTGCATTTTTGGTTTTTGACATGCCGACCTTGACATTTTTTTTGTTGAGCCGGATGTTCCCGCTCTAATGGGACTTATCTTCGTGAAATGAAGCGAGTTTGCTTAGGTCTTTTGACCTTCTTGTGTTTGATTGGAGCTGGTGTGGATGATGCTCGTTTGAATGATTTTCGTTCGCCCCTAAATATTCCACTGGATTTGGCGGGTAATTTTGGTGAATTTCGCTCGAACCATTTCCATACGGGAATCGATATCAAAACCCAAGGTAGGGAAGGATTGGATGTGTTTGCCTGCGCAGACGGGTTTGTTTCGCGCATAAAAATCTCCCCTTACGGCTATGGAAATGCCTTGTATATTACCCACCCCAACGGCTACACCACGGTTTACGCTCACTTGAGCGAACTCGATTCTAGCATCGACGCTTTTGTGAAGCAAGCACAATACGAGTTTGAATCGTTTCAAGTGGACCTCCATCCGGGCGAATTTCAACTTCCGGTGGTACAAGGACAAGTCATCGCTAAGTCGGGAAACAGCGGATCGAGCGGTGGTCCGCACCTCCATTTTGAGGTTCGGGAAACCAACACCGAATTCCCCATAAATCCGCTCTTGTGGGATTTTGAGGTGGAAGATACCCGAGCGCCTTTGATTTACGAACTGCTCGTTTATCCCGTGGGTGAAAACGCAAGTGTTAACGGAAATTACGGTACGCATAAAGTGGCTACCAAAAACAATTCGGGCAAGTGTAGCCTCATCAACCAGAATAAAATAAAGGTGGCCGGAGAAGTAAGTTTAGGCATTCACACCTTGGATTTTCTAAACAACAATGCCAATAAATGCGGGATTTTTGAAATGGAGGTGTATTTGGATGACAGCCTCTTCTACCTGCAGCGCATGGATCAGCTCGACTTCTCCAAGGGGAGAATGATGAACGCCCACCTCGATTACAAGGCCTATAAAGAAGATCGGAAGTCGATTCACCGGGCATTTCAACTCCCGAGCAATCGCCTGCCCATTTACAAGAACATCAAAGGCAATGGCACAATTTCCTTGAAGGTGGGCGAAGAGAAGGAGGTAAAAATCATTGCGCGTGATGTGCATGGAAATGCCTCTTCCTTGAATTTTATTTTGCTGGGTGATGCGCTGA
Source organism: Flavobacteriales bacterium (assembly GCA_029238785.1). Classification (GTDB taxonomy): domain Bacteria; phylum Bacteroidota; class Bacteroidia; order Flavobacteriales_D; family Sanyastnellaceae; genus CALKGK01. The sequence goes on along the minus strand of JAQWFN010000110.1, from coordinate 1,167 downwards.
AGAGCAGAGCAACTGATGTCAGTCCGCAAGATAGCCTGCTCAGAAAGTTCAAGTACAATCAAGTGAACGCCTACCGAACAGAAAACTGCAACCTCTTCATCCCAGAAAACCGCCTCTATGAAGATGCCTGGATGAAGGTGGAGTGTTTAGACAGTGCCTATAATAAGTTTGGGGGCTTGTTTCAAGTGGGAGAGGAGTTGGTTCCTTTGGACGATTATGTCTTGATCAAGCTGAAAGCGCCCGTATTGGACTCCCTTTTGATGAAGAAGCTCACGGTGATTTCGAGTAGGGAAAACGGTTCTCGACCAAGAGCATTGGGCGGCGAGGAGAAAATGGGCTGGGTGAGTGTGCGTACGAAAAACTTCGGCTACTACTATTTGGACATCGACACCACCGCTCCGAACATTCGCCCGCTGATGGCTGCGAAAGAGGTGTTTTCAAAAGGACGGTTTGAGTTTCGAGTAAGCGACGATCTATCCGGCGTTCAAACCTTCAATGCCTACTACAACGGAAAATGGGTACTCATGAACTACGACCCCAAACGCAATTACATGTGGGGCGATTTTGGAGAATTCCTCGATACAAATGCAGACCAACAGGAGTTGAAGGTAGTGGTGGAAGATGAGCGGGGGAATGTGGCAAAGGTCTTGTTGACGGGAGGGAAGTAATGGAGTGATGGAAGGAGGTGCGTCCTTTTTATCGCCGAAGTCTTATCTGATCAATTTGTCGAAAATCCCACTAATATTGATCTTTTCAGTCAGGTTCACATCATTTTGCGGATGCAATCTTGCTATGTCCTGTTTTTGAAAAGCAAGGCGAGAGGCAAAATATTGCACTCAAAAATGCACCTTGTTGCCCCGTTTTGTGCTCGTGCACACGGCGTTTTCTCCTGTACGGTGCTCCATCTTTGCTTGCATCAAATCTTCGCAAGCTGCCTTAACAAAGAAAAACTTTATTGAATCCCCATAGTTAGCAGCAATGCTAAGCTGCCGTAAACAGGGTGCATCACCTGCTCCGAAGAACTGAGGGCTTGGAGGGCTTCGTTAAAGCTTAATTGTTGGCTGCTGGCTATATTCATTGCCATTTGATAGCTGTTCTTTCGTTACAAAAGTCAATTTAGATGCTTTTTTCGATTTTCGCTTGTCCTTATGAACGATTTTAAAACCT
>JAQWFN010000106.1 GCA_029238785.1 Flavobacteriales bacterium | reverse complement strand
TCCGTTCGAATATATCCAAAGTGATCTATTTTTAGTTAGTACAAGGCAAAAGGCACAAGTACAGTTTGTTCTCAAATAATGGGCAAAAATACAAGGTTTTTGCATGACAAGCAAGGAAGTGGAGTGCTTGTGAATAAGTTGCTTATTCTTGTTTTTGGGCGATACTTTTATTTGTTTTCTGGGGAAGGGGCTGAATTTTGTTCTAAAGTTTGAATTGATGGGGAAGGATGAATCATCCCTAAAGTGATTCAATGGTGCTCAATCAGCCGTATGATCACCAATAAAATTCAAAAATATCTCCCTAATGGTATAAAAAGAAAAAGGGACTGAGCCAATGAAAACAACATTTAGAAGCCTGAAATTGAATGAAAAATGATGCCTATTTTTGTAACTAAGTGATGCACTGCCCGCAGCAAGAAATCAATCCACTGCTGGGTTTAAACTTGGGCTGTGATTCACAAAAACAAACCTTTCTGTTACTTTCAATTCTCACTAGCACATGAATGAGCTGATCGCTACTTTTATTTTTCTCTTTGCTGTAATCGACCCTATTGGATCAATACCTGTATTTATTGCCGCAACAACAGGCTTAACCGAATTAGAAAAAAGAAATGTGGCCTTCAAAGCCATTCTCGTTTCTGCATTGATTCTTTTGTTCTTCATTGCCGTGGGCGAACTGATTCTTGACGCTATCAACATTCCTTTGGCGGCATTTCAAATTGCCGGTGGGCTAGTACTATTGCTTTTTTCACTTTCTATGATTTTTGGAGAAAGTAAACCAGAATCTGAAATCAAAACAATAAAAAACACCACAGAAATTGCCGTCTTTCCCATGGCGATACCTTCTATTGCCAGTCCGGGTGCGATGCTGGCGGTAGTCTTGCTCACCAAAAACGCTGAATTTAGTATCTGGGAACAAATTCAGTCGAGTTTGATGCTTCTAGCAGTGCTTGGTGTGGTGCTGCTGCTCTTATTATTGGCTACCAAAGTACACAGAATCATCGGTGATGCCGGCGCAAGCATCATTAGCCGAGTGATGGGTTTAATCCTAAGTGCTGTAGCCATTGACAATATCATTGAGGGTATAAAAGTATCTTTTAACTTCTTGTAATTAAGGGTACCAAATGAGGTATCGCTATTCCATTACACTTCCTCACTAATCAAACATAAAGGACTGATTTACAGAGCGCTGACTTAAATGTCCGTAAAAGCATTGCTACACTTGTTTCTTGAACAATCCTTGTACATGGCTGTTAAAATAGCAGTGTTGATGTTACAGAAATGTAGGAAAACGCTCCCGTTATAGTTGTTCTGAAGGTTTTTGAAAGGAATGCAAGACTTGCAAAATCTTCAGTCAAAAAAGGAATGAAAACAACCTTATTCCCCGAAATTGAAGCAAAACAAAAATTCACCCTCATGAAAAAGCACTTAGCCATCCTTTCTTTTTTGTTCTCAAGTACTTTCCTCCTTGCCCAATCTTGGGCAACAATGGCTCCCCTTCCTGGAGGTGCTGCTGATGCTCGTCACCATCCTGTGACCTTTTCATCAGGTGGTTTTGGCTATGTGATGGGTGGAGATGTAAATGGTCAGGAAGAAAATGATTTCATGCGTTATGACCCCACCACGGATTCTTGGGAAATGCTTCCAGACTTTCCCGGCTTAGGTAGAAGCTTTTCGTATGGTACCTCTCGCGACACAAAGGCCTATGTAGGTTTTGGAGGTGCAGATGAAGTGCCTTTCAACGACCTTTGGGAGTACGACACTGAAACAGAGACATGGACAGAACTAGCTACTTGTCCGTGCGAACCACGCTACCACCCGGCCTTTATTCAGGTGAACGATAAAATCTATGTGGGTTTGGGGAACAATCCTTTCAACTTAAATGATTGGTGGGAATACGACATACCAACGAACACCTGGACAGAAAAAGAAGATTTGCCTGGACCTACACGCCACCACCCCTATCACTTTGCTATTGATGGTATTGCCTATGTTGGACTTGGGCATGGAAACAGCGTGAATGGTCTTTTGAGCATTTATACCGACTGGTACATGTTTGATCCTACAACGAGCGAATGGACGCAATTGGCTGATTTTCCTGGCGAGGCACGTGTTGCAGGAACGCAATTCGACCACAACGGAAAAGGCTACGTTTTGAGCGGTGATGGTGATGACCACAACTTCATGGAAACCGGCGAATTTTGGCAATACGATCCCATCTTCGATTCGTGGGTGGAATTAACAGCGCACCCCGGAAGCAGTCGTTGGGCCCCTGGGAGTTTTGTGATCGACAACTACGTTTATATGATTGGCGGACTAAGTAACGTGCAATTGGAAAGCGACATGTTGCGTTTCGATTTGGGGACGATTGTCAGCACAGGCAATGAACTCACAGCTTCAACTTTATCTGTTTACCCTAACCCAGCACGAAATTCCTTCAGCATCAACCAAGATATCACCCAGTTTTCAGAGCTGCAATTGGTGAACAGCTATGGGCAGCTTGTGCGCAAGCTTGAATCAGAGCAAATCAATGTAGAAAGCCTTCCAAGTGGGATGTATTACCTCAAGTTTTTTAAAGGTGAAAGCATTTACACTAAAAAGCTCATCATTATCGATTAATGCTCTTTGTGCGAGGAAAAATCAAAGTAACTGATTTGAAATAGCCTCAGGTAGAGTGAAAAATTTAGGGTTCAGAAAAAAGTAAATCGCCTGAATTAATTTGATTATCCCTGATGGAAGCACAAGACCTACTTGGCATTAGTTTTATAATCATCACTGTTTTCTTGATCTTCAGATGGCTCTCGAAGAGGTATCAAGAAATAAAATCAAATCGTCTCATCAACAAAGGTCTTGTTTACCCAAGGCCGAGTGCCGAAGAAATGCGACAAGAACAGCAAGCATTTCAAAAACAGATGATTCGAACGCACAATGAATACTATGAAAAGATGTTTGCAGGGAAAGAATTCATCAATCAAAACACCTCATCTTTAAATGATTTTATCATCAATACAGAGATGAATGGCTATGATCTGCATAAACTGGCTCAACTCAATGGAATTAAAGTTGAAATGGCCGCGGGTTGGACCGATTTAGCCTTGAACTTAATGATGGAACTCGACAAGACCGGATGGAACAGAGAAGTCGCCTCCATCAAAGAAAAATTTGGTGAATTGAGGTTTTACGCTGCTACAGATCGAGAGGATATCTTGGACAAATACAGTAAAATGTCAAAAAGCATCTGTGAAATCTGCGGCAAGCCCGGAGAACACTTTAGCGAACACGCTTGGGACTTCACAAGATGCGAACAACACCGAAAGACCTAAACAGCTCATCTGTTCCCACGCTTGTGCCTTAGCTTTCGAGCTTCTTTCGAGCGTTTGACGTCCCAGCTTCCCCTCACCCAAAAAACATTATTTTTGCCGCGTGAGGTACTTCATTCATCTACAATATCGTGGTACGAATTACGCCGGTTGGCAAATTCAAAACAACGCCTTAACCGTTCAGGAGGTCTTGGACAAAGCCTTGAGCACCATCTTACGGGAAGAAATTGACACGCTTGGCTGTGGAAGAACCGATGCCGGCGTTCATGCCAGCTCTTTTTATGCCCATTTTGATGCTCAAGCCGAATTTGATGCCGCCCAATTGGTGTTCAAATTGAACCGTTTTCTACCCAAAGACATTGCCGTTTTTAGCATTGTGCCCGTTCACAAAGAAGCCCATGCTCGATTTGACGCTACATCACGCACCTATCATTACAAAATACATCTACACAAATCGGCATTTTTGCACGGACTCTCTACCCCTACTCACCTGCAACTGAACCTTGAGTACCTGAACAAACTCGCCAGTCTGTTCATTATGAAAGGAGATTTTGGCGCCTTTCAGCGGGTTGGAGGTGATAACAAAACCAACATTTGCGATGTACGGGAATCGTATTGGGTAAGAGAGGGAGAACAGTTGATTTACACCATTACTGCCGACCGTTTTTTGCGAAACATGGTAAGGGCAGTAGTGGGGACACAACTCGACATCGTGGCCAATCGATTTGCAGAAAACGAGCTTCCCGAAATCATCGCCTCTAAAGATCGAGGCAAAGCGGGAACATCTGCTCCTCCTGATGGTTTATACCTTGCTAAGATTGTCTATCCTTACATCAATGATGAAAGGTAATTGGTTTTATAAGAATTGATAAAAATCCCGCTTAAGCTTTTTGAGCGATTAAAATTCTGCGACATTTGACCCCGCAAGTACATCAGGTAAAAAAAAATCATTGAGCAGCACTTCAGCACAAGGCAAAATTTTCGACGGAAAGATCTTAAAACGCATCTTAAAACAAGTGCGTCCGTACCGCGGGAAGTTCATTCTCACGGGGGTACTCGTTATTGCCTTGGCAGCCATCGTTTGGGTGCGACCTTGGCTCATAGGAAGAGCGGTTGATCAAGAAATTGCTAATGGAGATGTGGAAGGTTTGCTTCGTGTATTTCTTATGGTGATTGGCTTGTTGATGATTGAAGCCCTACTCCAATTCTACCAAACCTACTGGGCAAACTGGGTGGCGCAGAGTGTCACGCTCGATCTGCGCTCAAAACTTTACGAGCACGTACTTCGTTTTAAATTGAGGTATTTCGACCGAACTCCTGTGGGCACCTTTGTGACTAGACTTGTGAGCGATATTGATGGCATTGCGGATGTTTTCTCCAACGGCATCCTCTCGGTAATTGGCGATCTTCTAAAACTCACCGTGGTGATTGTGGTGATGTTCAGCATCTCCTGGAAACTTACCTTAATCATCCTTATCCCCATTCCTATCCTCCTTATCGCTACCCGCATCTTCCAGAAAGCCATCAAAAAGGCCTTCATCAAGGTGAGAAATGAGGTTTCTCGAATCAACGTTTTCGTTCAGGAACACGTTACTGGAATGAGCATCGTTCAGCTTTTCCATCGCGAAGCAAGAGAAAAAGAAAAATTCGAAGCCATCAACAAGGAACACAAAAAAGCCAACATCGCTAGCATTTGGGCCTTTTCCATTTTCTTCCCCATTGTTGAATTGCTCTCGGCAGGAAGTATTGCGCTCCTCCTTTGGTTTGGTGTTCAAGGGGTCATTGACGAAAGCATTACACTGGGTGATATTCTGAGCATCATTCTCTTCGTTTTCATGTTGTACCGCCCAATTCGTCAGCTCGCCGATCGTTTCAACGTGCTTCAAATGGGAATTGTTAACTCAGAACGGGTATTTAAACTTTTCGATAGTCAGGAATTTATCTCGGATGAAGGAACACGCTCAGATGTCAACTTCACCGGCTCCATCGAATTCAAAAACATTTGGTTTGCCTACAAGGATGAAGATTGGGTTTTGAAAGATGTTTCTTTTGAAGTGAAAGAGGGCGAAACCGTAGCTTTTGTTGGAGCAACTGGAGCTGGAAAATCATCGGTCATCAACCTGCTTAGTCGCTTTTACGAGTACCAAAAAGGGAGCATTCATGTTGATGGTACCGATTTAAAAGACATTCAATTGAAGGAGGTACGCCAAAACATTGCGGTGGTGCTTCAAGACGTTTTCCTTTTTTCAGACAGCATTCACAACAACGTTACGCTCTATAACAAAGACATCTCTCGAGAAAAAGTTATTGAAGCGGCAAAAGCGGTTGGGGCGCACGGTTTCATCAGTAAACTTCCCGGCGATTACGATTATGATGTTCGGGAACGCGGAGGAATGCTGAGTGTTGGTCAGCGACAATTACTTGCATTCATGAGGGCCTATCTTTACGAGCCTAAAATTCTTGTTCTTGATGAAGCTACCTCTTCTGTGGACACCGAATCTGAAGAACTCATCCAAGAGGCGACCATCAAACTTACAAAGGGAAGAACATCCATTGTTATTGCCCACAGGTTAAGTACAATTCAAAATGCCGACCGCATTATAGTGATGGACAAAGGAAGAATTCTCGAAAGTGGTAAACATCAAGAACTCTTGCAAAACGATGGAGCTTACAAAAGACTCTACGAATTGCAGTTTGATGAAGACAAAGCTTAGCGCATAATTCGCTTCTGGTTATCAGGGATTTACTTGCTTTTTTGAGTCCTTTTCCCGAGATTCACAATTCCCTAACCAGAACCAATGTTACTACGACTATTTCTCGTTTGTACAAGCATTTTTTTAAGCGTGTACTGCTCTGCACAATTGGGTTGTCCCAGTGTTGATGCTGGTGCCGATCAAAGTGTTGATTGCAACAATCCCTGCACTACTTTAACAGCTGATCCCTTCGAAACGGGCTCAACGTCCAACTATGACGTAGCGAGTATTCCTTACAACTTACCTTACCCTATTAATCAAGGAACTTCTTTATTTATAGGTATAGATGACACCTGGTCGAATGCCCTTGCTATGCCCTTTGAATTCTGTTTTTATGGAAACAATTACAACAGTGTTGTTGTGGGTTCGAACGGTGTAATCACTTTTGATTTAACAGAAGCAGGAGGGTATTGTCCATGGGGGTTTAACAATACTGCTCCTTCAGCCAATTTGCCAACGAATGCCATCTTTGGGCCATACTTTGATATTGACCCTTCAGAATGCGGATCAGTGAGGTATACTACATTAGGAACAGCCCCTTGTAGAACCTTTGTGATCAATTATTCAGGTGTATGTTTGTTCAGCTGTTCTGGTTCCGTCAACTCTCAAATAGTCCTTTATGAAACCACCAACGTGATTGAGGTGTACATAGGCAATAAGCCGTCTTGCGCTTCTTGGAACAGTGGAAACACGCTAATTGGCATTCAAAACGCTACTGGAACTGTTGCTTCTGTGCCACCGGGAAGAAACACGGGAAACTGGAGTACTTCAAATGAAGCTTGGCGTTTCACTCCAGCCGGAGCACCAATTTATACCGTGAACTGGTATGAAGCGGGCACGTTAATTGGTCAAGGCTTAAGTGTTGATGTTTGCCCGAGTGAAGCGACGACCTACACCGCAGAGGTCATATATGACGGTTGCGGAGGCGTAATTTCTGTTGAAGATGATGTAACGGTAAGCCCAGACGGTACCATTGGCGAGCAGCCCGACCCAAGCATCGATCTTTCTAATCCAAGCGAAGTGTGCTTGAGCACAGCTCCAATTCAATTCACAAGTTTTGAACCCGATGGTACTTGGACCAGTGATTGCGGCGATTGCTTGGATGAATTTGGGGTATTTACACCGGCTGAAGCTGGAATGGGAACTTTCGTACTCACTTACACTTTAGAAGGACCATGTGGGCCTATTTCAGACAATTTTAACATTGAGGTGTTCCCTGATGATGACGCGAGCATCATTCAAGCGCCCAGCTTTTGTGAATCAGACCCGGCTTACCAAATAGAAGTACTGCAAAGCGGAGGGAGCTTCAGCGCTACTTGTGCCAATTGTATTGACGCCATGAGCGGTGTATTCGACCCTGCCCTTGCTGGAATTGGAACACATACCATTACTTATACCATTGACGGACTCTGCGGCGATACACAAGAGATTGATGTTCTAGTGGAACTTCAAAACAACACCAACTTCACTTTGCCTTCGTTTATTTGCGAAAGCAATCCTGGAATTCAATTGGAAGCTGATCAAGACGGTGGAACATGGTCGGCAAACTGCAGCGACTGTTTGAACCAAGACGGCTTCTTTACGCCACAAGATTTGAATAATGGTACTTACGACATCACTTATTCCTTTTCGGGAAACTGTCCAGATGAACTTACATTGAGTATTGAAGTGATTAACGAAATCAATCCCAACTTCGTCATCTCCCAAGCCGTTTGTGAATCGGAAGGAAGCGTAGCACCTAACCCTGAAGAAAATGGGGGTATTTGGGATGCAGACTGCCCTTCGTGCATCGACCCCAATTCTGGTGTTGTTGATTTAACAACGAGCGGACCAGGTACTGTGGAAATCGAATATGAGTTTAATGGTAATTGTCCGAGTAGCGCTAATGAAATCATTCAGGTCAGTGAGCAACTCAGCGCTGAAATTTTCGACCCCGGCTTACTTTGTGATAACGGCAACGACATTCAATTAAACACAGCTGATCCGGGGGGAGTCTTCGGTGCTTCTTGTGGCGATTGTATTTCAAATGGCGGTATGTTTTCTCCAAGTGATGCGGGAGCAGGTGATCACGTAGTTACTTACACCATTTCTGGTATTTGTGGTGATCAGCAAAGTTTAATCATCACCGTGGAGGCGGCGGTTGATGCCACCATTATTGATCCAGATGACTATTGTCTGAACTTCGGGAACATCACCATCAATAGCGCTCAAACCGGCGGAACATGGAGTGCAAGTTGTGGCGATTGTATTGACGCTACAAGCGGTGTATTCAACACAACGCTAGCCGGAATTGGAACGCACAGCATCACTTATGAAATCGATACCTTTTGTGGCGATAGCGATAATTCAAGCATCGAAGTAATTCCCAACGATAATAGTGCTTTTGTAAGTCAAGCTGATTATTGTATCGATGGAACACCGCTCAACTTCACCCCCAACATTGCGGGAGGATCTTGGTCCGCAAGCTGCGGAACATGCATCAATCAACAAGGCTTTTTCTCTCCTGCTCTTGCTGGGATTGGAGACCACCAAGTAACGTATACCCTACCGGGCATCTGTGGAACGAGCAGCACGCAAACGGTCACTGTTCACGCTTTGCCAAGTGTAGATTTTACGGTCAGTCAACAAACGGGCTGTGCACCATTAAATGTAATCTTCACCCCTAGCACCAACCAAGCTGTTCAGTGCTTTTGGGGTTTTGGTGATGGACAAGGTCTTGAAGAATGCGGAGCCATCAACCACACTTACAACCAAGCAGGTACTTTTGATGTGTCCTACACTGCCGTTTCCAACCAGGGTTGTACACAAAGTGTTGTTTTGAATGATTTGGTAACGATTTACCCAAATCCCGTAAACACGTGGAATTTCGGACCGCAAAACCCAACAACAGACGAACCGCTCATCGAACTGAATGAGACCACTGGTCAAAACGACGTGAGCTTCTTCTGGGAAATTGGTGATTTCGACTCAAGCAGTGAAGCTCAGTACTGGACTGATTTAAGCAGTGCCGGTGGTGAGAGCGTGGAAATCTGTTTGCGCATTACTAATCAAAACAATTGCTTCACCGTGAATTGCAAAGAAATCGATGTAATTCAAAACTTACAGGTATTCATCCCTAACGCTTTCACTCCCGATAACGACGGCGTAAATGATGTTTGGCAAGCCGTTATTTTAGGTGCAGTTAAATATGAGATGCTCATCTTCGACCGTTGGGGCAACATTGTTTTCAGCAGTGAAGACCCCAATGAATATTGGTTTGGAAATGTGGACGGACAAGAGCACTACTCGCCTGATGGGGTTTATAACTACATCATGAAGGTGATGGGCGAAGACTTGATTGGACGCGAGTTCAAGGGACACATTACCATCATTCGATAATTGAGCTGAGCTTATTTAATATCCACTTTCAGCAGTTTTTTACCTTCGAGCATAGCTTCCAGCTTATCTCCCGGGTTGACCTTACCCACTCCTGAAGGCGTTCCGGTGAAAATGAGGTCGCCAATCTTCAAAGTCATGTATTGGCTCACGTATGCAATGATTTGATCGATGTTGAAAATCATATCGGCAGAACTCCCTTGCTGCACCACCTCATCATTCTTTTTGAGTTCAAAGCGAATATCTTCCTTGTTTTCAAGGTCGTTTAGCCTGATGTATTTCGAACCCAAAGCTGCCGAACCATCAAAGGCTTTCGCGATTTCCCAAGGGTGACCTTTCGCCTTTACTTCATCCTGAATATCTCTCGCTGTGAAGTCGATACCTATTCCGATGCTATCGTAATATTTATGTGCGTGTTTCTCTGAAATGTACTTCCCCAAACGCGTGATTTTATACACCAGCTCCACCTCATAGTGAAGCTCCTTTGTCCATTCAGGAATGAAGAGCGGATTTCTCTTTGGAAGCACTGCACTGTCTGGCTTAAGGAAAAACATGGGTTGTTTAGGAACAGCATTATTGAGTTCTTTAGCGTGTTCGCTATAGTTTCTCCCGATACAGATTATTTTCATGCTAGTAAGTGATAAATTGAATGTTCACACGTCTTTCGTCTGGCTGTGATCCTTCATCACTTTGTCCATCACCAAAAAAGTTAAACATCACTCGATTTTCTTGAATTCCGCTCATTAGAATACGCGCTCTTACCTTTCGAGCACGTTCTTTTGAAAGTTGTAGGTTACGCGCTGGACCTCCCGTTTTGTCGGCATAACCGCTCACCATAATTCGAAGTTGTGGGTTTTTGGCGAGGATATCAACCAACTCCGATATCATCATTTCAGCATTCAAATCAAGCGTACTTCCTCCCAGCCTAAAATAGATATCAATGCTTGAAGGCAAATTGCTTGTTGGTCCTGAAATGCTCACACCCGCACTCGCATTGTTCGCTTGATTGGTGGCGCTAGTGCTGTTTGTAGTGGCACTCGTATTGAGGTTTGAAGTTTGATTCAAGGCCAGTGCAAGCACCACTTCGCGCAGTTCATCGATCTGACTCTGGAGCGAGTTGTTTTGGGCCGATGCGCTTGGTTTTGGCATTTGTGCTGAACCTTGTTTGATCGATTGCACATCGTTTTCTAAGGCTTGCAAGCGAGCGTTGTTTTCGCGAAGCAAATCAAAAACTTTTTTAGCAAAATCACTTTCTCCTTCAGTACTGCTTGATTTCCCTTCGAATTCAGGTAATACAGCGTCATCAGCAGCAGCAATCATGTTCATGGTTGAGAGGCTGAAATCGATTTCGATGGGCTCGAGCGGATCATTTTTCTTGAAGGTCTCTACTTCAGACAACAAAGCTTCTTTCTGTTCTGCTGTTAACTGCGAAGAGCTCGATCCTTGATAAGCCATGAGGTTATCGATGGAAAACAGTCCCACTTCCTTCGCCGCTTGGTGCTTCGCTTCACTCAAATAACTCTGCACATAGCGGTAGGCTTTTTCTTCTTCAGATCTTCCTCCGCTTCCTCGTGCTTCAGTCAAACGATCGATTTTTCCCTTCCAGTTCAGTTCCGCCAGTGTTTCTATTCGCCTTTCGAGTTCTTCTGAAAAACCTTTAAAGCCTTCAATCTCTTTGAGGTCGTAATACTTCACCACATCCTTTACAATGCCGTTCATGTCTTTGATCAGCTTCGAAGGCTTCTTTCTCAAACTCACTGAGTGTTCTTCCATGATCAGCGACTGATCCAGATAATACGCTAATGCTTCTTCGATCACCTTGTTCAAACGTTGGCTGTCTTCAGCGCCTACGGTTTCGTAATAGTGGATGATGATGCTGTGTTCTTCTGTGAATTTCAAGCGCATGTTATTCAAACCAACCCCTGTTGTATCGCCCGAAAAATGGTTGATTACAGTAGTTTGCTGAGCCAAGGCGCTGCTCGACAGCAAGAGACCAAAAAGCGCGATATGCAATTTGCGGTAAAACACAATGCAATTTACTGCCTCCAGATGCTAGCTCAACTCCTTCAAAAAAGAAGCTATCCTCAAGGTTTTCAACAATAAAAGTAAGTTTAAACGACTATTTCCCTTCTCCCCGAAGAACGATGAGGATGGTATAGAGGAGGATTTTAATGTCGACAGCGAGCGACATGTTTTCGATGTAGAGCAGGTCGTACTTCAAACGTTGCACCATTTCAGCCACGTTCTCTGCATAACCATACTTCACTTGCCCCCACGAGGTGATTCCTGGTCTTACCTTTTGAAGGTGCTTGTAATGCGGGGCTTCTTGGGTGATTTGATCGATGTAAAACTGGCGTTCTGGACGAGGACCAACCAAGGCCATTTCACCTTTCAGTACATTGATAAACTGCGGAAACTCATCGATTCTTGTTTTGCGTAGAAACCTTCCTATTGGGGTGATGCGCGAATCGCTTGCCGAACTGAGTTGCGGACCGTTTCGTTCGGCATCGTTCACCATGGTTCTGAACTTGATGATTTTAAACGGTTCGCTGTACTTTCCAATGCGTTCTTGAGTGAAGAAAATTGGTCCGGGAGAAGACAGTTTCACCAAAACAGCGATCACCAATAAAAAAGGCAGAAGCACGATAAGAGCCAGTGCACTTGCCATGATATCGATCACCCTTTTGATGCTGAACTGCCAAGCCGGCATGATCTCTTGGTTGATGGCGATGAGCGGCGCACCAAAGATGCTGGTCATTTTCACCGAACCAGAGAGGATATCGTAAACGTCGGGAATAATTTTAATGTTCACTCCTTCTCCTTCGAGCAGGTTCATGATGGTTCCCAATTCTTTGTGATCGCTTGATTCAACAGCGAGAATGACCTCTTCAATGTTTTTAGTTTTGATCAGATCGGGAAGGTCTTTGTAGGTCCCAAACATTTGAAGGTGCTTTGAAAGCAGGGTGTCTTTCCCGTTCACCCGAACAAAACCCAAAAACTTAAATCCAGGCGATTTTTTGAGTGCTGCAATTTCCTCGTAAGTGGCTAAAGAGCGTTCATTCCCTCCCACGATAATGGTATTGAAGCCCAACTTCCCAGCGTGAATTCGCTTCACCGTTCTGGTTGTTAATACCAGTCTTACGAAGAAGGTAAGGCCAAAATGCGCTCCAAAAAGCACAAGTAGACTTTGGTAATAATTCTTGTAGGAAACAATTTGATCGTCGAGAAGCAGCACAAAAAAGATAATCACCACCCCAATGAGTGAAATGAGGAGGGTTTGGCTTAACTCTTTTAATCGGTGTTTTCGATAGATATCAGAATACTGCCCAGCCATAATGTAAAGGGCAACCCAAAACATCGGAACGAAGAGCAAACCGTAGAAGAAATTCTCGTCAAACTGAAGGGGTAGATCTCCGCCATACTTGCTCGTTTCAAGAATTTTCTTTCTGAAAATATAAAGCAAAACCCAGGCAGCCGAAGCACTTAGCCAATCGCCAATCAAGTATTTAAGCACTTGTAAACTTCGGTTCATCATGCTTTTTAGAAATGGAGCATTTTGATGTTATCAAAATAGAGCTGGGCCACACTCACATTGTCGTCTTTATTGCTTTCGATGTACATCTCGTAGTGCACAGCATTTGGTGTTGAAGCTATGATTTCACTAAATTCAACATAGATCTTATTCCATTGAGGTTCTCCCCCATCTCTATTGGTTGGATTGATGATCAAAGCGAGGTGTTTTGTTTCATCGCCGTTGCTCAAATAAGAATACAAACCAACGGCAAAGGTATTGTTGCATTTGTAGTCCATCTCAAGAAAGACCTGAGAAAAATCGGGTAAACCAATATTTTGGTCGAAGCTCTTTGCACGAAAAATCTGTTGGTCTTCCGCAATTACAGCCACTCCAGAACCATTTCCTTCGAACACCAATTCAGGATCATTGGTAACGTTAAAATCAGCCTGGCTGCTTGATTCTGCAACGAACAAAGTTCCGCTATCAAAATCGTCGGCAAAGGCTGGAGGTGGAATGTCTTTATAGGTGAAATACGGACGAACAGTATCTGTTTCGAAGGCGTTGATATTCACGTCCAAGCGGTAATCTGTGTAAAATGGGTATTGGATTCTTGTGGCTGAGATTCCGTTATTTCGAATCCCTGCTCTGAAGAGCATGTTAGTTGTTCCTAAATCAATTACTGGAATGTCGGCGGGCAAATCGTAAACCCCAAGGAGCTGATCGTTAGAGTAGGCCCAAATTTCAGTAATGTTTTCGGAGGCTGAACCAAATCCCTGCGCAGATTCCAGTTCAAATTCATCGATGTGAACGTAACCTGGTAAAGATTCATCTGGGTTGATGATATTACAAGCGTTCAGCAACAAAAGTGCGAGAGCGAATACGAGATAAGAAGTTGTTTTCATGTTGCCCTTGGTCATTTAAGGGAATGCAAAGTTAGGGTTTTCATTGCTTTAACTTGAAGCCCTAGCATTGCAGATGTATAACGCCAAATTCCTCCATGTATTTTATCGTTTCTTAACTTTTTTCACCTCGGGGCACTATTAGCTATAAGCAACTGAAAATGAATGTAAAACCAGACTCAAAACACTGCTAATTGTGGTTTCACATGTCCTTCCTCTTTTTTAGAATTGATCTTTATGAGCTGATAAAGCCGCTGATTTTCACTCCTTGGTGAATAGGAAAATGACGGCGATGATCATTAGAACAACAAGCACTGCTCCAGCAATTTTCCAGAAGGAGTAAGGACGTTCGCCTTGCACTTCGCCTGTTTGTCCGTTAACCAAATAACGATAGGTTTTTCCTTTGAACTGGTAGGCGCTAATGTAAATGGGCAAGAGGATAAGTTTAAAGGTTTGATCTTGCCAGTCGGTATGCACACTGGTGATTTGTTGTGTATCTCCGCCAATGTCTCTTCGCACATGAGTCCGAATCACCTCTTTCATTATTGCTTTGGCCTTGAGGTAAGCATCGGCAAGTTTTTCGCTGTAAGTTTCAACAATAAATCCCTTGAGGTATTCTTCCTGGAAAGGAACAATTTGCTTCATGTCCCACGGTTCGAGTTGTTTTTCCTGCTTGCTGGGAAGGGAATTACTGGCCACTACCAGAACGTCATCGAAAAGAACACTTACATGTCCGCTAGCCGGATACCAATCAGTAACGCGCTTTTTCTTATCGCCACTTTTAACATAGCGGTATTGTCCTCTTCGACCGGTATATGTGCTTTCCGTTCGAGCATCGAAGGTCCAATAAGGAATGTATATCCCTTTCACCCCATCGGTACCATTACTCATCTTCTTCAAATCATTAGGCGCCCACCACAAGGTCTTCACCCACTTATCCCAAAGCAGCACCACATCTCTTTTTGTCAGCTGAAATGGTATGAGTCCGTCTGCCCGGTATTGATCCACCTTCTGTGCATCTTTCACCAAGAGGTGTGCTCCGCAGAAGAGGCAGTTCTGGGCTACTTTGACATCTTCAAAAGGATTATCAGCACCGCATGATTTACAGTCGAGAATTTCAATCTTAGCACTAGGCCTATCAATCACATCCAAAAAAGCGTGGAGATCTTTTTCGTCGATCTCCACCTCGCTTTGTTCGATTTCATTTTGTGCTCCACAATATCCGCACTCAAGATGGTCGGTACCTGGTTTAAACTTCAGTTCTGCACCGCAGGAATGACAATTCACATGGAAACCACCTTGAGCCGTTTTTTCCAATTCAGCCTCGTTCATTTCTTAGCTATTAGGAAGTGGTGGAGGTGTTGGTGCAAATAAGTTTTTCGTTTCATCAAGTCCACTCGCCGCAACCCAAGCAGATAAACCTTCTTTCCAAACCAAGGTGGATTGAGAAAGTTGTCCGTTCGCAATCAATGCCTTCAAACCTGCTTGGTCAAAAGGACCGCTTTGCTGACCATTTATCGCCACCCACACCGGCGCTGTTCCTGGAATTGGCGGTGGTGCTGGAGCTGGTGTATTGGCTTGTTGTTGACTTTGGTTGAGGTTTTGCCCCATTTGTGTTCCCATAAACATGCCCATTCCCATCCCCATGGATGCTCCTGCTGCACCTTCATTTTCGGCTGCCTTCTCGATAGCTTTGGCTGCCTTCATTTTAGTCAGTTTGTCTAAATCAATTCTGTCTAATCGGCTTAACTCAAAGATTTCCTTTTTGATTTCTTCCGGCATGGAAACGTTCTCCACTAAAAACTTGGTGAGTTCGATTCCGTATTCCGCGAATTCAGGCTTTAAGGCTTCATGACTAAATTCTGAAAGCTCATTCACGTTACCGGCAAGGCGTTCAACAGGGATAGCACTTTCTCCAATGGCGTCAGTGAAACGGGTAACGGTGATGCTTCTGAGTTGTTCATCAACCTCATCTACCGTGAAATTCCCGTCGGTACCCACAATTTCTTTCAAGAATTTGCCACCGTCGGCAACCCGCATGGCGTAAGTTCCGAAGGCACGCACTTCGAGCATACCGTAGCGATCATCGTTCAAGATAATCGGACTCTTCGTGCCCCATCTACGATCGGTAAAATTCTTGGTGTTGATGAAATAGATTTCCGACTTAAACGGACTCTCGAAGCCGTATTTCCAACCTTTGATGGTGGCCAAGATGGGCAAGTTCTCTGTGTTCAAGGTGTACATCCCCGGTGTGAACACATCGGCAATTTGACCTTGGTCAACGAAAACCGCCATTTGCGACTCTCTCACCGTTAGTTTTGCTCCGTTTTTGATTTCGTTGTTGAAGCGTTCAAAGCGATACACCATGGTGTCATTCGTGGGATCTAACCACTCGATGATGTCGATTAATTCGCCTTTGAGTTTATTCCAAATACTCATATTCTTAAGATTGTTCTTTGTTTGCTTGTTAATTACGAGACTGCTCTGTCGTGGTCACTAAAGCATTGACTATCGCCAAGATAAAACTAAAAAGTAGTGCCCACCAAAAATTATCTACTAGGAAACCATCAATAAAATAATCAGTAAGCATGATGATCGAAGCATTGATTACTAGGAGAAATAAGCCCAGTGTTACAATGGTTGCAGGTATGGTGAGGAAGATTAAAATTGGTCGTAAAAAGGTGTTTAATAGCGCCAATACGATGGCCACCACCAATGCCTTCATGTTGCTCTCCACATGAATTCCTGGAAGCATCCATGCTCCTAAAAGTACGGCTAATAGGTTGGCTAATATTTTCAGTAAAAACTTCATTATTTATTGTTTGTTTTTCGTTTGTTCATTTTTTAGTTTCAGTCCATAAAACCAATAAGCAACATTGATTACTCACTAGTTCTGCCCTAAAGCTTAACCAAGTTAATGTAAAACGAAAAAATGGGTTTGAGTAGGGTTTTCTGACAAACGATGAAAAGAAATGATGAATGGTAGGGGTGCTTATCTCAGCACAGTAACGCTTCCTGTTCTTTGCACAATTCTAGCACCAACTGGTAAGATGAGTTCCACTTCTAGGTGCCAGGTGTAAACTTCATTCTGAGAATAATACTCTCCTGAATTCAAGCTCCCATCCCAAGCAATACCCGGCTGGTCTGCTGAAAAAACAACTTGTCCCCAGCGGTTATAAATTCTGAACTCGTAATTGATGTGATCGCAATCGAGTTGATGGATGAACACGTCATTAACACCATCGTTATTTGGGGTGATGGCGTTGGGAATGTAGATTGGACAATCACAGATGATTTCAATCACCTCGACATCATCACTTGCCGTACCGCATTCATTTTCAACATTTAAGACATAGTAGCCTTCTTCTAAAATTGTTCTAAAAGTACCTTCTAATCCGTCTTCCCAAAAAGCGAAAGCCACATTTTCAATATCGGGCTGAATCTCGATTACATTTCCTTCACAAAGGTTCAAGCGATTTGGAAGGGTGACCTTCGGAAGGCCTAGTACGTCAACAAAAAAGGTGAACGTATCATTACAAGCCGTAATTGAATTACTCAATGTTGCATTGAACGAACCGCTTTCCGAAAGATAGATGGAGTCTGCGTCAGAACTTAGCGTTGTATTCAAAACAAAGTTGCTAGGATAAGCAAGAGCCACTTCTTGTCCTTCACAGAGCAACCAATCGCTCGCCGGATTCCATTGCGGCAATGGGTTTACAACTACAGCAGTTTCATCAGTACCCAAACAATTGTTAGCTGAAATCACTTCAACACTTATTACAGCGTCTTCAGATACCGTTAAGGTTTGATCAGTGCTGCCCGTACTCCATGCTGTTACCGTGCCTTCTTGCGGACTCAATACCACCTCTTCACCTTCACACAGCTCAACGATTTCTGGCAAGTTGGCTTGTGGGTTGGGATGAATGATGGAAGATCCTTCGTAAAATTTCTGACAGCCATTCAGATCTGTTATGGTCACACTTACATTCTCTTCTGTCGCTGTTTGATAGCTCGCAGCAGTGGATGAATCGTGCCATTCATAGCTTAATCCTGCTCCACTAGTTTCGAACACATTTACTTCTCCATCGCAGGCTTCTAATGTTTCGGTCCAATCAATCGTGGGCAATTCAAAGGTGATGGCTTCTATTTCCAGTGTGCTAGAACAGGCCTCACTACTTACTTCAACAGTATAGACTCCGGCTTCGTTTAAAAGCACTTCTTGTCCCAAGGCATCGTTTGACCAAACATAATTCCAAGCAGGGTCGCCAGTAGCGCTCACCGTTGCTTCATCACCCTCACAAAAGGACACTTCGTCTTGTAGTTCAGGGAAAAACTGGATTACACTAACGCTAACTTCTTCCACTGTTTGCGTACCACAGAGGTCGGTATAGGTTACCGTGTAATCAATATCTGAATCGGGAGTACAATTCGTTACACTTTCATTTGGCGAGTCGAGAAAGGTAGTTGGTTCCCATTGGTAACTTCCATTCTCAGAACCAACAACTCCAATTTCAACGCTTTCTCCGGCACACACCACTACATCCTCTGGTAAACCTAATGCATAGTTACTGATGCACACCGATTGCACGTTGGTTAAGCCTCCTGTTGCACCGCTAAAACCCCAGAAAACAAGTGGATTTCCGTTAAATACATCATCAACCAAATCCAAATTAAGCTCAAGTCTAAGTTCACAGTCGAAAAACACCTGAACAACATCTAAAATAGGATCCCAAACCAATTTAAAAACATGGTCTTGTCCATCTTCAACATTCAAACCGTTGGGGTCGATAGAAACTGGTCCGAGCAAATTACCAGGAGTAAAGTGATTTACATTTCCATCAACGAGCAAGGCTACGTGGTCTTGAAAAGGATCTCCAAGGTCTTGATTTTGGTAGGTATCCATTTCGACACCAAAAGAGGGTTGAAAGCCACCGAAGCCCATGCCTCCGCCGGCATCACCAAGTGCATTCAATCCAACTTGTTGCATGATAAACACCATACCATCAGCACCATTAAAATCAGAAGAACCGAAATTTACCAACAGTTCCATTTCAAAAGCTTCAGACAAATCGAGTTGTTCATTAAACCAAACCGCTCCCAACTGAAACTCACTAGCCTCGGTAAGCACAAAGCAATTGTCTGAGGTGAGGTAAGCGTTGCCTACTGCATTTGACGACTGTCCTTTTCCTGTGAAAGAAAAACACAAGAGAAGAACAAAAAGAACAGAAAATTTGCAGAAAGTGTTCAGCATACACCCCAAAGATAAGATAATGATTTTGGCTATTCCTTTTTCCTTAAGATTGAAGTCGTGATTCTTGTAAAGCAAGCGAAAAAAGTCCCACTCCATCTTTCGGATTTCTTCGAATAGAAATCGCAAATAACTTGGCTTTACTTCCAAAATGGCCAAAAAAATGCTTATTCTAAGCCCATGATCATATCAAAGAAAAAACCCATCTACAAAATCAATGAGCGCCTGAAGCTTTACCTTGAGCGTTATGATCGCGAGGTAAAACTGCCTATCTCCTATGAAGACCTTACAAGATGGTCGCAAGGCATGACACTTTATGATGCTGATGGAAAAGACACCTTGTGGGAGTCTGTGATCTATCCAAACAGCGACATGGAGCAACTTCAAACAGGTCTTACCAAAATCTATGCATTGCTTAAAACCGATGGGGACACAGAGGTAATTGGCCACCTCAGAGTAGACCGCATCGATTATTGTCACTTTGGGAATTCAAAGCCCTTCAGAATTAAAATCAAAAACCAATTTAACGATAACCACGATTATTTCTACATCAAAAAAGCTGATGCTTCGAGGGTGTACGGACTAGAATTGGAATACATTTTGAGTCCGAATAGAATCAGCTTTATTGTTGATGGAAGTACACTAGTAGAAGAACACATTGCCGGAATTCCGGGCGATATTTACATCGATCGTTACATGATGAGCGAGCAGGTCAATAAGGCGGGACTGGCAAAAGAGTTTGTGAAATTTAATGAGCGTTGTTTTGTTTTGCTTTTGGGTGATATGCGGTCCTACAACTACGTGATTGATGTTACTCCCGATTTCGACCGAGAGCAATACAGGGTGCGACCTATCGACTTCGACCAGCAAACCTATGAGGGAAGACGACAAATGTACTTGCCTCAGTTTTTTAAGGAAAACCTTCCTGTTGTTGAGTTTTGCACGGAAATCTTAACCCCAGTTACCGTTAACCAATACCAGTACGAGGAGCGCGTATTGATCAAAAAACGCTACTTACTCGCTCAAAAACGATTGAACTTGTTGTTGGACTGCATGTCGAAAGATGAAATCTCTCGTCCTGAAAAAGTAAAACGGCTAAAGACTGAACTCAACGCCTACCACCAAACCAGAAGGTTTAATCGCTGCGTGAGCATGGGTGGAATATTGCGTTTGCACTTACTCCTCATGCTTGGAAAGCCAAAACCAAAAAGATTGCGTGGAAAGACCTCCTTCAAGTCTTAAGCACTTCATTATTGCCTTCGCCCTTTGCGTCCGCTTTTAAACAGCTCATTGACGTAAATGTAGGGTTGATGATGAATGTTGTATTTGATCTGATCCACACTTTCTTCTTCAATGATTGTTCTTGTATGATGCCGTGCCGCCCATTTGAAATTCGAATTCAAAGACCGAGCTTGTCTTTCGATTAAGTTCTTTAAACCCCGAACACAAGCTCCTAAACTTGCACTTTCAATACCAAATTGATTTTGTGCTAAGTCTGGAGTGTACTTGGCTCCTTTCAATTGTAAGACCAAATGAATGTGCTCCGGGAGCACAGCATAATCGAGCACCGCTACCTCTGTGTTCTTGATATTCAACTCTTCAATGGCACTTTTGGCCATCATTCCTAAAGCATTCAACAAAAGCTTGTCGTCTTGAATTAAGCCGAAAAAAGCAACTCGCTTAGAAGTAATCAAAGTAATGTGATAAAGCCCTTTGGCTGTATAATTCCAGCCGTAATTGCGAAACGATTTTGTTGACATCTGCTCCTTTTTCAGCGCAAATTAAACCCCTTTAGAATAGCGCGCTCAACAACTTTGTGGATGATTGACTTTCTTTTGTATTCGTAGCTTTTCAGGATCACCAACACAGCCTATCTTGAGGCAATAGCCGTTCACCACGAAATTTACCCTTTCTTCATTTAGGCGATCAATCTTGTACTTCATTTCGTAACTTCCTCTCTGCAATAGTGCGCATCAAAAAACACAAGTAACTAAAAACATGGCCTTACCTATTATTCTATTCTTTGCGGTAGTGCTCGTCTTGCTTTCTTTCTTTTCTGTGAAACAACAGACCGCCGTTATCATTGAGCGTTTCGGAAAATTTCAATCGATTCGAAAAGCCGGACTACAAATGAAAATTCCTTTCATCGATAAAAAAGCCGGGCGTTTGAGTCTTCGTATCGAAGAGTTGGATGTGATGGTGGAAACCAAAACGAAAGACAACGTATTTGTTGAAATCCGAGTATCTGTTCAATACCAAGTTATTAAAGAGTCGGTTTACGACGCTTTTTACCGACTCTCTCATCCGAGAGATCAGATTCGTTCTTATGTTTTTGATACCATCTGTGCGGAGGTTCCTAAACTGCGTTTGGATGATGTTTTTGAAAACAAGGATGAAATTGCAGATGCAACAACAAGAGAGTTGAGCCAGGCAATGATGGATTATGGATATGAAATCATTCGCGCTTTGGTTACCGACATCAACCCAGATGAGGAAGTAAAAAAAGCCATGAACCGCATCAACGCTTCAGAGCGAATCAAAAAAGCTGCAGAGTATGAAGCAGAAGCTGAGAAAATCAAAATTGTAGCTAAAGCTGAGGCAGAAGCTCAGAGCAAGAAACTTCAGGGTGTGGGTATTGCAGATCAGCGTAGGGAAATTGCACGCGGACTCGAGGAGTCGGTTGAAATGTTAAACAAAGTTGGAATTGGAAGTATTGAAGCCTCTTCACTCATCATTGTTACGCAACATTATGATACCCTTCAGGCCGTAGGTGAGAATTCAAATTCAAACTTGATTTTGATGCCGAATAGTCCGAGCTCTGCAAACTCCTTGCTTTCAGACATGATTACCTCTTTCGAAACATCTCGACGTTTGGGCGAGGCAGAGAAGATTGGCAGTTCAAATCATCCGCCGAAAGCATAAAAGGCCAATTCGTATTTTGAAAAAGCGGTTCAAGCTGCACTTTAGGGTGTTTTAAGTTTGAATCGCTTCTTCGTTTTAAAGCTTGTCAATAAGAGAGAGTAAGTGTACTTTTGCAAAAAATAAATTCCGACTATGAAATTTTTCATCGACACAGCGAACCTTGAACAAATTCGCAAAGCAGCAGAGTTCGGAGTACTTGACGGAGTAACTACTAATCCATCTCTGATGGCAAAAGAAGGTATTTCAGGAGACGAGGCAGTATTAAATCACTATAAAGCAATATGTGAAATTGTCGACGGAGACGTTAGCGCAGAAGTAATTTCTACTGATTACGAAGGAATGATTGCTGAGGGTGAAAAGCTCGCAGAACTACATCCAAATATCGTAGTAAAAGTTCCTA
>JAQWFN010000104.1 GCA_029238785.1 Flavobacteriales bacterium | reverse complement strand
AATCTTTGGACAGAACACATACCTGAAGAAAGGTTAGAAGTAATGATGTTTCCAAGACTCTGTGCAATGGCTGAAGTACTATGGACCAATACTGAGAACATCGATTACAAGAGCTTTGAATCACGAATGGTAACTCATTACAAACGTTTAGAAGCACTGGACGTTAATTACGGTTTTCCAAGTTTGCCCATTAAGGTGAGTGGTGAATTAAAAGGAGATGACTTCGTAGTGAGGATTGAACCAGAAATATCAGGTGCCCACATCAATATATTGGGAGATGAAACGCTGGCAATGGGTAATGATGGAGATACCATTGTATTCCCGTTAAAAGGTGAATTGCAATTGGAGATGCAATTGATTCAAGGCAAGAAGACTTTTCCAGACACACTGCGCGATCACCTTTTCCAACACAAAGGCATTGGGGCGGAGATCAAGTACCTTGCTACCTATAGCAATAACTACACTGGAGGTGGAGAAAGGGCGCTTATCGATGGCCTTTTGGGTTCTGTTGATTTTCGTGATGGGCGTTGGCAAGCCGTGCAAGGAGACGATTATGTTTTTGAAATTGATTTGGGGGAGAACAATGATATCACCTATATAGCAAGTAACTTCTTGTTTTATAACAATGCTTGGATCTTCTTACCAGACAGTGTTGCTTTTGACTACTCTCTGCATGGAGATGAGTGTAATCCCTTGTGCGAGGCGATTTCTTCTGATTTGGATCAAAAAATCAAGAATGAAGTGAAACTGTTTAGAGCTGAAAAAGAATTCGCTAAAACTACCCTTAGATTTATTAGAATGAGGGCTTATAATCGGGGAATAACGCCTGTTTGGCACGATGCACCAGGAGAAAAAGCATGGTTGTTTTGTGATGAACTTATTGTTCGATAATTGGACCATTGGGAATGGGAGCCCAGTGAGTAACATCACCAAAAAAATGATTGCTATTTCCTTCGCCCGACCAAAAATGTAGTCCGTGTTTAGCTTGTTTCTCGGGATTATCTTTGTAAAAGTTGAGCTGAAAATGCAGCACAATGACCTCTCGGATTTCGAATTCATAGCTTTTCCCAGGGAGAAAAACCTTGTTCTTAGGGATGAATGCCAAAACGCGTTGATTGTGTTCTGGGAGTTGCTTGTTGATGCTAATCCAATTCAATTTGTTCGAAGTTCTGTGCTTTAATGAAATGAGCGATTTTATCTTCAGTAAGTGGTTTCTCGATATAGCATTTAATGCGAGGATGGTTTTGAGCTTTGTCAATATCATCCCAATGAATACTTGATGAAAGAATCATAACGTCGCATTCTATTTTATATCGGTCGAGGTAAAAAAGAAATTCCCAACCATCCATTTCAGGCATGTTGATGTCTAAAAGGATAAGGTCTGGTGTGGCGATTTTACCAAACCTCAACATTTCCAATAAGCCATAAGTGTCTTGATAGGCTGAAATGTTGGCTTTCGGCATGCAAAAAGTTAAAAACTGACGATTAAGCATGTTGTTCAAGTCATCATCATCAACGAGAAGGATGTTTTTGTATTCTGATACCATAGAGAGAGAATGTAGCTAAAGACTAATGTAAGTCTTGATTCCTCCACTTTCTCTCGTAATGCAATTCCTTATTAAGGATGTATTGTGAATAGCCTAAAGTGCATCGCAACGACCAATTTTCATGAAAACGCCGTAGTTCGTGATACTCCAAATCCCACTTGCTAAATCAACATGAAACCAAGCTTCGTTAAATTGGAATTTAAAGGTATAATCACTTTTAGGATGAATTTCTACACGTCCAAATTCAATAGCTTGGGCATATTCATCGAGCCAAACTATGGTCATATTAGAAGTGAAATAATAGGTGTTTGGGTCGCCATCAAAGCGTATTTTATGCGTATACTCAAATTGATCTTCTAGCAATTCGAGAGGAGGAGAGGCGTCTAAACTCATTGCGCTTTTGTAGCCTAAAGTTATAGCTTGAACACGAGCAGTTTTTTCAGGGTGAGTTTTACTTGCTTGTTCTAATCCAGCGATGCTGATTGCCACTAATGCTTCGTCCAATGTGGCTCCCATTTTTGCTAGAATAAATCCACTATAACGATCGCATTCAAGTTCGTCTCCTGGCCCGTATTTCCTTGGGTTCAAGGTGTGTCCCATTAAATGATGACCAATTTCGTGGGCTAGGATACTAATTGCGGCCCAATCGGTTTCACTTTTATTGCTAATGCGTGAGAGAAATTCAGGGTTGTATTCAATAATGCGCTGGTCTTTCTGAATAAATGCAATGGCCGTTTTGATGCTTGTGTTTTCCCTGGTAACAAAGTTAGGGGGGAGGCCCGAATAACGTACAATATTGAAAACTGCTCTTTTGGCACTTTCTTCTGAAAAATCATGCCCAAGACTATCTTGGGCATGATTTACTAAATGAATAAAAAAAAGGCTTATCAAAAAAATGAACCGCATTATCTTCCTTTGAAAATTGCTTTTCGTTTTTCTAAGAATGCATTAACTCCTTCTGTATAATCTTCTGTTTGACCTGCTTGCCATTGGTACTCTTCTTCTAAATCGAGCTGTTCATTTAGCCCAGAAGTCAATGATTTATGATAAGCCGCTTTCGTTAGGGCCAAGCCCTTGGTTGGCATGCTCGCAAGTTTTTCGCTTAAGCTCAAAGCATCATCATCAAAAGTATCATCTTCAAGAACACGATAAATCATGCCCATTTTTTCAGCTTCCTCGGCACTTATTTTATCACCAAGCATGGTAATTGCAAGCGCTTTTTGGAAGCCAACTAAACGCGGGAGAAAGAAGGTTCCACCACTGTCAGGAATGAGTCCGATTTTCGAAAATGCTTGAATAAAAGAAGCACTTTTTCGCGCAAGCACAACATCACAAGCTAAAGCGATATTTGCACCCGCACCTGCGGCAACTCCATTAACGGCAGCAACAACAGGTTTTGGGAGTTCTGTTATCTGTCGAACAATCGGGTTGTAATGGTCGCGCACAATTGATTTGAGCTCTGGTCCTTCAGGGTCCATGATCTCTGCCAAATCTTGTCCGGCACAAAACGCTTTCCCTTCGCCAGAAATAAGCACACAGCGCACATCGTCATTTTCTTTCGCCTCTGAGAGCTCTTCTTGGAAACGAAGTGCCATTTCTTTGTTGAAGCTATTAAAGACTTGTGGTCTATTTAGTTTGATGTGCTTTACTCCATTGGCGAAGCTTACAAGTATTGAGTGCATATTACTTTTCAATAATGATTCGCTGTGCTGCAGTGCCGTTAATGCTGATAACATAAACACCATTGTTGAGCATTGATAGGTCAAGCTCCTCATTGTTATTCATGCTTTTT
Source organism: Flavobacteriales bacterium (assembly GCA_029238785.1). GTDB lineage: Bacteria > Bacteroidota > Bacteroidia > Flavobacteriales_D > Sanyastnellaceae > CALKGK01. The sequence goes on along the minus strand of JAQWFN010000104.1, from coordinate 34,696 downwards.
TCAACAAGGATTTGTCCTAGTGCATTGCTCACACGAACAATATTTATGGGCTGAATTCCTTTGATGGTAATTCGTCCTTCACTCGGGTTTGGAAATACACTAAACGATTGATTGGCCAATTCTTCAGTGCTTAAGCTTGTGCACCACAAAATTTCAGGATTTATTTCTATGGGTGCTGAAGGCTCAAATTCATTGTTTTCGAAAGCAGCAAAATCAGGCATGTATCTGGTCATTCTAAAAGTGAGGTTGGAATTTATCGACAATTCTGTTCCCTGAGCAACAGGCGATCCTCCTTGAAGTGGGGTGACGTATTCCCAAACAACAGTTCCATCAGGCTTAACTTCGAAAGAACGGCCTTGTCTGCCAACACACACCAATAAGTTCCCATTTGGGAGTTTTTGAGACCCTGAAAGTCCACTGCTGAACATGTCTGTAGGGACTTCACTAGAATAAGTGAAACTAAAGTCAGCCGGTCCATAAATATTCCCATCGATTGGATAGTTCAACTCGTATTCGTCAAAAATAGGAGCAATAAAATTCACCGTGGATACGTCTCCTTCCAATCGGTTGTTGAAAATTGCAATTTTCCCGAAGTCTGGGTCAGAAGGGCTCAAACCAAATCCAATCCAATGCGCATCGTGCTGATAGAAAAGCTTTTGGTCCTCTGCCGTGCCTTGGTTGTATGCCGCTGGATTTCCCCATCTGTAGATGATTTGACCTCCTTGACCAGCAAAGCCTCCTGTATTTCCAGCAGCTTGAGCCGTTGTTGTTGAGTGATCAATAATCCAGATTTCATTAAAGGTGGGGATACTCAAAACGATATGATCGAAAAAAGGATTGTAGTCGATGGCATTGGCATGGCACCAATCAGCATCACCTTCTGAGGTGTCGAAGTTGAAGTTCACTTTACCAGGAGTAGCGCTCACATCACCAAAGTTATCTTTTTCACTGTCGAAATCTTGAATACGCTGGTTTCTGAGGTGCCATTCCCATACTACTGTGGCTCCGCCATTTCCGTCGGGCTCGAGTTCTAGAACAGACTCGCTCCATACTTCACCATCGGGAAGCAATTCTGGGTTTCTTCCAGCCGCTATGCACTCGGTAGAATCCAACAAATCCCAAGCAATAGCAAGGACATTCCCGTTGGGCATCACAGCAATGTCGTGATGAAGTCGAGCTTCTGCATTATTCAAAGTGTAGCTCCAAACGATTTCATTATTCCAAGTTCTTCTTTCTACAGAAGCGCCTCCACCTCCGGCCCAAATGGGGTCTCCTGCAAATGAAGCCGGACGATAAGTGCGAATCAAGTCGCCGTTTTCTTGAAGGTATGCCGTGTTACCTGGACGAGTCGCATCATCAAGGCTTCCCCAAGTTTTCATCACTTCACCACAATTGTTCAGCAGGTAGGTGAGGGGTTGATTGTGCGGGTAAATAAGGTTGTAACCGTCTTGCATTTCCAGACTTGCTTGAGTTGTCCCAATGGTTTGTCCAAAGCTAATAAGGCTTATAAATAGAAAGAGGGGGAGAATGTAGAATTGTTTCATTTGATAATAAGTTTAGTGTTTGAACTTTCTTGTCCGATAAAATTAACATAGTACACACCCTTAGCAAAAAAGCTGAGGTCCAATTGAAGCACTTGAGCGTAATTTAAGACGATACTATCGTGCAATTTACCAAGGGCATTGTATATATTCAAGACGCCCTCCCCTGGAATATCGATTTGACACATGGAAGAAGCAGGGTTTGGGTATATCAATAAATTTCGCTGTCCCTCAAATCTTTCGAAAACGGAGGTGGTATCATTGCTTTGATTCTCATAAATGATGCAATCACTGCCTGGATTGTTGAGTTCGATATAATCTCCGGGAGTCATGTCTTTTCCTTCAAATCCCGGATAGTCTTCTGAGTATCGGGTAACTTTAAAGTAGTTAGAAGCAGGGGTTGGCGTGTTGTATTCAACAGGCCCAGTAATTCCGATGGGCATTTGGTAATTATACACCAGGTCTTCACTTTCTTGAGTTACTTCCCATATTGTACCACCTGCACCTGCCGCATAAATGACATTGTTGTTGGGTGAAATTTGGGCACCGCAAACTCTAGACGCATAAAAATTTGTATCTGGAATGGATGGAAAACTAAAGTAAATTTCTTCTGGTCCAAAAGCTTGGTTCTCCTCACGAAGGAAGGTGTTTCCTTCTAATGGTAGAGTGATGATTTCTGCGGTAGACGCATCTCCTCCGGGTCGGTTTATTCCATTGTTAAAAACAGAAATTTGCCATTGTTCGATGTTTTCATTGTAATGCCATCTACTGTCGTGCTGTCCAAAGAACATTTGATTATCTGCTGTTCCGATATTATAATTAGCAGGATTTCCAAAACGATAAAGGATATCTCCCCCCATTCCGAAGTTGCCCCCTGTTGATCCTGCTGCTTCTTCTGTTGTGGTTGAATGATCGATGACCATGATTTCCGAGAAGTGGCGCAAACTGATTACAATGAGGTCGAGCTCTTCATTATAATCCACCCCGTTTGTATGCATCCAATCAGAAAGGTCATTACCTCCTTGTGTGGGAAGCAAGTTCAAGTTAATTTTTTCGGGATGTTCATGAATGTCACCATAATTAGGAAGGGAGGAATCATAATCTTGAACAATATGATCCCAAGCGCGCCATTCCCACACAATGTTATACTGGTTGTTATCTAAGATTTCAACCTCAATAATTTTGTCAGGCCACAAAGAATCATCACCAAAAGTCATTGGACTACGGCCATTTGCAAAAACTACTTCGGCAGGTATTTTATCCCATTGAATTAGAAGAACATTTCCATTTGGCATGATGGATAGATCATGATGGGAATGATGCATTTCATCTGCGAAATCGCCAGTCCAAAGAAGTTCGCCGTCCCAAGAAAACTTTTCTAATCCACCGCCAATTCCACCGCCAACAAAACCACCTTCCGTTTGCAGCCTCATGGTACGAAAAAGATTTCCTTCCAGATCAATTTCAGCCATCAAGGCCACAAAAAAATCGCTCTCCCATGAATTAATAACTTCACCACAATTATTGATCAAATAGCTAGTTTTGTAATTGCTTGGAGAAATTATAGTGTAACCTTGGTAGCTGTCTTCTGTATTGAGAAGAGTTCCTACTGTTTGTTGAGCGCAAATTGTATTGAAAAAGAGCGCAAATATCAAGAACGAAATCCATTTCATTTTCAAAAATAAGATAATTCTGCGAAAGATTATGGCAATGTTGGGTTATTCCTGTAATGCTAAATTCGCCACAAAGAATGGCTAGGAACCTTAGTAAAATAAGCTTTATCGAACTTCCAATTTCCAAGATGATGTCTGAAAATCTCAACAGTGTTGTGCGCATCATTGATTGCCCGATGTGTTTCTCCTGAAAAACTTAAGCCATCAGCATTCAAAGCATTCGTTACACTGAGTGGTTGACGAAGTCCATGAAATCGAGCATGTTGGTCGTTCAAACAAATGTGCTGATCCAACCACTTGAATGTTAATCCGTGATAATCGGCATCTAAGGCAAATTGTTTTAAATCATAATCTCCCCAACTGGCCAGAACAAGGTTCACATCGTGCTCAAAAAGCCAATCTTCAAAGTCTAAAATCACCTCGTCAAATGTGGCAGCTCGATCAACTTCTTCTTGGCTTATGCCGGTCAGTTTTTTACAAAAGTTAGAAAGTTTTGGAGTGATGATAGGTCTAACAAAAGAACTGAAAACACTGATCTCTTGCCCCATTTCATCAATCCTCACGGCACCAATTTCTATGATTTCTTTACGAGGTGGCTTTTTGAGCTTCCAGCAAGTTGATTCAAGGTCAAAAATGATGAAGTGAGTTTTCATGGATGCAAAGTTCGTATTTTCTAACCGAATTGTTGTTATAAGGTAACCTTACCCCCAGATTTTCGTAGGACGTTTCATACACCCTTAAACCGCGTATGAAAACGGCGCATCAAATTCTCTTAGGTATTCTTTTGTCACTTGTCTTTTCAAATTCAAGTGCACAATCCCTTGATTGGCTGATTAGCACAACGGAGGGCGATGCTGTATTCTCTGATGTTGTTGTAGATGACCTGAACCAAAAGGTTTATGTTGTTGGAACATTTAACGGCGATAATGTTGGAGCTTATCAGTTTGTTTCGTCATCCAATCCTACCACCTTGGCAACTTCAAATAGTTTCGATAATGGTGATAAAGTAGCCATTCTTCTGGCCTTTAATTTCGATGGTGATCTGTTATGGGAAGCCCCATCACCAGACGAGACGAACTGCGGATTCACTAGTGTAGATGTCCTGCCAAATGGAAGCATTGTAGTAGGAGGGTATCACCAAACGAGCTTCGAAATTCAAGGTACAAGTGGAAGTACTACACTTCCTAATCTTGATGGGAACGGACGCCTTGATGCCTTCTTCGCAGTGTTTGATGAAGATGGAGCCTTTTTACATGCTGAAGCTTTTGGAGGTGACGGAGATGATACGGTTACGGCTCTTGCGGTTTCCTCAGACGGTTTTTTGGTGAGCACAATGAGTGATGGGGATGCAGAAAACTTCTCAGCATCAAACTTGGAGGACGATCATGTTTATCGTTTGTGCAAATACAATTTGGAGTATAACCTTCAATGGAGCTTTAGCGCTGCTGACAGGGCTTCCCTTGATTTTAATGATTTTGAAGATAAGTATGCCGATCTAGCATCGAATGGAGATACCTTCTTTTTTATTGGTTTTAACCCACTGGGTAATCTTCAGTTCGATGATGCTTTTGGAAATGAAACGTCACTTAACGACCTCCCTGGTTTTGGAACGCAAGACATCATTGTGATGAGCATTTCTAATGAAGGATTAGTTAACTGGACCCAACTAGTAGACCAAACCACAGGAAGCCTCTCTTATGGCTACGGTATCGATGCAGATTGTAATCAAGTTTACATCACTGGAGCTGTTCATTACAATAGCATTCAACCGGTCGTGTTTCCTGGAGGAATTAGCATTAGTTCAAACGCACACGATAATATCTTTCTTGCTGCATTGAACCGTGAAACTGGACTTACAAATTGGGCCAAAGCATTTGTAACAAGTGGATACCACGATGATATTGGCTTGGGACTGGTAACAGACGACAAAGGCTCCATATTCTTCACAGGTACCTATTCAGAAGATTTGTTTTTTGATGGATACGTTCTTGAACAGTTTTACAACAGAGAACTTTTTACGCTGGTTTATTCAGATGATGGCAACTTACTATTTGGCGGAAGCATCAACAGTCAAGGAGATGACATTGGATATGGAATCGATATTAGCCTGGACGGTGAATTGTTTGTTGTTGGTAAAACAGGGCAGGGAGGAACCATTTTTGGAACTGAACTGGCAACAAGTAGTAATAATGCAATCCTTCTCAATTATAATTTTCTAACATATACTTCCGCCACTTGTTGCGTGGCTGCGAGCGTGAGTAACTTACCAAGCGATGAATTGTTAGCAGGAGATGAGAATTGTGAAGCCGCTGTTCCAGATTATGTAAGTGAAATGGTGCTTAGTGCACCTTGCAGCAATGCGGTGATTACCCAAAACCCATTGCCAGGAACCATAATTAATGGAACCAGTATTGTAAATTTCAACCTGAGCGACGATCAAGGCACAAACAGAACGTGGAGCATAGAAATTGGAATTGAAGACATTACTCCTCCAAGCGCAACGCACAACTTACCTTTAGTGTTCGAACTAAACAATGATTGTGAATTTACAGTTCCAGATTTAAGCTCTTACCTCAGTATTAATGCTGATTGCAGCCCAGTAAGCATTACGCAAACTCCAGCTGTTGGAGATGTTCTTAATATCGGAACACACAGCATTGTATTTTCTTTGAGCGATGACTCTGGAAATACAGCGCTTATAAGCCATGATTTTGATGTTGAAGACAACACGGACCCTGTAATTATTTCTTGTCCTCCTGATGTTACCCTCAGTGGCACTTGCTCTGCTATTTTACCAGACTTTTCGCTGTATCCAGAGTTGATTGTAGATGAAAACTGTTCATTCAATGTAGGTCAGTGGCCTGGTGTCGGAGCAGAAATAACACAAGATACTCCTATTGTGCTTACGGTGTCAGACCAATCAGGAAATACTGCGTTTTGTACATTTAATGCTGCTTTCACACCAACTCCAAGTTTGGACCTTGATTGCACAGATTTTGGTGCCAGCATTAACCTCAACTCGGCATGCTCTTTTAACATGCCCAGTTTTTCAAGTTTGGTTTCTGTGAATGCAAGTTGCGGACAAAGCTATACAATTGAGCAATTTCCTCCATCAGGCACCACAATAACAGGGGCAGATGATCTTGAATTAATCTTTCAGGTTCAAGATAATTACGGTAATGTGGAAACGTGCAGCTCTGTTCTAGAGTTTAACGATGTAACCCCACCTAACTACACTTGTCCAACAAGCCATACAGTTTTTCGAGACGCAGTATGCAATTTTGCGTATCCAAATTGGCTTGAGGTATTAAATGCAACGGATGCCTGCGGAGTGAGCGTAGTAGTGAATAATGTGTCGGTAATTTCAGATTATCTACAACAAATCCAATTAGGAATTAGTGATGGAAGCAATCAAAGCTCTTGTGTTGTTAACTTGAATATTCTAGACCTTATTTTTCCTGCTGTTGAACCTATTGAAGCTCAGTTGATTCCACGATTGTCCAATTGCAATGGTCTTGTTCCAGATTTGAGTCCCTTGGTAGTAGGAACAGATAATTGTACTGATGCCGATGAGTTAATTATTACTCAGCTGCCCCTTCCTGGTACTGAAATTACTGAATCTCAGTTGGCAAGTGTTTTTGTGAGCGATCAAGGAGGCAACACGAGTACAATAGAGGTAGCCCTTGATTTGGCTGAAAACCTCGCTCCAAGTATTGTTTGTCCGGAAGACCGCACTGCGCAAATCATTTTTCCAAACTGTCTTTTTGAACTTCCAGATTACAGCGCAGATATCTTGGTCGTGGATGAATGTGATTTTTCCATTAGCCAATCACCAGCTCCAGGAACTTTATTGCCCATAGGCGATCACACTTTATCATTCGTGGTGAGTGATGCTGGAGGACTATCAACTTCATGCAGTTTTATGTTGAGCGTTCTCGACCTAGAGGCTCCAATAGTGAGCATTTTGCCAGAGCCAAGTGTTGAAATAGGAGAGATGTGTTTTTATGTTTTTGATGATGAATCAATTTTGTTTCAATATGACGATTGTGATCCAAACCCACTTGTAAGAAGTTTTTCTCCACCCTTGGGCACTGAATTCAGCCCAGGTACTCATGAAATTGAAATTACAATTGCAGATTCAAATGGGAATACCGAGGTGGTTTCTAACTTTATTCATGTTGAAGACAATACGGCACCAAGTATGCTTTGTCCGAATGAACCCATCGACATCGAATTGTCTGCGTCATGTGAACTTGTGCTACCTGATTGGATCCCATTATTAGCGATTGAAGACAATTGTACTGTGAGTGTTTCTTCGGAGGACATTACTTATGTGAGTGACACTTTCTTGCTTATCAATATTGAGATCACAGATGGATCAAATAACAGTTCGTGCTCCTTTAATGCAAATCTTTTAGACCTTACTCCACCTGAAATTATAGCCTGTGTAGAAAACCAAAGCTTAGATTTAGGAACCCTCTGCACAAGTGAATTACCCGATTATAGATCTCTGTTATTAGTTTCGGATGCTTGCACCAGTTTTGAGAACCTCCTCATCGAACAATTGCCAGCCCCGGGATCTGCGATTAATGAAAATCAGACGGTTTCTATTGTGGTTACTGATGAGGCAGGAAATAGCACGAGCTGTGAGTTCGACCTTTTTGTGGAGGATACCTTGGTGCCAGTTCTAAGTTGCCCAGTGAGTCTGCCCGACCTTAACCTTGACGAATCTTGCCAATACGTAATGGAAGATTTTACAAGTGCCGCAATGGTGACAGATAATTGTAGCCTGCTTAGTGTAACTCAAAGTATAGCTCCTGGAACAATTCTTAGTGAAGGAGTTTACCAAATCACATTTACAGCTGAAGATGCTCAAGGAAACCAGAGTTCTTGCTCAAGCTCTTTAAATGTTACGGATACCACAGCTCCTGAAATTACTTGGGAGGCCGACTTGAACTTTATGAGCTCAGAAGCTTGTACCTATGAATTGGCAGATGTTCTGGAATATATCAACGCATACGATTGCAATGAACTGAGCATTAGTATGAGCCCGGAAGCAGGTACTATTCTTGAAGCGGGCCTTCACAATATCACTATTATCGCCATAGATGCATTTGGAAACGAAAGTCAACTTGAAACTCAAATCGAGGTAATCTCTACCAATGTGCTTACCATTGATAGTTGTGCCTCAATTCCAAATCAATTGATGAATGATTGCAGCTTCATTATTCCGGATTACACTTCAAGTATTACTTGGTCGGGAATCTGCTCTGAAGGTATTTCAATCAGCCAATTTCCAGCGGCAGGAACAGAATTCACAGAAGAACAAGTGATTGAAGTTGTTTTTGAGTTGAACGGTACTTTTGGAAGTTTTGCTACATGCGCAAGCTCATTTGAAATTACAAGTGCTCTCCCAAGCCTTAGCTGTGAAGACATTACAATTGCTGCTGTGGACTGCGGAGCCGTGCTTCCAGAGCTTGCTTTCTTTGATTTTAATTTGCCTGATTGTGCTAACCTCTCACTAAGCTTAAGTCCGAGTTCAGGAACTTATTTGAGTATTGGAACTCACTTGATTTCTGCGAGTATTTCTGACAATGAAGGGAACACCTCATCGTGTTCATTTAATTTAATTGTAGAAGACCAAAGTTTTCCTCTAGTTGATTGTGATGCTTTTGATCTTCCATTAATCGAAACAAATTGCGAGTACCTTATTGAAGATTTCACCTCCTTAATTTTAGCTACAGATAATTGTGGCTCAAACATGAGCATCAGCCAAAGTCCAATGAACCAGTTTGTTGGTGTTGGTATTCATGAGATTAGCTTTGTTATTAGCGACGGTGTAAACGAAGTAACTTGCACTAAAACTTTAGAAGTTATTGACAATCAGGCACCGGTTTTCTTAGACTATGAAGATATCATCATTGAACTCAGTAATGCTAATGAATGTGGAGCAAGCCTTAATTATCCTTTGCCCACATTAGATGCTTCTTGTGGTGATGAAGAACTCATTTTAATTGAAGGATTAGCTTCTGGCAGTTTTTTCCCAATTGGGGAGCATTTGATCGTTTTTGAAGCTACTGACGGAAATGGAAATTCAAACTTAATTTCTTTTACTATAAGTGTTCTAGATCTTGCAGCTCCTGTATTGATTGAACCAATTTCAGTGGAATTATGCCAAGGTCCTGTAAACTACTACCTACCAGAAGTGATGGCTGATTGCGGGCTTGTTGAAGTAGTTCAAGTGAATCATCCTGAATTGAGTTCAGGCGACATTTTCCCTGCTGGAACTACTATTATTGAGTTTTCGGCAACAGATGTGACTGGAAATAGCACTTCTGTTTTTTGGGAGGTCAACATCTTGGAAAGTTCATCCGCAGCATGGTCTGCACTACCTTCAACAATTTGTTCCAATGAAGGGGTACTTAATCTAAATGATTACTACTTCGGTGGTGAAGACCCAAGTTGGGATTGGGGGCTTGAAGGGGTGCTAAATTTGAACAGTTATATAGGCCAAATTTTAAATATAACGCTCACCGTAGGTGAAGGGGCGTGTGCAGCAGATAGCACTCAAAGCATTCATATTATTGGTCCGCCAAATATTGATGCAGGTGAAAGTCGCGATGTTTGTGGCTTATCAACTACGCTTGTTGGTGCTACAAACGCAAATACGTTCTGGTGGGAAGGTGATGAGGGCTTGAGCCTTTTTGAAGAAGGACTTATTTGCGATGTTACTGCCTCAGAAATTGGTGTTTATGAACTCAGCTTTTTTGCCACTAACGGTACTTGTACTTCACGAGACGATATTATCCTGAACTTTTTAGAAGATCTAGGAGAATTAAGCGTCCTTAACAACATCACCACCATTCAGCCAGTGATTAACATTGAGGCTAACTACACGGGTAATGGAGATGTGCTTTGGACAACAAACAGTTCATCATCCATCTCAGATCCAAATAGTTTGGCTATCGAAATAAGTAATATGGATGAAGGTTTGAATTTATTCTTGATTAATATTAGTAACGGCGTGTGCGATCCAATTCAAGACACGGTGTGGGTGAATAACATCATGTTCGATATTCCATCAGGGTTTTCACCTAATGGAGATGGAGCTAACGATACCTTTGAAATTATCGCATTAAGCCGCTATGAGTCCCGGGAGCTTCAAATCTATAACCGTTGGGGTCAGAACGTGTACACCAACTTAAACTACGATAATTCATGGGATGGAACCACGGATGGAGTAGAGCTTATTGATGATACGTACTTCTACGTATTATTACTTGATAACAAAGAATATACAGGCTATGTTGTTATACGCAGATAAATCATTTAAGCTGCTGAGTTTGCTACTTGGCCTTTGCTTGAGCTTAAGTTTAAGTGCTCAACACGCTCCTGTGAATGCGCAGTATTTGAGCAATGCACTCCCAATGAATCCGGCTTTTTCTGGTTCTCGAGAGGCATTAAGTATTGCCCTTACCTACCGCAACCAATGGTCTGCAATAGATGGAGCACCTGTAACTCAAACCTTGGCAATTCACAGTCCAACAAAAAATGAAAAGTTAGCTTTTGGTTTATTAGTTTACCGCGACGCCATTGGAGTTTCTAAGAAAAACGCCTTCATGGCAAACATGGCTTATCGTGTCAAGTTGGGTGCTGGGAAATTGGCTTTTGGACTCTCTGGAGGGATGGTCATGCAATCAAATGAATGGAGTAAAGTTCATACCACCGGTTTAGAGCTTGATGAGGTATTCACTGGTGGAGACGATCGATTTAATTTACCTGATTTTGGAGCAGGAGTTTATTATTCCACGCAACAGTGGTTTGTTAGCTTAAGTGCGCCAAGTTTGATGCAGCACAAATATGCTGGAGGGCAGTCTTATGATGCTCAATTTGACATGGCCAGTACAAGCGTTTTTGGAGCCATTGGAGCTCGGTTAAAGTTGAATAGAAACTTGAAATTACAGCCGTCAGTATTGCTTCGATCGCTTGCAGGGCAGCCACAACAATTCGACTTTAATTTAATTGCAAATTACAATGAGATTCTTGAAATAGGTGTGTCTTACCGAACGTCAAATGCTTTTTTGTCTTTGATGAGGTATCATTTGAATGGGCAATTTGCTTTAGCCTACAGCAATGAAATTGAGATTGGAACCTACAATAGCTATTTCCGAATGTCACATGAAATTACCTTGACCTACGACCTTATTTTCAAAACCAACTCCACCTCACCCAAATTTTTCTAATTGAAAACTGTTGCTATACATATCGTCTTGATCTTGAGCTGTGCATGGTCTTATGCCCAGGAATTCACCTTGAAGCCATGTGAGTTTAATAGCGATGCAGATGAATATGCTGCGGTGCTTCTTGATTCTGGAATTGTTTTCGTTTCAAACAGAAAAGAAAGCGTAATTAAAGCTATGCTTGACCAAGAAGGAAAGCCAACATCTTCCTTGTATCAATACCAAAACGGCCTTGTTCAGCCTTTCAGCAAACAAATCAACACCAGTTTTAATCAAGGAAGCGCTTGTTTTAGTAACGATGGTAAAACCATGTACTACACAGCCAACATCGACCCGAAAATGAACGATAGGGGGCAAGCAAGTCCTTCTAAGCTCGGCATTTTTTCAGTGATGTGGGATGGTAAAAAATGGACCGCTCCGCAAGATTTTCCGTGGAATGACATAAACTGCAATACAGCGCATCCTTGCTTAGACCCAACTGGAACACGATTGTATTATTCAAGTGATCGTGAAGGTGGTCAAGGAGGGAGTGATATTTATTTTTCAGAGCTCATCAATAATAATTGGTCAAAGCCAATTCATTTGAGTAATGCGGTGAACACTCCGGGCTCAGAGCTTTATCCTTTTATTGATGATAATGGCTTCTTATATTTTAGCTCAGATGGACATGAAGGCCAAGGAGGACTTGACGTCTTTATGATAGCTATTCAAGATGGGCAATTGAAAGGACAAGCTTTTGCACCAAGAGGTATTAACAGTGCTGCCAATGATTTTGCTCTGACATTACTTCCAAGGGGTAAGAAAGGCTATGTAAGTAGCGATCGCGATCGTTCGCAAAGTGATGTTTTTGAAATCAATCTCAAGTACCCTGAGTTCAACGGTTGTAAAGAGGCCTTAGAGCCAAGTTTCTGTTACTTGATTCAGGAAACCAAATTAAAAGAATGCGATACCCTTCCTTTAGTTTATGAGTGGGATTTTGGTGATGGAACAAGCGCACGTGGATTAAGTGTTGAACATTGTTTCCCTGATTTTGGCGATTATGATGTGAAATTGAACGTTTTCGACTCAATAAGCGGACATCAGTTTGCTGCTGTTTCAGAGTTGTACGTTAGCATAGCTCGACCAGATTATCCCATATTCGAAGTTCCAGATACGGTAAAGGTTAATGAGTCTATTGGTCTCGAATTGAATAAAACCTTTGTTGACTTTATGGAAGTGAAGGAGTGTTTTTGGTTTGATCAGAAAGATATGGTTGGTGAAGGAGAAAGTTATGAATGGTCGAGTTCAGTCGTAGGTGAGCATTGGCTGAAGGTTGGTTTACTTTCTGATTTGACTGCCGCAGGCTACGAGCAAACTTGTGCCTACAGAAAAGTAGTTGTTGTTGAAGATTCTCCTGAGTTTGAGGAAATAGAGGCGAGAAGAATGGAGCCCGAATTAACAGCCATGCAACCAAGGTCTTCTCCCCGATTTTTTAATGATTTGGGACAAAGAAAGCCCATTGTTTACTTCGTTGAGCTGAAGTCGAGTCTCAAACAAATCCCATTAAGCGATCCGTACTTTGAGAACGTAAACTACACCATTACAGAACGTTATGAGTTTGCTGACAGTAGCTTCCATTATTCTGTGGGTGAGGTAAGTGAAATTACCCAGTTGTATCGCATTTATAAGCAAATGATCAATGCTGGCTATGATCAATCTTTAGTAATGGACAGAACAAGTGATGAATTCGATCGATCTTTTGTAAAAAGAGGAATGTACTTCCCTGAAGAGGTGAAGAGTGAGATGAACACCCAAATGAATAAACTAAGCGATATTCAATTCGATACAGACAGTCACATGATCACCAAGGAATCATATAAAAATCTTCAAAAGGTGGTAGAGGTAATGATGCTTGAACCTGAAATTCAACTTTTGGTAAAAGCACACACAGACGATAGGGGAACAGATACACACAATCAAGCGCTTAGTGAAAAGCGCGCTCAAGCGGTTAAAGAATTCCTTATTTCAAAAGGCATTTCAAAAAATAGGATTGAATGTTTGGGCTTTGGAAATAGCCAACCTGTAGATGATAATAAGAGTGAAGAAGGTAGAGCTCGAAACCGACGAGTAGAGTTTGAGATACTTTTTGAAATAATGGAGAAAGCGAAAAATACGCTTCCCACTGGTAATCGCTCTGCGGGTTGAGAATTGGAACTTTTTGTAAACTTTTTCGTAGAAGTGGAGTACTTGTAGTAAGTCTAATCTTACAATAGGATAAACCACTCTAATCATGAAGTATCTTTTTTCAAGTTTATTGACACTGCTGATCTTTAGTAGCACCTTTGGTCAACAAGTTCCTGCACTCGATGAGAATATTCCTTTTTTGGTGACTTTTGGAAAGGACGCTAAAAGTGATTGGGGTGACGATGATCACTCTCAAGTGTTTTTCTTCTCTGTACCTCATGATTACCACGCCCCCGTTTATTTCAGAGTTTTTGATCCTGATTGTTCAGGAGAGCTAGACGAGAAAAATGTAGCGTTCAATTCACTAAGTCGTTTTAGTGTTTTTGGAGGTGCTGCATGTTACTCAAATCCTGATGCCCAGCAAACCGATCCGGTTGGAAGCTATGATAGTGGTAGTTTACTAGCTACTAAGACGTTCGGACAGCAAGAGAAGTATGATCAAAACTGGTACACCTTTGGTCCGTTTAACCCATCTTCTGGAGAGTACATAAAGAAGTTCGATGCGTACGTTTTTAAAATTATTTGCGAAGGTGTGAAGGGTGATGATGGAAATCTTTATCGCTATTTCATGAGCACTCAGGCGGAAGAAAATGTAGAAGTTGAGGGAGGAAATGCCTTCACATATGAGTATACTTTTAGACTTCATGCAGACCACAGGCAAATATCTCATGTATATCCTTTTATTGATGATGAAGTGATTTCCTTGGAACAATCGAATTTCGACTGGGACAATGATGGTTACATTAGAATTGTTTCTGTGGTATCATGGAATGAAGACGTCAAGACATCCAAAGATGATGAATGGGCACATTCTACCTATAAGGTGAAGGATGAAGAGCGTGGAAAAAGCGTTGATATTCAGTTTGTCAAAACCCCGGCCACGAACGTCAATAATAATAATGTGGTTTTTTCGGTGCGCAACCAATACGGTGAGCTCCTACCTTTCTTCGTTGTTCCCATTGGAGGAATACCCCAATTCAAAGGAAAAGCAACTTCAACGCCCATCAAGCGATGAGAAGCATTTTATTCACCATCTTCTTTTTGAGTTTTGTCACTACCTTTTATGGACAAGCTCATAAATTTGAAAGCTTTCTTGACAAGAACAGGCTTGACCAACGCTTTGTCTATACCTTAATTCAGGATGAGCAAGGTTATTTAATTGTTGGAACAGGTGATGGGGCTTTTCGATATGATGGTAAGCACTTTGAGCCAATAGAGACTCAAAAGCAGGAGAATATGCTAGGGAAGTATATTACTTCTAGTGCTATTGGAAGCGATGGAACTGCTTATTTTGGACATTTTGAAGGTGGTGTATCCAGCTTTAAAGGAACTGAAATAAACTACTTTGATTTTCGAGCCATTGCACCTTCAAAAGTTGTTGCCCTAGAATTTGATAGTGAAGATCGTTTATGGGCCTTGACCCAAATGCACGGACTCATTCGAATTGACAAGGATGGGAGTTTCACTCAGTTCACAAAAGAGCTAGATACTTCTGTTAATTTCGAGTTTTTCATTTCATCAAACGATGAGTGTTTTGTTGGAAGTGATCAAGGTTTATTGTTTTTTCTTCTTAATGATGGGGAACCGACAAACTACCAACAGATATCTGATTTTGAAGGGCTTAGTGTTAGTGCATTGTGCTCGATTCCCGAAGGAGAGGCTTATTTAGTTGGAACAGATGAATTTGGAGTTTTTTGGCTTCAGAATGTGAACGAAAAATGGGAAGTTAAATCTCAAGGTGAGGATTTTGACAGCGATTCGGTTAAGCACATCATGGCAACTGGTGAAGATGAATTTTGGATTTCTACTAACTCTGGGGGGCTTTTGAAAACAACGATAGACCAAAATAAACAGCTTCACCTGCACTACAGTTTTAAGAATTTAGAATTACACGGCGCAAGGAGCATTGAAATGACCTTTGTAGATCGAGAAGGAAATCTATGGGTAGCCACAAATGGAGAAGGTTTACAGAAAATGTCGGATGATTTTTTCTCTTTTTATACCGTTGAAACGGAGCAAGGGGCAGTGAACATTAAAGACATTATTTCTGATGAAAGTGGTTTGTGGTTGGCCACCGATAAAGAGATTGTGCATACGGGCTTCAGGCCAACAGACATTAAACAAGTCTATGGCGAAGACCATGGCTTACCGGTTGATGAGTACCGTTGCTTGATGAAAGACATGAGTGGAACACTATGGGTGGGTTCTTCAAATAGTGGTCTTTTTTACAAACGGGTGGAAGATGAGGTGTTTAAAGCTTTTGATTTAACAGCGGATAAGTTGAATAGGCGGATTAATGACATTCTTGAAGTGGGTACTTACCTCTATATAGCCACAGATTTCGGGATTTATCAAATCAAGCAAGACCGTGTGATATCGCACTTGTCTATTCAATCTGGCTTGCCCCACAATGTGATCAATGCGCTGCATTTAGACCGGAAAGGCAGAATTTGGATCGGCGCCAACAAGCAGCGAATTACCTATATAGAAAACGGTATGATAAAGTCGATGCTTTCTCAGGACCGAGGATTGTTGGGTGTTGATTTGGTTGGTTTTGATCAAGGTTATGATCAAGGTGTGTGGATCGCAAGTAATGGATTTGGTGTCTTGTACGTTTCTGATACGGATACTCTGAGTTTCAAAAAGGAGAACGGTCTTTTTTCTGACTATTGTTACAGCATCAAAGTAGACTCAAAAGGAAATGCATGGGTTGGCCATCGAGGAGGTCTGAGTAAAATCCATGGCGATTTGACTCGTGTTGATAGTTTTGATCATACCCAGCTTGGGGAATTAGATTTCACCAACAAGGCGCTCACACGAGATAAGTACAATATGCTATGGTTTGCAGCTGGATCTGAGCTCTTGCGTTACGATCCATTGAATGATGTCCCCAACAAGATTGCTCCAAAAGTGCTTATTTCAAGCATGCAGGCTGGTGATAGTTTATTCATGGCCGAAAAGTCGCTTTTCCTCCCTTATGATGAATATAAAATTGAATTCAACTTTCAGGGCTTGAGCTTAAAAAACCCAGAATCCGTAACGTATTCATATATGCTTGAAGGGCATGATCTGGACTGGTCTGAACCAAGCAGTTCAAATAAGGCCATTTACCCTAGATTATATCCCGGAGAATACACTTTTAAACTTAGAGCATTTAACGAAGACGGTGTAGAAAGCGAAACAACTGGAGAAATTGAACTTAAAATCGCAGGTCCTTTCTGGATGAAATGGTGGTTTATCTTAGGAGTCAGTGTACTTATATTTTTGGCTGTGCTCTTCACCGTAAAAAAGCGAGAGGAGATCATGGTTGAGAACCAATTGAAGCTCGAGAAAGCACTTGATTTGGCTACGAAGGAGCTTGTCGACCAAAAAGAGCTGGTTGAAATAAAAAACAAAGACATCACCGATAGTATCATTTATGCAAAAAGTATTCAAAAGGCGATGTTGCCTCATCCGAATGAGTTGCAGAAGTTTTTCAATCAGGCTTTTGTGTTTTATAAGCCTCGGGATATTGTTAGTGGCGATTTTTATTGGGTTGATCAGTTTGAAAATAAAATTGTTGTTGCTTGTGCAGATTGCACTGGTCATGGAGTTCCTGGAGCTTTCATGTCCTTGATTAGTTCTACACTCTTAGATGCTCAAGCTAATATCAGGGAGGTTGATTCACCCAAAGAATTGTTAGAAAAGGTAGATGAAAAACTCACATCATTATTATTTCGAGGAGATGCTGATTTCGCTGTAAATGATGGAATGGACATTAGTGTAACAGAGTTTGACTTGAAAACTAGGACGCTTCGATACAGTGGAGCTGGACGTCCATTGGTGCTAATTAGAAATGGCGAAATGGAAGTTATCAATGGTGATCGCTTTGCACTTGGAGGTGATGAGCGTATAAAGGAATTCACCTTACACACCATTCAATTGGAAAAGGGTGATTCATTCTACCAGTTTTCAGATGGTTTCCCCGATCAATTTGGAGGTCCAAACGGTAAGAAGCTTAAAAAGAAAGGAATGCTAGAGCTTATTCAACAAATGCAAGGAAAAGACATGAGTGTTCAGCTTCAAGAAACCAAGCGCTTTTTTGCTGAATGGAAAGGTAAGTATGAGCAGGTTGATGATATCATTTTCGTTGGAATTACAGTCTAGTTCATCTCCATAATAGCACTCCTTAACTCAAGGCTAACTTAGGCTCAACAATTAGCTTGCAATTCTTCATGAACATCGCAAAGTCAAAGTGAAAGAGACTTAACTTCAGAAGGTTAAGCTTTAATCTTTCCTTTGTTGTTCGATTATGAAGGAAGTAGTTACCAAAGTGCAATTGGCAAAAGTTACACGTTTAAATCAAGCTAACCCCCTTGTAGATTTGCTCATTAAGTTTGCGGGAATTAAAGACCTCAATGAATTGTACGATAAATTGGCTAAGCTTGGCCATGACGCGTTTATCCCAAAGATCTTCGAAAGTCTTCAGATTAACATCGATTGTTTAGAGAAGGATTTAGAGAAGCTGCCAAAAAGCGGACCGTTCATTATCGTATCCAACCACCCATTTGGCGCTCTAGATGGACTGATTTTTTTGGATTTTTCAGACATTCCAGAATCCATGATAGCTTCATTACAATCTGATCTCAATGAGGTCTTAACATAGGCTTTAGATGGGGCTTACCTTTCGCTAATCTAGGTTTAATCGCTTGGTAACGAGAAGGTAGTTTTTGAGATCTATTTTAGCTAAAAGCTAAGAACTTGAATCCAAACACCGCAAAGAAATTAACCAGAAAGGCTGCCATTGTTGGCGGTAAGACTTTGCTAAGCTATTTCGATCGTCACAAGTACAAGGGGCATTTTAAGGGTGAAATTTCAAATAAAATGATTCTTACGACAGAGGCCAAGATGGCAGCTGTTTTTGAGGAGACCTTAAGTTCCATTGCTTATGAGCAAGGTACTGGTGAGTTGCGTTTAGGAAAGCACAAGATCAAGTGTTTTGCTTGTGATGCACCTTTTCAACATTGGCAAGGAATTCGTCGATTTGCTGTAGCTGTAGCCTGGTATCACAATAAGGAAGTTGTTCGTGGAGGGATTTTTCTGCCCGTAGATAATGAGTTGTATTATTCTGAGCAAGACAAGATGAGTAAGCGCAACAACACAAAGATTCAGATGATAGAGCCGTTGGACTTGAAGGATGCTTATCTCGCAATAATTCATGGAGGTCATCAAGCTGGAGAAGTTGAATTTAATATAGCTCGTAATCTGAAATCTTCAGGTATTCGTTGGACCATGTCGGACGGTTTGCTTTATAGTGCAGCTTTGTTGTTAAATAACAATTTGAACGCCATTATTCTTACCGATTTGGATTCACCATATTTGCCGCTTTTAGAGATGATGATGTTGAGCAATGATGGTTCTGTAGTTCGTTTATCGTCACAGGATGCTCATTCTAAGGAAGTGGTGGTGTTGTGTCATAAGCGGTTTTCGCGTTTGATTGTGGAGCAGTTGACAGGTGTGTTCGCCTTAGAGTGAATTTATCTAGCTATATAGTTAGGTCTCAAATTGCGGGTGTGCCTTGGTATCGTTGAGAAGATTTCAAATTGAGCTATATACTTAAGTCTCAAATGGGACTTTTTTTACAATCCAAGGTTAAAATATGGTTTGTTCTAAACCATTTCATCAGCTCTTATATAGTTAAGTCTCAAATCACATTCTTTATCCAGTTTCAACAGAATTTATAAAGCTTCAAATTCATAAGAAGCGGCTTCTTTGGCGCTTGGAATAAGCAAAGGGTGAAACTTTTACTTTAAACGGTTTTTTATCGAGGCTTCATAGCATGAATTTGTGAATGACTACCTTTAATTTGTATGTAATCATTTAATTTTCAGGATGATGGGTTAGATTTGTTGTTTTTTCCATGAGTAGCTTGAACTTAGACATCACTGCATTTAAAGCATCTTTTAAAAGTGAGGAAGCTTGCTATAATTACCTTATCGCAAGTAAATGGTCACAAGGTTATACCTGTAGAAAATGTGGACATCATCAATACTGTAAAGGAAAGAAGTGGCATCATCGAAGATGTAATAAATGTCAGTATGATGAATCACCCACTGCCAATACACTCTTCCATAAGCTGAAGTTTTCTATAAATGTAGCTTTCAAAATTGCTTTTCAATTGTGCTGCGATCCAGAAGGGAAATCTAGTTGTGCAATGGCTCGAGAGCATGGTATTTGTCAACCAACAGCTTGGTTTTTTAAAAGGAAGGTTCAACAAGCTATGACTCGCTTACATACTAGAGCTTTTTATTGGAAAGGTGATGGCGTTTTAAGGTTGAGAGAAAAAGTGAATCTTAGAGAAATCCTTCTTGATGAAGCAGCTTATGGACTTGGTGTTTGTCTTGATGTTTATGATCGTGTTAATCCTTTTACTGGAGAAGAATTTATTGAAATGGTCCGTTTTCAAACTTTTTCGCTGAAAAAATATAGTGCCATCAAACCCAAGTCAAAGCAGATCAGCGTTCATCGAAAAGCTAGGGGAGATGCATGGACAAAAGGAATCTTACCTTTTGTGAACCAAAGGGATGAATCGGTTCAAGGATTTATTCAGGCTTTGTTGAGCTGGGTGAAGCAAACACACCTTCATGTTTCTCGAAGGCATATGTTTTTTTATCTATGTGAGTTTAGCTACCGGTATTTTAAAATGCAGGAGCATCAGAAAGGCTTCCCTTTATTGATTCAAATCATGATAAAACACCCCTGGTTGGCCTATAAACGCTTCAATGAGACTTAAATATATAGTACCAAATGGGCGAACAAAAAAAAATCGGTGCCACCCAAAAGCAACACCGATCATTATTATCCCTAGAATCCCTAATTATCAAATACGATATGAGAATCCTAAACTAAATGTTCTCCCTCTATTAAAACTCTGGAAGGTCGACTCTTCACCCTTAAAGGTGTATGTCTGACGATACTCAGGATCCAATAAGTTTCTAGCCTTAAAGCTCACTGCAAAATGCTCGCCCAAATCTTTACTTACAGTCAAATCTAAAATGCCTCTTGGCTGATCATATACATCAGGAGTTCCACCTGGGGTGATCAAGATCAATTGCGGACCAGAAATGTTGAAACTTGCTGTTACGTTCAAACCAAGTGAATCATTATCATAGCTCAACAAAGAATTGATGATGTATGGCGACTGTCCGTACATCGGACGAGTATCAGCGTGGTCAGGATCTGTTCCGCGAATCTCGGTTAACTCATCTTCCTGAATGTCAGTAGCAGAATAAACTAAAGTTACATTCAAAGCTGCACTCAAGTTGCTCAACTTTGGTGTAAGTGCACCCAAGTTTTTACGAACTTCAAACTCAGCACCAAGTACCTGAGCTCTGTCTACGTTCACCCAAGTAATCTCAGTATTCGCAGCAGTAGCAATAATCACCTGCTCAATTGGATCTCTGAAATCCTTGTAGAAGAAGCTAACTGAGTAAATCTCTCCTAAATTAGGGTAGTGCTCCAAACGTAAATCCAAGTTGTTAATCAAGGTTCGTGTCAAATCAGTGTTTCCTGTTTGCTGCTCTTGAATCTCAAAGTCAAAAACGGAGTAAGGCGCTTTTTCACGGAACATTGGACGAGCTACAGACTGACTCGCAGAGAAACGCAAGTTAGTGGTCTGTAAATCGACTTTTCTCAACTGGTAAGTCAAATTCATTGCTGGTAAGATATCTACCAAGTCCAAAGAACCTCTGAAATTATCTTCTAAACTAGGGTCAATATCATTAGTGAACAATTTGGCACTCTCTAACAACATGTCGGTAGTTTCAACTCTCAATCCACCATTAATTCGCAACTTCTTGCTAGCGTTCCAATCTACCATGGCATAAGCACCAAGTACATCTTGGCTTGCGGTATAAGAGTTTTGAATATCAGTGTCGTCTCTTAAATACAAGTACTCGCTTGATCCAGGAACAATGTTCATGTTCGAAGCATCAAAATAAGCGTTAGGATCTCCAGCATAAGCCAAGCCACTAGAAATAAAGCTGTATCTCGACTCACTATAATCTCTAGTCTTTCCAACATAAGATCCTCCAAAAGATAAGGTGTTTTTCAAACCTGTAGCATTGTGGAAAGGCATCTCAAAGTTCAACTTCAAGTCAAGCGTATTGTCAACCATATCACGGTAGTAACGCGTTGGAGAAGGGTAGAGGTTGTCCTCAATGCTGTATTCCAATTCACCAGCAGCGCGCTCTTCACTAGTATACCCCGGGTAAGCTTCTTCAATGCTCTCTCCTTCAGAAAGTAAGAATTCTACATTGTCTGTCACATCATTTCCGCTAGCATCGAAATATAAAGTTCTTGCCGGAAGCTCTTCGTAACTGTTGGTGAAAACACGAAGGTCTGGTGTGGTTTGTCTTCCTCGTGTGTAAGAACCAATCCAATTAACTTTCATGTTGTGGAAGTCTTTCAAAAAGTGCTCGCCACGAAGTTGGAAAACATTCATTGAACGCTCCAAATATCTTTGTTGACGTTGCTCTTGTCCTAAACCAACAGCATCACTTGGGTTGATTCCGTTTTGGTAACGAGAATCATTCACACCAGAAATGTTCGGCATATAGGTGAAACCAATCTTATTGTTGTCGGTCAGTTTATAGCTCAAGTTGAACAAGGCTGAAGTATAAACAGATTGAGTTCCTCTGGAGTCTGTTAATAAACGCTGAACGTCCAAGTTGTCTTTCTCGTTTTCATTTCCGGTGAGGGTGAAACGACCAGTAGTTCCATTTTCGTAGAACTGACTAGAACGCTTGTACTGGAAACCAAAGTTATAACCTAAAGGACGACCAAAGAGTTTTGTTTGATTACCGAATGAAATCGCTTGAGAGATGTCCATAAAAGCTGCAGAACGCTGATTCTCCCATGTATTTCCGAAAGCTTTTGTTTGCTCTGATAAACCTTGATTCTGTGCTTCGCGAATAGCAGGCAAAAATTCGTTATTTACTTGACTTACAGATTGAATTCCATCAATTTGATTCACGATTTGACCAATGCTTTGTTGACCACTGCCTGTTCCAATGTCTGTAGGACCATTAATACCAATTGCATTCAAATCAGACTCATATCCAGCAAGAACCAATGCGTCGTAATAATTCGATAAAGAAGGTTGATTTATTTCTGAATCAGA
Organism: Flavobacteriales bacterium; assembly: GCA_029238785.1. Classification (GTDB taxonomy): domain Bacteria; phylum Bacteroidota; class Bacteroidia; order Flavobacteriales_D; family Sanyastnellaceae; genus CALKGK01. The sequence goes on along the minus strand of JAQWFN010000104.1, from coordinate 11,859 downwards.
ACTTACTACCTCAGGCACATCTCTGAAGCCATTGTCCCAACCCATCCAATCAGTATCACTTCCTGCACTTGTCAGAAAGTTGTTGTTGAAGGTTGCATTGGTATTATAACCTAATGATCCACTATAATTGAACGTGAATTTATCTGGAAAGTCTTTTGTGATGATGTTGATGAAGGCTCCAGAATAATCAGCTGGCAAGTTAGAGTTCAAGGTTTTCACCACAACAAGGTTGTCAATAAGTGCAGTAGGGAAGAGGTCCATTTGAACCGAGTTGCGCTTCGGATCTAGTGAAGGTATTTCAGCTCCGTTCAAAGTTGTTTTGATGTAACGATCGCTCAAACCACGAACAAAGACATAATTCCCAACAGTTGAAACTCCGGTAACACGCTTTAATGCCGAACTGGCATCTGAATCTCCACTTTTCTTAATTTGCTGACTCGAGATGTAGTCAATCATCGCAGGATCTTTTTTCTTAGCGTTCTCCATGAAAATATCCTTACTACGATCTTGCTTAACTTCAATAACGGCCTCTTGTTCGATGATAAAGGTCGCTGGCATAAGGTTGAAGTTCACAATGGTCACCTCTCCGTCTTTAACAACGATGTTCTCTTCAACGAGTTTGTTGTACGAAATGAAACTTGCAGCAATCGTATAAGTACCAGCGCTCAAGCCTTCTAAAGAATAGTTGCCATCAAGATCAGCCATAGCCCCTTTAGTGGTGCCCTGAATCAATACGTTGGCTCCAATAAGCAAGTCACCATTCACTCCATCAGCTACGGTTCCTCGTATTGTTCCTTGTGCTAGTGCGCTTACGCTTAGGAAAAGCGCTAAAATAATCGCGAGATGTTTTTTCATCTTAATCTGTTTATTGTCTAAAGACGCTGCAAAACTATCGGGATAATGTTAGGGAAAGGTTAAGCCAAAGTCAATAAAAAAAGGAGAGCCGTTTCCGACTCTCCTTCCAACTTTAATTTTATTCGCTAAAACTTACTTGATAATCAAACGAGCAGTTCTCAAAGTAGAACCAGCTTGAATTTGAACGAGGTAAATACCTTCATTCAATTCAGCAGCGCTCATTTCAAATGCCTGTCCTTCTACCAAGTTAATGTTATTCTTCTCGGCAACTAAAGCACCAGTGATGCTGTAGATGCTAATTACTGCATTTGAAACGCTTTGGTCAGCAACAACAAAGAATTGATCATTCGCCGGGTTAGGATAAACGTTCATAGAAGCTGCCGTGCTGTTTTCTTCAACAGAATTGATACAACCAATAAATCCTCTTTGATCAACCAATGTCCAATTTGCCATCCAAGTGCAGTTTTGTGCCGGGTCAAAAGCTCCTTTGTACACTACATTGTCGAACCAATCTTCGCTTGGTGCAGCACCTTCACTGGTGTTAGTTGTAGGAATAGTAATTACACCAGCAGAACCCTCCTCAAGCATATACTGCAAACTTAAACTAGCTACACTGTTACCCGCAGCATCAAAAGCGGCCTCAAAAGCAGCAGATGAAGCATCAAGAGCAGCAATTGAATCAGCATCTGATGCCCAGCCAGCTCCCATAGAAATCTTGAACAAATCAGATGCAGTTGCAGCAGTTCCAGCTACGACACAGTTATCAAATACGTTTCCAGCAAAAGCCAATTCGCTATTTTCAAAACGAGCATACGAATCTTCACCTGAAGCTAAGTTCTCAATATCAACACCTCTTCCCCAATTGTAAAATACAGAGTTGTGGTACTCACCAGCAGCGTTATCACGAATGGTCAAAGCACGACGACCAGCAGAAATTCCTCTACCAAAGTAGGTAGCGTTGAAAATTACTGGGTGTGCATATGGGAGTCCGTCTTCCGGATCAGTTCCACCATCGTGCTCACCACCACGGTCACCTGAACCGTCACCGTCATCATCTTGCATGGTGAACCAGAATTGTCCATAACCTCTCCAGCCTTCATCATAATCAAATGAATCATCACCACAGAAAGAAACAGCAGCATGCTTAACTGAAGCAGTTCCACCAAAGAACTCAATACCATCATCAGCGTTAGAAACAACTTCTACATAATCGATAACTGTGCCTGCTCCAACTCCACCAAGGGTCAAACCGTTGATTTCGTTTCCAGCACCAATATCAGTACCGCCATGACGAATTGAAATGTAAGTAATTACTCCAGAGTTGTCCATGTCATCATCACCACCGTATAAACCACGCGGTTCTGTATCAGGAATACCTTCTACTTGAGTTTCCCCTGGAGTTGAATTCAATTGTGCGCTACCCAAAACGATAACACCACCCCAACGACCACGCACGTTGTAAGGTGTAGAGCCATCCAAAGCATCTTCTTCGAATGTAAATACGATTGGCGCATCTGCAGTACCGTTCGCGAAAATCTGTCCTCCACGTGCTACAATCAATGCAGAAGCATCAGCACCTGTTCCAGACATTCCTTTAACTACTGTACCTGCCTCGATTGTCAATGCTTGACCAGAGTTAACGAATACAAATCCGTCAAGAATGTATGTATTGTCAGCAGTCCAAGTTGTTGTTCCTGTTCCTGAACCATCATCGCTAACGATAATATCAGCGGCCATGGCTGTTTGTGATATTGCAATTGCACCTGCAACAAATAGTAATGAGCGTAAAGCTTTTTTCATGATTAGTGTTTTTGAAGATTGATTGATGCAAATCTCTATTACAAATGACACTGTTGAGTTACCACACAATTATGGAATGTTTACCCGGTGGTTATCTAAATGTAGCCTGAGAATTAACTCAATGTTAAGCATGTTCCTTTATCCTAACTACTAGTGGTTTAAGGGATGGTCTAACTTGTTTTTGATGATGATGAACTTTTACAGCTTTTATCAAGGCTCAAAGCGAGTTGTATCTTAGAATGACACAAAAACCGAATTCTTAAACAGCATTCTGAGCTACAAACTGAGGAGAGGAAGATTTTTTCCAACGATCAATAAGTTCTTTTTCTTCAAAACTTGCCTGCTCATACCGGTACAATTGCCAAGTCTCGCGATGAAACTCTAAAGCACTTAAGTTTTCTACCCAATCCCCAGAATTCATGTATGTAACGCTTCCATGATCTTGCTTGATTTCTCGAAGCTGAGCCTGATGAATGTGGCCGCAAACCACATAATCAAATTTCTTTTCTATAGCGATGCTGGCAGCTGTAGCTTCAAAATCAGAAATGTACTTGACTGCTTTCTTCACACTATTCTTAATGCGCTTTGAAAAGGACATTCGATTTCGCCCCATTTTTTGAAGTACCCAATTAAGCAAATTATTGGTTGCGATAAGTAAATCATAACCGGCACCACCCAATTTAGCTAACCACTTGGCATAGTTCATAGAAGCATCAAAAATATCTCCATGGAAAAACCAATACCGCTCTCCATTGATCTCCAATTCTAAGTTGTTCACCAAATGAAGATGCCCCAAGTTGAACTCAGCATACTTTCTCAAAGCCTCATCGTGATTTCCGGTGATGTAGTAAACAGGGATTTTTGCCGACCATTTAATGATTTGCTTCACAACATGCATGTGGTCTTCGGGGAAATAGCGTTTCTTGAAACTCCATATATCAATGATGTCGCCATTCAGAATCAACATCTTAGGTTGAATTGAATTTAAGTATTGACGCAACTCCTTGGCTTTGCATCCATATGTTCCAAGGTGAAGGTCTGAAATGACTACGATGTCTGCGTCGCGTCGCATAGGCCTTAGGTTTAGGCAAAACTGAAAAACAAAGATTGCTGCGGCTTAAAAGGTGAGTTATGGTATAATGACCACAGGGTTATCTTTTATTTCGCTACATGAAGAAAGCGTTATTCGGGATGAAGAAGGAGCAGCTCATTGATCAATTCATTTTTGTTCTGGGACGAAACTACTTACCACCAAAATGGCATCAATACGCCAATGCAGATACCACCTGCCATTGCTATTTTTAAAGCTGTGGATGCTGAAGTGTAATGAGCTTTGTGAACAGCGCTAGCACCTTTATACCAGGAAAACAAGGCGGGTATAATGACTCCTACAGACAGCATAAACCAAAATGCAGTTGAAAGTTTGGCATCCAGTAAATTGCCATAGAATCGAAACAAACCAAAAGCTAAAAGCACAAAAAAGAAGAAGAACAGAAAGTGCAGGTAACGCTTCGCACCAAGAATGCCCCAAACAATAGGCAAGGTTTTAAAACCAACTTTCTTGTCGCCTTTCAGATCTTCCAAATCTTTTAATGCTTCGCGAAGCAAAGTCAACCAAAAAGCAAACAAAGCATATGCACTAATCCAAGACCAGGCATTGTTTAAAAAGAGTGCTGCATTTTTCCCACTTACACTCATCAAGTGGTATTGGTCTTTGATTTCAAACAAACCGGCCCAAATTGGTACAATACCTACCATTAATGCAACCACAAAGTTTCCTATCCAAGCCTGCTTCTTGAATTGAAGAGAATAAAACCACAGCATTCCGCCCATGAAAATGGGAAGCAAGGCCATCAAAATACTGTCATAAGTATAAGCAAGGTAAAGTCCAATTAAAGTGGCTAAGGCATTGCAAAAATGATGTGCAGCCATAGCAACTCGGCGCTTTACAGTTTTACCAACAACCACACGATCTGGCTTGTTGATTCTGTCTACACGTAGATCAAAGTAATCATTAATGATGTTCCCTGCAGCAGCCAGTAAAACCATCACTGAGGTGGCTAGAGCAAATTTCCATTCAGGGCATAATAAGGTACCTCCTTCATCAACGGTTTTCACAATGGTAAGCAAAACTCCCCAGCGCATGGCGTACATCGTAAAGGCAATGATGAGCAAATTTACTGGGCGAACAAGTCGAATAAAGCCGAAGATAGTTTTCACAGATCAAACCTAATAAATAGCCGAATGTGAATAACAATTTACCTCGCTTTTAATGTGCACTTAAAAAAGAACCTAAATTTATCCTCGCTTAATTTTGAAGGAAATGGACACCGTTGAAGAAGTAAAAAATTACCACGTACTGGTAGTAGGGAGAAGAGATTATATCATTGATAACGTTAGAAAAATCCTCGCACCTAAAGGTTTTGAAGTGCTTGCGGCAATGAGCGATAGTGATGTATTCGACACTTTGAAATCGAAAACCATCGACGTACTTTTCCTTGGCGGTTCTGTTGAGCCAAATTCCAAAAGAGACTTTGCAGAGTTCATCGAGGAGTACAGTCCAAGTACCAAAATGATTGAACACTTCGGTGGACCAGCAACGATACTGGCAGAAGTTCAAGCGGCCTTACTACAAAAATGATGGTGAATCAACCATTCGATTCATTCCAGGTCTTGCCTCAGCATAGTTAAAGCCTGGATGTAAAGCGTAAGCACCAACTTCTCCTTGCTTATTCATTGCCAGGTAACCAATTTGAATGTCCTTGTAGTTCCCTTGAGCAACAATTCTTCTCACACCCTCTTCGCAAGCCTCTTGGGGAGAATAGCCTTGTCGCATTAACTCTACAATTAGAAAAGAGCCTAGGGTTTTCAATACGGCTTCTCCCATTCCGGTGGCGGTTGCACCCCCAATTTCATTGTCAACAAACAAGCCTGCTCCAATAACCGGACTATCGCCAACTCTCCCGTGCATTTTAAATGCTAAACCACTTGTAGTGCAAGCCCCTGCAATGTTCCCGGCTTTGTCTAATGTCAGCAAACCTATGGTGTCGTGATTCTCAATATTGATGATGGGTTTGTATTGGGCTTCTTTCAGCCAATCTTCCCAAGCCTTTTTACTTCTCTCAGTGAGCAAGTCAGTTAATTCAAAACCTTGATCTAAAGCAAAGCGCTTGGCTCCTTCACCAGAAAGCATCACATGAGGTGTTTCATCCATGACCTTTCTCGCCACGGAAACAGGATGAAGAATGTCTTGTAGAAAACAAACGCTCCCAGCATTGCCATTGCTGTCCATAATGCAAGCGTCCAGCGTTACTTTACCGTCTCTATCGGGTAAACCTCCAATTCCAACACTTTGTCCCTCAGGATCGGCCTCCACAACGCGAACGCCCATTTCGGCAGCATCAACAGCTGTTCCACCTTGTTCGATGATGCGCATGGCTTCTGCGTTGGCAGGAATACCATGACTCCAAGTGGAAAGCACTAATCCTTTTTTGTAAGGCGCTTGGTTTTTTGTTTTAAGTAAAACGCGCCCAGCTCCTGCGGCACCAATTCCTATTATGCTCAAGCCCAATTGGCTTAAAAAAGATCTTCTGTTGCTCATGCTACTCGATTAAAGGCAGAAAAGTAAGCAATCTTTGAAATATATGATAGGGCCTATGCTTGCGGACTCAAAACACCGTCAGTTCTTGGGGCAAGTGTTTTTTGAACCGACTTCAAGGAATCGGGTTTGAAAAAAATGATGAGTAGAACTGGTAGTAAGAGCAAATCAGCCAGTACGGCAAACAGAAGGGTAAGGCTGATCAAAAGGCCAATATAAAAGGTGCCCAGAAAGTCGCTCATGATTAAGGTGAGAAATCCACCACAAAGAATGATGGAAGTAACAATAATGGCCTTCCCGGTTGAGATAAACGTTCGTTTTAAGGCATACAACATGCTGTAGCCTTTGCTCAATTGCAAACGTAATTTGGTCATGAAGTGAATGGTGTCGTCTACGGCAATACCAAAAGCGATGGTAAAAATAATCGAGGTGCTTACTTTCAAATCGATGCCCGTATAGCCCATAAGTGCGCCAATGAGCAGAAGGGGGAAGATGTTTGGGATCAAACAAATGAGTACCATTTTAAGGTTTTTGAACATCAAACCTACCACGATGGCGACAATGAAAAAGGCAATAAATAGCCCCAAAGTCATGTCTGTAGCCAAATAACTGTTGTTGTTATCAATCAAGGTGGCGGTGCCGGTAATGCGGTAGTCTGCGTATTTTGAAAAAGAGGTTTCTTCTGTGAAAGCAGCTAAGTTAGCGTTGAGCTCAGCAAACTTCTTCGCTCCTAAATCGCCTGTTTTTCCATTAATACGTGCAATTCCTTTTTCTTGATTGACGAACAAGGCCAAAAGCTCTCCTTGATTCTGCCGCTCAATCATTTTTACCAATCGGTCAATCTCTTTTTGCGTTTTAGGAATGGTGAAGTACTTGTCTTTTCCTTTGCTCGTTCGATGGGCAAGTTTAATGATACGCGCAGGTGAGATCAATGCGCCAACTTCATATTCTTCGATGAGGTGCTGATCAATGAGGTCAATCTCAAGCAAGACATCACGATCAAAAAGATCAACGCCTTCTTTGAGCATAATGGCCATCTCAAAAGGACGAGCACCAGCAAATTCGTTTTCAAAAAACAAGAACTCTTGTTTTAAAGGGTCGCTGTCTTTGAGGTCTTCCAACAAATAATTATTCACCTCAACTCGAGAAATTCCAATAACGCTGAGCACCAGAACTACGAGCGAACCAAGCAAGATGCCTTTTCGGAACTTAATCACCCATAAAAATAAGTTGCGTAAAATACGGTTCCAAAACCCTTGAATGCTCGACTTGGGGTCAAAGCTGGGGACCTTACTCAAAATCAAAACTGCAGGTAATAGGCTATAAGCGAGAATGTAGGCAACAAAAACACCAATTGCAGTGTAAATGCCAAAGTCGGAAATGGGCTGAATGGAGGAGGTTAAAAGGGTGAGAAAACCTATAGACGTTGTTAAACTCGTGAGGAAGGTGGCGAGACCAATTTCCTTAAAGGCCACCTTTATGGCATCAAGCTTCGCTTTTCCAGCCCGGAGTTCTTCAAAGTATTTCGCCAAAACATGCACCACATCACTCATCCCCACCACAAAAATGATGGTTGGCAGCACCATCAACATCAAGTCAATTTCCTTTCCGAAGAGCTGCATAATTCCCAAAATCCAAACCACACTAAGAAGAATCACGGTAATGGGTACCCATATTCCCCACCACGAACGAAAGGCGATAAAGAGGAAAAGTACAATGAGGACAATAGAAAGCGAAACAAATACGATGAGCTCTCGCTGCATCATGGACACATAATAGGTCTGACCTAAAGCCCGTCCTACGATGTGTTTTTCATCAAAATCAGCCGGATAAACGATGTCTTGAAGGGCAAAGCTTAAGGTGTCGCAAGCTTGTTTCGACAAGTACTGCTTGTGGTTGATTTGAATGGCCAAGGCTTTTCCATCTTCAGAAAAGAAAGTTCCTACCATTTCACCGCGTCCATAAATTTTTGCAGAATCTCGCTGAAGCAAAGCCTCGTCATCCATCCGCAATAAATCAATTTCAAAGGGCTGCCCAGAGAAGGGGTCGATTAAGATGTCTTTGAACTTGGTTGGACCAACAACTTGAAGTACGTTGGGAAGTTTGGCTATGGAGTCGGTGAGGAGATCCACACGCTGAAGGAAATCTGATTTAAATACGCCTTCTTCATTCACCAAGCCAACGATAATGAAGTCGTTGTCGGTTTCAAATTCATGGCGAAACGATTTGAAAAACTCGGTATCGGGATCATTCTGTGGGAAGAAGTTCTCAAAATTATAGTCGAAACCAAGGTCGCTTATGAGAACAAAACAGAATGCTGTAAAAACAGCAATGGCGGTGAGCACTATTTTCGCTCCACGATTGTACTTTTTTTCCTTCAAATCCACGTGCTATTAACAAGCTTCGCAAAGGTAAGTTTAGCCATTGAGAAAATTATCCCGAAAACATTGAGATTGAAGAAGGAAAACAAAGAACATCACTAAAGGTGTGGAGTTTTTTTGTGTCACCATTAAAATAGACGCGCAGAAACAAAAAAAAAGGCGCTAGAGATAGCGCCTTTTTTATAAATACTTTGATTGATTATTTCTTCAATAAATCGCGAATCTCTCCTAACAAAACTTCTTCTTTTGAAGGGGCAGGAGGTGCAGCTGGTGCCGCTTCTTCTTTCTTTTTCATGTTGTTATAACCTTTCACAACAAGGAAAATACAAAATGCAACAATGATGAAAGTGATGATGGTGTTGATGAAAACTCCATAGCCAATAACTACCGCTGCTTTTTCAACTTCACCGGCCGCGTTCATTACGGCAGGTTGAAGTTCCATACCCAACTTTGAAAAATCAACCCCACCTAGAGCAACACCAATGGGCGGCATTAAGATGTTGTCTACCAAAGATTTGATGATAGCACCAAAATAGGTAGCTAAAATAACCCCTACTGCAAGATCGAGGACATTACCTTTCGAAATAAATGATTTGAATTCTTTTAACATGATTTGAGTTTTGTTAGTGAGCTAAGCTCTGTTGTTTTTAGTTTATTCAGACGCAAAGTAACAAGATTGGTCACATATCTTTTCATCTCAAAACAAATTATTGAACATCATACGCTGGATTTCAGTTCACAAGAAACAAAAAGCCGCTTTCCATATTTGGAAAAGCGGCTTTTCTAGTCATATTAATGAGAGCATTACTTCTCGTCTTTTACTTCTTCAAAGTCAACATCAGTTACTTCTTCATCAGCTGTTTGTCCGGCAGCACCTTCTTGAGCAGCACCTTCAGCAGCATCTCCTTGTTGAGCGTTGTACATTTCTTGGCTAGCAGCCTGGAATGCGGTGTTCAACTTTTCCATATCTACCTTGATGGCTTCCAAATCTTTCGCTTCGTGCGATTTTTTCAAAGCTTCAAGAGCTTCTTCGATCGGTTGCTTTTTATCTGCAGGAAGTTTTTCACCAAACTCTTTCAAGTTCTTCTCCGTTTGGAAAATCAAACTGTCTGCCTGATTGATGGTGTCTACTGCTGCCTTCGCTTCTTTGTCTTTTTCAGCGTTAGCTTCAGCTTCTTTCTTCATTTTTTCGATCTCCGCATCGCTCAAACCAGAAGATGCTTCAATACGAATCGACTGCTCCTTGTTGGTGGCTTTGTCTTTTGCGGTAACGTTAATAATACCATTCGCATCAATATCAAAAATCACCTCAATCTGTGGAACCCCTCTTGGAGCTGGTGGAATGGAGTCCAAGTGGAATCTTCCAATTGATCGATTATCCGCAGCCATCGAACGCTCTCCTTGAAGGACGTGGATTTCAACAGAAGGCTGATTGTCTGAAGCAGTAGAGAAGGTCTCAGACTTCTTCGTTGGAATAGTGGTATTCGCATCAATCAACTTGGTGAATACACCTCCCATTGTTTCAATACCCAATGACAGAGGAGTAACATCCAAAAGAAGTACATCTTTTACTTCTCCTGTTAATACACCTCCTTGAATCGCTGCACCAATGGCAACCACCTCATCTGGATTCACCCCTTTTGAAGGCTCTTTACCAAAGTACGCTTTAACGGCATCTTGAACAGCAGGAATTCTTGTAGATCCACCAACCAAAATCACTTCGTCGATGTCTGATTTAGATAAACCTGCAGCTTTCATTGCTGTTTCGCATGGCTCAATTGAACGCTTGATCAATTCATCAGCCAATTGCTCAAATTTAGCACGGCTCAATGAGCGCACAAGGTGTTTAGGAATACCGTCAACTGGCATGATGTAAGGCAAGTTGATTTCTGTAGAAGTGGTGCTTGAAAGCTCAATCTTCGCTTTCTCAGCGGCTTCTTTCAAACGCTGAAGTGCCATTGGATCTCTACTTAAATCCAGTCCACCGTTTTCGCTTTTGAATTCATCAACCAACCACTCAATAATCAATTGGTCAAAATCATCACCTCCAAGGTGCGTGTCTCCGTCTGTAGAAAGCACTTCGAAAACACCGTCTCCCAACTCGAGGATAGAAACATCATGTGTTCCACCACCTAAGTCAAATACAACAATTTTTTGATCGATTGATTTTTTATCCATTCCATAAGCCAAGGCCGCAGCGGTTGGCTCATTAATGATTCGCTTAACTTTAAGTCCTGCAATTTCTCCAGCTTCCTTGGTCGCCTGACGCTGTGCATCATTGAAGTAAGCAGGCACTGTAATAACAGCTTCTGTAACGTCCTGACCAAGGTAGTCTTCAGCTGTTTTCTTCATTTTCTGAAGAATCATGGCTGAAATCTCTTGTGGTGAGTACATGCGGTCATCGATCTGAACACGTGGCGTGTCGTTATCGCCTTTAACCACCTTGTAAGGTACTCTTGCAGCTTCTTTCTGGGTCTCACTAAATGTAGATCCCATGAAACGTTTGATAGAGAAAATGGTTTTCTCAGGGTTGGTGATGGCCTGACGTTTCGCCGGGTCACCCACTTTGCGCTCGCCTCCATCAACAAATGCTACGATTGACGGTGTGGTACGACGGCCTTCGCTGTTGGTGATTACAACTGGCTCGTTACCCTCCATCACTGATACACAAGAATTGGTTGTTCCGAGGTCGATTCCGATTATCTTACTCATTATTATTGCTTTTGCGTGAATTTCTAATTTCCCCTTCGTTGTCAATTCATGTGCCATTGCAGCCTTAGCTTCTTTTCACGTAAAATTGACATTGAATTACTGACAATCATAGTTATTCTGTACATTTTTACTGACATTTTGTCGAATTGTCAGAACTCCACGCGGGCTCATTGGTTAATTGATCATGGCGCTTATTGATTTTACTTCAGACGGACTCTATTGCGCGCAAGCGGGTGTTTACATCGATCCATGGAAACCCGTTCAAAAGGCAGTGATTACTCATGCTCATGCAGATCATGCTCGCCCAGGTATGAAAACTTACCTCGCACAGCACTTGAGCATTCCTGTGATGAAGCACCGCCTTGGGTCCAATATTAAGGTTCAAGGACTTCACTATGGCGAAACAATTAACTTGAATGGCGTAAATTTATCAATGCATCCTTCTGGCCATATTCCTGGTGCTGCTCAAGTACGATTAGAGTATAAAGGTGAAGTTTGGGTGGTGAGTGGCGA
>JAQWFN010000056.1 GCA_029238785.1 Flavobacteriales bacterium | reverse complement strand
AACGCTGGTAACACCGCAGTTATCAGCAGTAGTAGGCGCAGCAAGCACGACAGTAGCGAAACAATCGTCAGCATCGGTCGTTGTGTTGACAGCAGCAGCACAAGTGATCGTTGGGTTTTCGTTATCTGTAACCGTCACATCTTGAGTACAAGTAGCGGTGTTACCAGCGTTGTCAGTCACCGTCCAAGTCACTGTTGTTGTACCAATAGGGAAGGTAGCTGGAGCGTTGTTGTTCACTGAAGCTACACCGCAGTTATCCGCAGTAGTAGCAGCAGCGAGCACCACAGTTGCGAAGCAAGAACCAGCATCAGTAGTTGCATTCACGTCAGCCGCACAAATAATCGTTGGGTTTTCGATATCCGTAACCGTTACATCTTGAATACACGTAGCCGTGTTACCAGCATTGTCAGTTACCGTCCAAGTCACTGTTGTTGTTCCGATAGGGAAGGTAGCTGGAGCGTTGTTGCTTACTGAAGCTACACCGCAGTTATCAGCAGTAGTAGGAGCAGCGAGTACCACAGTCGCGAAGCAAGAACCGGCATCAGTAGTTGCATTAACATCTGCAGCACAAGTGATTGTTGGGTTTTCGTTATCCGTTACCATTACATCTTGCGTGCAAGTAGCGGTATTTCCAGCGTTGTCAGTTACCGTCCAAGTCACTGTTGTTGTTCCGATAGGGAAGGTAGCTGGAGCGTCGTTGTTCACTGAAGCTACACCACAGTTATCTGAAGTAGTAGGAGCAGCAAGTACTACAGCCGCGAAGCAGGAACCGGCATCGGTAGTGGTGTTGACATCAGCCGCACAAGTGATTGTTGGGTTTTCGTTGTCGCTAACAATTACATCAATAGCGCAAGTAGAAACATTACCAGCATTATCTACAGCGGTATATGTTACTGTTGTTGTACCGATAGGGAAAGTAGCTGGAGCATTATCAATAAGAGAAGCAAGACCACAATTGTCCGTTGCCACAGGTGATGGCAAAGCAATACTCGCCGAACAAGAGCCAAGGTTTGTGCTTGCAATCACATCCGAAGCACAAGTAATTACAGGTGCCACATCATCAATCACGGTGATATTCATTGAACAAGAGGCTGTATTCCCGTTATAATCACTCACTGTCCAAAGTACTGCTGTTGTTCCAAGTGGATAAACACCAGAAGCATTACCAGTAGCGTTAAAGTCGTTTACCAAGCTTGTTACCGAACAGTTGTCATTCGTAACAGGTACAGCAACACTTACATTTGCCGAGCAAAAAGCGGCCGAGGTAGATGCAGTGATATTCGCCGGACAAACAATCGTTGGGTCAGTTGTATCAACATCTGAAATGGTGAAGGAGCCCAATGAAACAGGACATTCGTCATTACCCCATCTTGCGAAGAAGGTATATGTTCCTGGAGCAAGTCCATTATAAGTAACTGCCCCTGAGTTGTCGGCAACTGCGGGTTGGTAGCTTGACCCACCATTAAGACTATATTCAACAGCTCCTCTGTTGGGGTGGCCATTAAAACTGAAGGTAACTGAACCATTATTGCTTCCGCAAGTGGCATCAACAGTACTAATACTTGCTTGAGGAACAGAAAGAATTGTAACGTTGACGTTGTCTGTATCTATACAGCCGTTATCGTCTGAAACCGTTACAGTATAAGTAGTGGTTTGATTTGCGTAAGTACCAAGACTACCCACAAATGAAGGTGTTGGTGTGTTTCCTAAGCCGTTGTTCCAAGAATAGAGGAACGGACTAGCCCCAGATGCATTTGCAAACAAATTAACCGTTTCTCCTTCACATACAGTAAGGTTTGAGCCAGCGTCTGCTGTTAAATTATCAATCACAGTAATGTCTTGAGAGCAAGTTGAGCTGTTCCCAGCATTATCTGTGATGGTCCATACAACAGTCGTTGTTCCAACTGGGTAGTTGTCACTGGCATTTGTTGTTCCGTTGTAATTGTTCACCAAAGAACTAATTCCACAGTTGTCACTCGTTGTAGGTGCAGGAACGGTAACATTGGCTCTACATCCTGCTGCGTTTGTATTTACACTGATGTCTCCACCACAAGTGATTGTTGGATTCTCGTTATCAGCAACCGTAGCATTTTGAGAACAAGTAGCGGTGTTCCCAGCATTGTCAGTCACTGTCCAAGTAACAGGAGTCGTACCGATAGGGAAGGTAGCTGGAGCATTATTGGTTACCGAAGCTACACCACAGTTATCAGCAGTACTAGGAGCAGCAAGTGAAACAGTAGCAAAGCAAGAACCAAGGTCTGTAGAAGCGTTTACATTTGCAGCACACGTGATTGTTGGTGGAATGTTGTCTTCAACTGTCACCATTGAGGTGCAGGTATTAACATTTCCATTTGTATCAGTAACGGTCATTGTTACCGGAACTGCAGAAGGATTTAGGGTGATGGTTTGGTTCGGTATTCCTGGACCAGAAATCTGAATGTTAATGGTATTACATCCTAAACTCTCTGGAGTAACGGTCGCACAATCAGTGTTAGAAGTGTAAGAATTAGCAGAAGTAACTGTACCTGATCCACCTGTATTTGGAAGGTTGAAGAAGTGTGAGTTTAGACCACATCCTATCGTTCCTTGAAGTGTAAATAAATTTGAAGGAATGTTAGCTCCGTCAAATGTCACTGTATAAGCTAAATCAACAGTGTAATTGTAACCAAACGCACAAGAAAAACTGCTAGGATTAATATTAATTGCATCAACATTTATATTGACATTATAACCATTGCTTGAGGTGATTGTTGTTCCTGAAGATAAATCAGAACAATCAAAGCTATTTTGGCTGATTGAGATGTTATCAATTCCACAATTATCACTTGCGCCATTGTCAATCATAGCGCTTGAAATACTTGCAGAGCCAGAAGCGTCTAATTCAACTGTTAAATCCTGACAAACGGCATTTGGTAATTCGTTATCGTTAACGCTTACTGTTTGTGTACAGGTTGAAGTGTTTCCAGCACCATCTGTTACTGTCCAAATTACATCTGTAGTTCCAATTGGGAATGTAGCAGGCGCATTATTGCTGAAAGTTGGAACTCCACAGTTATCTGAAACCACGGGATTACCAAGAGCGATGTTTGCTTCACATAAACCGGGTGCGTTTGAGGTATTAATGTTAGCAGGGCAAGTGATGCTTGGAGCTTGGTTATCAAGAACAGTTATTACTTGGGTGCATGAATTGCTGTTCCCAGAAGTGTTCGTTGCTGTCCAGATAACGTTAGTACTTCCCAATGGATAAACACCAGAAGCATCGTTTGTACCTGTAATATTGTTAGTGAGCGTTGTACATTCGCTAATTAAGTCAGAGCTTACCCAAACGTTAGCCACGTTCATGTTGTTCAAGGTTCCATCGTTTCCGTCTGGACCGGAATCACTGGCAGTAGCGCTTCCTGTTCCGTCTTCAAACTGAAGGTTCATGATCAGGTTGTTAGGCACACTTGTTAAGTTAGAACAAGCTACTTCACTCACTTCCGTAGCAGAAAGGTTGGTGTTGTAGATTCTGAAATTGTCAATTTGTCCACCAAAAGCATTTTGTGGAACCACATAACTAGAACCGTAATTACCAATACGAGGAGTTCTGTATGTTGTTGGTTTAGCGCTAGTAGTAGCATTTGATGATGCTTCTAGTGATCCATCAATATACATTTGGTGAGGGCCAGCTGCATTAAAGTTTCCATTAACTACAACATGATACCATCTCACCTCACTCAAATCAAGGTTTGCATTGAGGTTCACATCTGAATCATCATCAGATTCAAAGCTAAACTCTAGCCCGTTTTGGTCTCCATGGATATAGAAGTAGCGCTGATTTGTTCCATTAGCATCGTCGTCTTCAGACATATCGAAGATGGTTCCGTTCCAAGTACTTGCTTCTGGCTTGAACCAAAAATCAATAGCAAAGGCGCCATCATTAATTCGATTAGGAACTTGGATGAAATCGTTCGTACCATCAAAATCAATTGCGGTAGTACCAAAGCAAGAGCTAACAACAGCTGGTGCTGTTACACTAAGGTTGGCATCACAGCTGTTTAAATCTGTATTGCTTGTTTGGTCCGCAGCACAAGCAATGCTTGGTGGTGCTGAACAGTTACAATCGAGTACGTTTACGATAAGGTCAATTGTTGTTGTCTCTGTCTCAACATCATTGTCAGTAGCTGTTAAGCTGATGATGTATGTGCCAACTACATCTCCTGTGATTTCGAGTGCAGCAGTAGCAGGATTTCCATTTGCTGAAGACAGAATAGTTGCACCCGCCCAAGCATTAGTATTGATTGTGAGGTCAACAATTTCGTCTGTTTCTGGACCAGTAAACCCGAGGTTTAGAGTTTCAGTTGCGCCAAAACAGATGTTGTAGCTGTTTCCTTGAGGGAAGCCTTGTGCAACAGGGGGAAAGTTCTCTGAGCTAGAAACATTCCATTCGAAACATTCGTCATCCAACCAATTCACACCGTCATCGTTCCCACCAGGACCGTCGTAGTCGGGATTGTCTTGATTGTACATTCCAAGCAAAACATAGTCGACACCGTTTCCAGCGTTAACACCAACCGTGGCTGGGGAACCACCAAAGCCATCTGTTCCGCCCGAGGCACTTCCAGTTGTCCATTGCATGTCGCCATAGAAGAAACCAATATTATTCCCAGGAGCGAGAATAGGATCAGTTCCATCAGACATGACAAGGGTAAAGGTGTTTTGAAGGTTGTCGTTCACCGCTGCATAGGCGTTGTATGGACCAACATTCAACCAAGTAACGTAAACAGAGTTTGAATTAACTGTGTACCATACTTCACCTTGGTATCCATAAGGACCCCAATCACGGGTATCCACATCACCCCAAAAAGGTGCAATCATAGGAGTACCAATAGGGAAACCAGCAGAAGTAAACCAAGCATAGGGGTTGTCAAAAGAGACATTTCCGTTATTATTGATGTACAGTGAGTTATAAGTAATACCATACAATAGAAAATCAAAAGGGATGTTGATTTGTGGTGTTGAACCATCATCATTTGGAGGTAGTTCCGTCCAAGTGTAAGGATCAAAACTAACAACACAATTGTCTGGTGAGTCTTGATAAATGAGTTCTACAGTAATTTCATCAAACAAGCCAGCAGCAGCGCAAAATGGGTTATCTGCAATGATGTAAGTGAATGTATCGATGCCAATGAAATCAGTTCCTGGAGTGTAAGTGATTGTTCCATTACCATTCACACTTGCTGTACCATTACTTGGAGGAGTGCCAATAGCGTAAACGTAGATGGCATCACCGTCTGGATCGCTATCAACACCGTTCCCATGATCCAATAAAGGGTTGAAGGTTAATGGTGTGTTTTCTGTGAAGTAAAGAATATCGTCTTGACCAATTGGGGCATTATTCAATGCGGCATCATAGGTAATTTCGTAGAGGTGGTAGGCGTAATCAACTGGACGAATTTCCTCATTGATTTGGAGGCGAGGTTGACCCGCAATGTTTGGATAAGATGCTTGTAAAATGTAGTAATCTGCAGGACCATCGGGCAAACCAAAATGTATTCTAGAAACATCCTGTGTTCCATGACCATTTCCTCCATTAATTTCTCGGATTCCAGAAATAACATTTCCGTCACAATCAACAAGACATAAAGTTGCTCCTAATGCATCTCTTTCTACGCCAGCAGGCATGTTGGCAATAGCTCTGTTTTCTTTGATGTCTACAAACAGGTAATTGTCCAGAGCTGGACCGGAGAGGTTGTTGATGAACAATACATTCTCATCGTTTCTGATGTTCACATACAAGTCTAAGTCGCCATCATTATCAATATCTACAAACGAGGCGCCTTCACCATCGTCATTATAAAAGGTCTCACCGCTATCAACAAAAGTCATAGCAGCGCCAGTATTCGCCCCGCCAATTGGATCGTTAATTTGATTGATGTAAAGAAACCCAGTTTGGTCTCCAGCGAGGAAGATGTCAATATCACCATCGTTGTCTACATCGCCACAAGCTAGTCCATCAATACGGTTTCCACCAAAACCAGTTGGAATACCAGTAGCAGCGCCCAAAGCAACGAAGTTTCCATTTTGGTTTTCATAAATTTGATTGGTTCCGTTTTCGGTCCAGTACAAATCAAAATCGCCATCATTATCAAAATCAGAGAAGTTTACCGCTCCTTTGTTTCCATTTTTAGATTGATCTAAATCTACGGCTTCATCGAATGTTCCACCAATGTTTCTAAAAAAGTCAACTTGATTTCTTTTTCGAGCAATGAAGTCTACCCAACCATCATTGTCATAATCTGTTACCGAGCCATAATCGCCATCAACAGCGTCTTGTGCGAGTCCTAAAGGCCAGGTTGCAGGATTGCCTGCATTGTATGAAGGTCCTTTTGCCGTTGCATGCGTGAAGAATCCGCTACCATCATTTTCAAGCATGTCCACACCAAAGTTGTGGTTGTCGAACACGATGTCTAAGTATCCATCGCCGTTATAATCGATGAACCCCATACCTTCGGTGTTTACACCATCGGCGATATTGAAGTTTCCAGGGTTATTACCGTTGTACTCTTGCGTTGCGAAACCACCGTTTCCATCACCAAAATTTCCTGTCACGGGGTCTTGAAGGAAGACTTCGATACCACGGTTAGAGGTGTTTCGTGCGAAATCGGGATAACCATCGTTGTTCAAATCGCCCCAAACAGCACAACGCTCACGAGCAGAATTTGTGAGCTCAGGAGCGCGACTTGCGGTAATATCGTTGAATGTGGTTCCTCCAATGTTTTCATACAAATATGAACTGCTATTGGTGTTGATCAAAAGATCGAAATCACCATCTAGATCAAAATCGCAGAAAGAGAATCCTCCGTCTTTGTTTCCATTCAAATCGAGGTTATAAGCTGCTGCATTTTCTGTCCAAGTTGTTTGAGCCAAGAATGACTTGTTGCAAAGTAGACAGCTTAATGTAAGCAAGAAAATAAAGGTGTAATTCAAGCTAAAAGCTTTGAATAACGGGGTTTTAGATTTTTTCTGGGTAGAAAAATTTGGGTAAAGATTGTCCATGATCACAGTATTAAGTGATTACTCTATGTTGGTAAAAATCAAGTTTTGGGCAGGCTCACTGCCAAAGGAGTTTATCGCTGCTGCAAAGGCATTTGCAGGAGTTTAACTTTTACGGATGTAAAGTCAGGACAGAGGTTAAGCTGTTGGTGCTGGTTAAGCGGGTTAAGTCGTCTCATTGTTTCAATTTTAATTGATTCATTGAGTTAGGTTAGATAGCAAGTCATTGTGCTTCTTCCTCCTTATACCCTGACTTACACTAAAAGGTTATCATTTCTGACAGAAAATGTGGGATTTATCTGACAGACGAAATTTTCGGGCACAAAAAAAAGGGCCGAAGCCCTTGATTTTCATAGGTTTTGTTTTGGTTTACTGCTCTAAGGCTAATTCTTCGTTTGAGAGCAATTTTAAGTCGGCTCTCCCTTTTTTTTTTGTGTAAATCCTCCGAACAAATGGCTTGATCACTACAATGATTGATAATATTTGATTCTCCAAACCACTGCAAGACGATTTGATCTGGGCTAGCTCCTAGGTTCACAAGAGCTAGAGCCACAGCTTCTGCTCTTCTTCTGCTGAGTTCTTGGTTGAAATGCTTGCTCCCTCGCGCATCAGCATGTGCGCTAATAACAAGTCGTTTATCATTATTTACGGCTAATTCTTCAACAAAACCAATCAACTGCTGCAGCGCACTAGGGGCGACAATGTCGCTGTTGTATTCAAAATAAATGGCTGCTAGGTTGAAAGCACTCTTGCTTTCATAATTGGTTTTGGCTACTCTTTGATTTGTTTTTGGACTCGAAAGGGTGTTTTGATTTTGCCTAGATGTATCAGCCGTTTCAGCGCTTTCAAACGCAACAAAACGGCCATTTCCTAAGGCAATTGTACCGCTTGGCTTTGGGTATAGTACAAGGCGTTCAATTTCATTTGGGTCTTCACCTAAAGAGAGGAGGTTTTTTGCCGCATTTTCACTAAAATAATCTTCTTTGGCGGTCTTCTGAATTTCCTCCATCCTAAGCGCAAGTAAGGAGCTTGATGCACTTGCTTTCCCGTTTTGATCAATTACGAATCGATTGAAACCACTAATTTCTGAGCTGTTATAAGGTATGTGGATCTGATGATGCTCATCTACCAAAGCGTGATGAATAACTTCACCGCTTTGATTTTTAACAGCAATGAGGTTTCCCACCTGAGCTGTCTCTGAATCAAAAGACACAAGCGAATGCGTTATGGTGTTTTCTTCGGCAAATAAGTAGGGATCCTCATAAAGGAAGACGTCATTGAGTCGTGCTTTTTCTTCACCCAGAACAATGCCACTTCCCTGACCGTCAAAGGCTTTATAGACAATGGCCTGTGCTTTTAATAATTCCATACTGAGAAACTGCGGGTTCTCACCATCGGTCCATACACTAAACTCAAATAAGGTTCCAGCTATGCTCCCTGTAATTTCTAAAAGCTCATCGGGACGAATAAGGAAAGCCATTTTATTATTTTCTGTTCGTCCTTTGGTAATTTCTTCTCGACGTTTGTTGTAAATGACAAACTCTTCGTCAATCGGGAGTTCGAAAGTAATTTCTAAACAATGATATTCCTCAAGCGCGAGCAATGCTGAGTAGTGCTTGCTTCCGTTATATGGACTATAGGCGTGCACAGCTGCTTGACCTTCTGAGATTCCTAGTATAAATTCGTTAGCAGATGAACTGTTCTTTATGGCCTTGGGGTATAGTGCAGTATGTTCTAAGCAGAACAAATCAAATCCACCTGAACCTGGCCAAGCATTCGAACTAAAGATGATGTTCCCTTGCTCATAATGAGCGTAACACTCATCACCTGGGGTATTCATTGACCTGAGATTCTTTGGAAGTGCTTTATCAAGGTTTGTTCGCTTCAATTCGTAAATATCAAAACCTCCTCGCCCTTCTCTTGAATTACTACTAAACAAGATACTTTCTTCATTAAATCTAGGCAGTCCCACACAATGAGTGCTTGATGCAAAGTTTTTTATGAAGTGATTTTCTGTTAATGGGACTCCTTCAAAATCAAAGGCATTCATTTCCCACAGAGGCCTTCCTGTTTCATCATACAAAATGTCTTTTCTCGATTCCTTGATGGAAGTAATTACGAATACCTGTTCTACAGGGTCGAATGCACAATCGATGCCGCTTTCGGTGAAAAGGAGGTTTTCACCTTGAAAAACATTAATCATGCTGTTTTTCTTTGCTAAAGGGCCAATTTTAGAGGCGTTTACTCCCATTTCAAAGCTCAATGTTTGACCCAGGCCAACTTTACTCGAGCCCCCATTTTTCAAGAGGTATTTGTGTGATTTCCCTTTGTTGTTTTCTTGCGCTTTGATGGCGATTGTTCTGGGGTCTTCTGGGTGATTATCGGCAAAGGAATACAGTTCTTCCATCCCTGCCTCATAAGCTCCTGAGGCAATCAGCGCTTGAGAAAGACAAAGCTGGTCGTCCCTAAAGAAGCCTCCTTTTTGAAGGCAGTTTTGATACCAAACAATAGCCTTTTCAAAGTCGCCCGAATTCAAAGCACAATCGGCAATACGTCGCATTAAAAAGGTGTTTTCAGGGTCTTTTTCAAGGCAGCGATGATAGCCTTGCGCGGCTTCCTTAAAGGCCATTTGGCTGAAAGATTCATTTGCGTTTTCAAGGTGCTTGCTTTGTGTCCAAGCAAACGAACTACTAAAAATGGCGAAACAGGCTGTAAAGATTAGCTTTTTCATGAGGTGAAGTTTTCTCATCCACATTACGTATCGAAGAGCATAAGCGATTGTCAGTGTGCGGATGACTATGATGTAGGTGAAATGATTTCATCTTAAAAAAAGCTAGCCAAAAAGCAAGCTGTTACTCCATATGAAATGCTTAAATTCGTGGGCTTTAAAAGGAAATATCATGGCCGATAAGTATAAAGAATACCCCGCGTTGCATTTGCCCAATGTTGCCGCAGAGGTACTCAAGAAGTGGGAAGAGAAAAATGTGTTCCAGCGAAGTATTGATTCTCGCCCTGAAGAGAACAGCTTTGTGTTTTTTGAAGGACCACCTTCAGCAAATGGAATGCCCGGAATTCACCACGTTATGGGCCGTGCCATTAAAGATATTTTTTGCCGATACAAGACCTTAACAGGGAAACGCGTCATGCGTAAAGCGGGTTGGGACACCCACGGTTTGCCGGTTGAGCTTGGTGTTGAAAAGGAATTGGGCATCACCAAAGAGGATATCGGGAAAACAATTTCGGTTGAAGAATACAACCAAGCCTGCAGAAAAGCGGTGATGAAATATACCGACGTTTGGAATCGGCTTACCCAAGAAATGGGCTATTGGGTGAACATGGATGACCCGTATGTGACTTACGACAACAAATACATCGAAAGTGTTTGGTGGCAATTGGGTCAGATCTACGATAAAGGCTTGCTCTATAAAGGTTATACCATTCAGCCCTATTCACCAAAAGCTGGTACTGGTTTATCAACACACGAATTGAACCAACCAGGAACTTACCGCGATGTAAAAGACACCACGATTGTGGCCCAATTTGAAGTGGAGAATTCGTCTTTGGCTCAAGTAGAAGCCTTTGTAGATGCGGGAAAATCCTTGAACAAATGCTACTTTGTGGCGTGGACAACAACCCCTTGGACGCTTCCTTCAAACACGGCCCTGACAGTTGGACCAAAAATTAAATACGCACTCGTCAATACCATCAACAAGTACACGAATGAGCCCATTACTGTTATTCTAGCAGAAGCGCTTCTCTCAAAACACTTTGGAGGTAAAAAAGATCCGGATTATGAAGTTGTGGGGACTGCAATGGGTAGTGATCTTGTTGGGATGAAATACCTTCAGTTACTCCCTTGGGCGATGCCGATGGAAGATCTTGAAAAGGCTTTTGTGGTGATTCCTGGAGACTTCGTAACAACAGAAGACGGAACAGGAATCGTACACACGGCTCCAACTTTTGGTGCTGATGATGCGAAAGTTGCCAAAGATGCGGGTGTTCCACCAATGCTTGTGGCAGATGCTAACGGACAAGGAGTTCCTTTGGTTGATTTACAAGGAAGGTTTATTGAAGGTCTGGGTGAATGGAGTGGCAAATACGTTAAAAACGAGTACTATAACGACGATGAAGTTCCAGAACGTTCTGTAGATGTTGAAATCGCTATTCACCTTAAAGAAAGAGGTTTGGCCTTCAATGTAGAAAAATACGAGCACTCTTACCCTCATTGCTGGAGAACAGATCGCCCTATTTTATATTATCCGCTCGATTCTTGGTTCATCAAAGTTTCGGCCATTAAAGATCGAATGGTGGAACTCAATAACACCATCACTTGGAAACCAGCAAGCACGGGAACAGGACGTTTCGGTAACTGGCTGGAAAACGCCAATGACTGGAACTTATCGCGTTCGAGATACTGGGGAATTCCAATTCCAATTTGGAGAACAGAAGAAGGTGATGAAGCCATTTGTATTTCTTCTGTGGCTGAACTGAAAACGGCTTGCGAGAAATCAGTAAACGCAGGCTTGATGAAGGCCAATCCTTTTGCCAACTTTGATCCCAACGACATGAGTGCAGAAAACTACGCCAAGTTCGATCTTCATAAGCCAATGGTTGATGAGATTATCCTGGTGAGCGATAGCGGCAAGCCCATGCAAAGAGAAGCCGATTTGATCGATGTTTGGTTTGATTCAGGTTCGATGCCTTACGCACAGTGGCATTACCCTTTTGAAAATAAGGCAATGATTGATGAAAACAAGGCATTTCCGGCTGATTTTATTGCTGAGGGAGTTGATCAAACAAGAGGTTGGTTCTACACACTGCACGCCATTGCTACATTGAATTTCGATCAAGTGGCTTATAAAACGGTGGTGTCGAACGGTTTGGTTTTAGACAAGAACGGACAAAAAATGTCGAAACGTTTGGGCAATGCGGTTGATCCTTTCGAAACCCTTGCGCAATACGGTCCGGATGCCACAAGATGGTACATGATTACCAACGCCCAGCCTTGGGACAATTTGAAGTTTGACCAAGATGGAATTACCGAAGTGCAACGTAAATTCTTCGGCACACTTTACAATACGTATAACTTCTTTGCGCTTTACGCCAATATTGATGGCTTTGTTGATCAGGAAGAAGCGGTAGCGAATCGACCAGAAATCGATCGTTGGATCCTTTCGAAGTTGAATTCTTTGGTGGCTGATGTGGATGCGGCATATGCAGCTTATGAGCCCACAAGAGCAGGACGTTTGATTCAGGAATTTGTTAGTGATGAGCTCAGCAACTGGTATGTTCGTTTGTGCAGAAGACGCTTCTGGAAAGGCGAATATGCTGAAGACAAAATCTCGGCATACCAAACACTTCACCAATGTTTGAAAAAGGTGGCGATTATGGCTGCGCCGATTGCTCCCTTCTACATGGATCAATTGTATACCGATCTCACCTCTGGAACACACGAGAAAATCGATAGCGTTCATTTAGTAGACTTCCCAAAAGTGGATGAAACGCAGATTGATGTGGATTTAGAACAACGCATGCACATCGCTCAAAAGCTGACCTCAATGGTTCTTGGTATTCGTAAGAAGGAGCGTTTGAAAGTAAGACAGCCTTTGCAGAAGATCATGGTGCCTATTTTAGATGCTACTTTCGAAAGACAACTTCAAGCAGTTGAAGATCTTGTTTTGGCTGAGGTGAATGTAAAAGAATTGGAATATTTGCGCGACACTGCGGGTGTTTTGGTGAAGCGAATCAAACCAAATTTTAAAGCCTTAGGTCCGAAGTTCGGAAAATCAATGAAGGCCGCAAGTGCTGCAATAAATGCGCTCGGACAAGAACAAATAAGCACTTTGGAACGTACAGGTGAATTGATGATCAATGTTGATGATCAAGAGTTCCGTTTGGAACCAAGTGATGTTGAAATTCTTACCGACGATATTCCGGGTTGGACGGTGAGTGTTGATGGACCAATAACAGTGGCTTTAGACCTCACCTTAAATGCAGAATTGATTGAGGAAGGCATTGCACGAGAATTGGTAAATAGAATTCAAAACCTTAGAAAAGACAGTGGTTTGGAGTTAACAGATCGCATTGCTTTGTACATCAAAAAGCAAGACGGAATTAACCAAGCTGTCGAAAACAATTTAAAGTATATTAGCGCGGAGACTTTGGCAGGAAAATTGGAATTGGTCGATACGATTGATAACGGTTTAAACGTTGAAGTGGATGATAACCTAAGCACGGAAATTTCCATCCAGCGCCTTAATTGATAGAACATGGCAGAAGTAAGATTTTCAGACGACGAATTAAAGGAGTTCGAGATCCTCATCAAAGAGAAACTCGAGCAAGCAAGACAAGATTTAGATCAACTCAAAAAATCATTGTCTCACTCAGACGATAATACAACAGAAGATACCTCACCAACATTTAAAATGATGGAAGATGGTTCTGAAACAATGAGCCGCGAAGAAACGGCTCAATTGGCAAGTCGCCAAGAGAAGTTTATCAGAAACCTTGAGAATGCCTTGTTGCGAATTCGCAATAAAACTTACGGTATTTGCAGAGAAACAGGAAAGTTGATTGCCAAAGAGCGTCTTCGTTTAGTTCCTCACGCTACCTTAAGTATTGATGCGAAGAACAAGCAATAAGCGCCGCTCTTGTATAGATCAATTTTCACCATATTACTCGTTCTGATCGTTGATCAGGTATCTAAAGTTTATGTCAAGCTCAATTTTGAGTTGTACGAACGCATACCCGTAATTGAGGGTGTGTTCCAACTTCATTTTATTGAGAATCCGGGCATGGCTTGGGGCATGAGCTTACCTGGAGTTTGGGGTAAAATTAGCTTGACCCTTTTTCGGGTAATTGCTGTTATCGTTATTGGGTTTTACTTGCGAAGAGTCATTAAAGAACAACAAGCGAAAGGCTTTATTACCTGCGTGTCGCTTGTGCTTGCTGGTGCTATTGGAAATATCATTGATAGTGCTGTTTACGGACAGTTATTCACAAGAAGTACAGCTCGAAAGGCCGCTGAATTTGCAAGCGAAGAAGCTCCGGGATATGCTGCTTTCCTACAAGGTAAGGTGGTTGATATGCTCCACTTTTGCATGGAGTGGCCACAATGGGTGCCTTATTTCGGTGCACGAGGTGGAGAAATCTTCCCACCCATCTTTAATGTAGCAGATGCCGCTATATCTGTGGGAATTATTTGGATTATCATTCGCCAAAAAGCCTACTTCAAGAAGGAAAGTTCTCAAGATCATGAAGAGATGGAGGTTTCAGAAATTGACGCTACTATTCCTCCAGAAAATCAGGCTTCTACAGAGCTTTGAACTTCCACCCAATCGCCGTGCTCTCGAATTAAATCAATCAAAGCATCCACAGCTTCTGCTTCGGGAACATTTCTTCGCACCACTTCCTTCTCTTTGTAGAGCG
Source organism: Flavobacteriales bacterium (assembly GCA_029238785.1). Lineage (GTDB taxonomy): Bacteria > Bacteroidota > Bacteroidia > Flavobacteriales_D > Sanyastnellaceae > CALKGK01. The sequence continues at coordinate 24,474 of JAQWFN010000056.1, read as the reverse complement.
TAATCTTTCCAACACCCGTTCCAACATAGCCATAATCGGCATCAGCCATCTCTCCTGGTCCGTTTACAATACAGCCCATAATGCCAATTTTCACTCCTTTTAAGTGGCTGGTTTTTGCTCTAATTTTGGCTGTGGTTTCTTGAAGATCGAATAAGGTTCTACCACAAGAAGGACAAGAGATGTATTCTGTTTTACTAATTCGGGTTCTGGTAGCTTGAAGGATACCAAAAGCAGTAGAGATTTCAGTTTTAACTGGAATTTGATCACCAGCAACTAAAACGCCATCGCCCAAACCATCTAAAAGCAAAGCACCACAGTCTGTAGCACTATACATTCTAAAATGGTCTTCGGATGAAAGTTTGTATTGACGAGATAGCACAACAGGGCAGCTCACATCAGCATTCATCAACTTGTAAAAGGCCGTTCTCATATCAGCCATGGCATGCTCTTGCTGGGTCTTCAATAAAACAATCACATTGCTGTCGGCCTTCAAAAACGCAATGATTTCAGCATTCAAATCTTTATTTTCTAGCGCTAAGAAATAAGCTTGCTCAGGCGCTCCATCACGAAGTAGCACATCAAGTTCCAATAAAGGAAGGTGACGATCTTTGTTTTGGCAATAGCCATGATCTTGGATGATGCTTAAGGTGCCGGGTATTTCAAAATCGATTTGGTGTTGACCAACATAAATGTAGTCTGCGGCCATGTCTGCAATGTTCCATTTATCCAAAGGAACACTGTACTGATATCCAGCTCCAAAAAAGGAAGCCGCTTGAATTTGATCTCGTTTTGAAAGGTTGGCAATCACCACCGGAACTTGTCCGCCACCAATTTGACCTACAGCGTGAGATTTTCTTCTGTCGTACTCAAAGGGGTCGATGCTTGAAGGAACTGCTTCAATTGGTGGAGCATCTTGACGATTTAAGTAGCGATCAACCAAAATACGAGCAACCGGAATTTCTTCTTCGGGTGCTTCAGTTAAGGAAACGCGCACGGTATCGCCCAAGCCATCTTCGAGCAGCGTACCAATGCCCACAGCCGATTTAATTCTACCGTCTTCTCCATCACCCGCTTCCGTTACACCGAGGTGAAGTGGGTAATTCATGCCTTCCGCCATCATGTGGTTGACCAAGAGGCGATAGGCTTGAACCATGACTTTAGCATTGCTAGCTTTCATCGAAATCACAATGTCGTGGTAGTCGTGATCCCTACAAATTCGTAAAAACTCCATGGCCGATTCAACCATTCCCAGTGGCGTGTCTCCATAACGGGAGAGGATGCGATCGCTTAATGAGCCATGGTTTGTACCGATGCGCATGGCTCTGTTGAGGCGTTTGCATTTGAGCACTAATGGGGTGAAGCGTTCGCGAATACGTTCGAGCTCTGTGTTGTAGGACTCGTCGGTATATTCGTGATGTTCAAATTTCTTTTTATCGGCGTAGTTTCCTGGGTTAACACGTATTTTTTCAACGTGTTCAGCGGCTTCTTCAGCGGCATTTGGGGTGAAGTGAATATCGGCTACTAAGGGTGTATCGTAGCCTTTCTCGAGCAATTCCTTCTTGATTACCGCAAGGTTAGCAGCGTCTTTTTTACTGGGGGCTGTAATTCTCACCAACTCGCAACCCGCATCAATCATTCGAATCGATTCGGCCACTGTTTTTTCGGTATCCATGGTGTCTGCCGTTGTCATCGACTGCACGCGAATAGGATTATCGCCGCCAAAACCAACATGACCAATCATCACTTCGCGTGTTTTCCAGCGTTGGTAAATGAATTGTGAAACACAGTATTTGTTGGACTTCTTCATGGATTGATGCGTTTAGCAGTAAAACAGCGAGAACTTCAAAAAGTTGTTCCTTTAGAGAACGATAATTTCTATTCGCCTGTTCGCGGCGTTTTCCTTTTCGTTTTTCGGTTTCTTGTGAACGGGGAATTTACCTCCTTTGCCAACACAATCGATACGGGATGGATCAATGCCGTTTTCTACCAGAAAACGCTTAATGCTGTTGGCTCTCGCAAGACTTAAATCTTCTGCATTCTTATACCCTATTCGTTCAGGATTACTCCGTTCAATTTCTTTCATGTAGCGTTTCCCAAACTCGCCGTTGACATGACCTTCAATTCGAATTCGGATTTGGTGTTCCTTCATGTAGCGCAGCAATTCATCGAGGGCATCTTGTGCACTTTTCTTGTAAACAGCAGAATTCCCATGGAAGTAGATGCTTTGAACCGAAAAGCTGGTGCCTTCTGAAGTGGTGGTTTCTTTGAGGTGTTTTAATTCAGATTTGGGTAATATTTCGGGGCTGGGCTCATTCAGGGCTAAATCGTTTTTTACAGGCTTTGGAAAGTCCTCAGGAAAGAGAATGCTCGCTGGGTTTTCAGCAATGAGCATTGGCGGATTTGGATCGAGGACATAGGCTATAAGCTCTACACAGCGGTTCATTTCAGGCTGATCTGGATTGGGCTGATGCAGTTCTCCGAAAGCAATGAGCTGATACTGCCCAACATCTTTTATCGAAGCGCTTAGAATTTCATAAACCGCAGTTGATCTTTTTTCGCTGAGTTTTAGGTTGAAATCCATGTCGCCATCAGGAGAACAATGACCAACGATATCGATTTTTTCAATTTCACCTTCGCCAATAGACATAATTAAGTCATTAATCGATGCTTTTCCAGCAGCACAAACCGTGTGTTCGTTGTGCTCAAAATGAATGATCGTTTTAAGCTTTGTAGCAGCTGAAGCACTTAGAAGCGCAATTGAAAGTAGAAGTGTGGCTAGGTTTTTTATCATGATATAAAGACAATGAACTTATCTCTTAATGCTTGGTTAAAATTAATAACTTTTTCTCCTTGAAAGACCGATTTACGGCCTACGTTTTAAACACTGCTAATTGAAGAACATGAAAGGTTATTTATTTTCAGAATATAAGCCTAAAAGGGACAAGAGAACGGACTTTGAGCGGCTTTTGGATGTCTTTCTTGAAATTCTGACCCACACCAGTGGTGATGTGGAAGAGGCCATCGATTGGCTCAGGCAAATCGATCGGGAGCACCAACTAACAAACGATAATTACAGCATTGACGATTTCATTAACGAATTAAAAGAAAAGGGCTTTTTAAAAGACGGAAGTGAAAACGGAAAGGGCATACCCATACTTAGTTCTAAAGGCGAACAGGCCATTCGTCAGCGCGCCTTAGACCAAGTGTTTGGAAAGATGAAGCGAGGAGGCCTTGGCCAGCACCAAACCAATAAATTAGGACAAGGAGACGAGCAAACAGAAGACCGTAGGCCTTTTCAATTTGGCGATAAGCTAGAGCAGATTGATTTTTCGGAGAGCTTCAGAAATGCGCAGATCAATCATGGAATTGGCGGGGATTTTAGAATGGATGAAGGCGACCTTGAAGTGCGCGAAACAATGCAAGTTACAAGCATGTCTACGGTCTTGATGATTGATTTATCCCACTCCATGATCCTCTATGGGGAAGACCGCATCACCCCAGCAAAAAAAGTGGCCATGGCACTAAGTGAAATGATCATGCGCAAGTATCCCAAAGACAACTTAGACATAGTGGCCTTTGGGAATGACGCTTGGGAAGTGAGTGTAAAAGATTTGCCTTACCTAAAAGTAGGTCCCTACCACACCAATACCGTTGCAGGCTTGGAACGTGCTATGGATATTCTTCGCCGCAGGAAAACCTCCAACAAGCAAATTTTTATGATTACCGATGGAAAACCATCGTGCCTTAAGGAAAACGGAGAGTACTACATGAACAGTTTTGGTCTGGACCCATACATTACGGGCAAGTGTTTCAATTTGGCAAGACAATGCAGGAAACAAAAAATACCCATCACCACTTTTATGATTGCTACTGATCCCTACCTCCAGGAGTTCATTAATGATTTTACTGAAGCAAATAGTGGAAAGGCCTTTTTTACCGGCTTGGACGGCTTGGGAGATATGATTTTACAAGATTTTGAACGAAATAGAAGAAAACGACTTTGAAAAAACAAGATACGAGTATTCGCACTTTGGGCGATTTGAAAAAGAGCGCCTATCAGTCTAAAAAAGTGAAAGATGAACTTCGCGACAACTTGATTGCAAAGATGCAGGCAGGAGAAGCGATGTTTGAAGGAATTGTGGGCTATGAGAATACGGTAATTCCGGAAATTCAACGGGCAATTTTGGCCCGACACAACATGAACTTTCTCGGCCTAAGGGGTCAGGCAAAAACGCGTATGGCTCGCGGATTGGTGGGCTTGCTGGACGAATATATTCCCGTAGTAGAAGGTTCTGAAATTAACGACGATCCGCTCAATCCTTTGTCGAGATACGCCCTTGATTTAATTGAGCAAAACGGCGATAAAACACCAATTTCATGGCTTCACCGTTCGAAAAGGTATGTGGAGAAATTGGCTACACCAGATGTGAGTGTGGCAGATTTGATTGGTGATGTAGACCCCATCAAGGCAGCAAACATGGGATTGAATTACGCAGACGAACGGGTGATTCATTTTGGTTTGATCCCAAGAGCAAATCGAGGTTTGTTTGTGATTAATGAGCTGCCTGATTTACAGGCCAGAATACAAGTGGCCCTCTTTAACATGCTTCAGGAAGGGGATATTCAAATTAGAGGTTTTCAATTGAGATTGGACTTGGATGTTGAATTTGTTTTCACCGCTAATCCAGAAGATTATACAAACAGGGGGTCCATCATCACCCCGCTAAAAGACCGTATTCAATCTCAGATCTTAACGCATTACCCGAAGGACATTGAAATCAGCAAGAAAATCACCCTTCAAGAAGCTCAAATTTTACCCCAACAAAACGAAAAAGTTCAACAGAGCGATTTGGTGAGTGAATTATTGGAATTGATTGCTTTTGAGGCGAGGTCATCAGAATTGATCGACCAAAAATCAGGAGTAAGTGCGCGTTTAACCATCACGGCATTTGAGCACTTGGTAGCTGCTGCAGAACGAAGAAGTATTTTGAATGGTGGAGAACAGACCAGTACTCGAATTGGAGACCTTGCTGCCATTGTACCGGCAGTTACGGGGAAAGTTGAGTTGGTTTATGAAGGAGAACAAGAAGGCGCTGCAGGAGTGGCTTTTGGTTTAATCGGGAAGGCCATCAGAACCAAGTTTCCTCAGATTTTTCCTAATCCAGAGACCATCAAAAGAAGAAAGTTGGAAGACCCCTTTTTGGAAAGCAAATCGTGGTTTACTGAAAACGAACTTTACCTCGGGGCTGAAATGTCGGAAAAAGAATATCACGACGCACTTCATAGTGTTCCTGGTTTACGGGATGTTGTTGGGAAATATGCTCCAAACCTCAATGCAGGAGATGAGTTGTTGATGATGGAATTTGTGCTGCATGCTTTGGGTGAATTCAACTTGATCAATAAGGATGTTGCGGATGAAGGACATAGTTTTAGTGATTTATTCAATCAATTGTTCTCTGACGAGGATTATGAGGAATAAGTAGGACGAAATTACCAAAATGAAAAAGCCCCGATGCACTTTTGCGTCGGGGCTTTTCTTTCTTCTACAAGAATTAACGAATTCGCTTAATGAAGGTTCGTTGCCCTGTTTCTGGCGAGTAAATGTCGATCAAAACATAGTTATTATAAACAGGAACTTGCAGTTTGATTTGGCTTTGGAAAGGGGCACTCGGTATGAGTTTCTGTCCAAGCATGTTGTATACATTTATGATTCCGTTAAATTGTCCGTCTTTGTGTTGAACAAAGATTCCGTCGATGGTAAATCCTACATTGAATTCTTCTGCAAAAACGTCGTTATCGATGCTTTGTGCACTGTCAATGCTAATGGTTTTTTCTTCGCTTATGCTGCAATTTCCATTGCTCACGGTGAGGATTACTTGGTAAGTACCGAGTTCATTATACACGTGTGTAGGATTGGCTTCGGTGCTGAAGCTACCGTCGCCAAAAGACCAGAGGTAAGAGCTTGCATTCGTGCTGTTGTTGTTAAAAGGAACCACTGCCATTCCAGCAACAAGCTCGGTCATTTCTGGTGCTTCGAAATCCACATGAATGGGGTTTTCGCTTTCCAAAATGAAGGAGGCATGTGCAATACAGACATTGGCATCAACAATATTCAATTCGTATGTTCCAGGAAACAGGGAAGAAATGCTGTTTCCTGTGTCAGCGGTATTCCACAAAAGTTCGAATGGTGCTGCACCGCCCGTAATTTGTGTACTAATTGCGCCGTCTGCCATGTTTGAGCAGCTTGGGAGAGTGATTTCATTGTTCAAGGTAATTGGCGACGGAGCGCTTAATACCATGTGAGAAACCAATTGTCCACAAGCACTGTTGTTTTCTATTTCACAACGGTAGATGCCTTGGCTGAGGTTTTGAATGGTGCTTTCGCTCATGTTGCTGCTTGCAATTAGATTATTTGCATCATCGTACCATGAAATTGTTCCTTTACTTTGATTTTCAGCGGTAATAGAACCATTGCTGCTTTCTGGGCATGTAGGGTGTTGAATTTCTGAGATGAATGATGCCGACATTTCAAGGGCAAAACGATCTGGATAAACACCTGCTTCCATTTCAAGTATAATTTCATCACCGCTCATGATTGGGTAAGCTTCTCCTGTGAGGTAATCAACAAGCGTCACACATCGTCCTTTTGCCATGTCCTCTATACCTTCACTTTGGAAGTTAATTGTGCCATTACTTCCTACATTCAAATGCAAGGGGATGCTCAAAGGAGCACCAGTGTCTTCAAATGCTTGAATTGAAAGTTGTGTTCCATTTGTTTGTATTGCAGAGATTCCAAGCACAGTATTCGAGATCATCATTTTTTCAGCTTCGAGAAGAGCATCAAAATCATCACTAGCATTTTCATCCCAATAGAAGCTTACTTCATCGTATTGATTACCTGAGCTTACGGTCAATTGAAATGGAGAGCTGTTGTTGTTTTTAAAGGCTGCCGCTACAGGAGCTTTAACCAATTCTTGAGCTATAATTTGTGGGGAATTTGCATTCGCATGTACCCAAAAAGCTTGGAATGGAGCGATGAGGTTTGAACCTCCGTTATTTCCAATTCCGTTCACATAACTCGCATATAAACCAGTGGATGCATCATATACATAGATAGCATCGTCGATATTTGTTTTGGTCCAATTCAAGTCGTTCCAATCAATGGTACAGGGGTAAGGGTTTGCAATTAGATTCCATCCATCTTCTTCAGGGCTTCCGCTATTTGTGTAGCTCACCGTGATGTTTTCGTTGCCTTTTGCCGGTTTTCCCTCGAGAGACAAGTGTTGATTTCCTGAAGCCATATAAATCATTCTTCCAGAGCCTACGTTGAGGTTATCGCTCATTCCTGTTGCTCCCATAAAACCTTCGTCTCTCAGTCCTGGAACGGTTTCGTCGTAAGATCGAATGTTGTTAAAAGGATAAACGGCATAATCAGCTCCTGGGAAACCAGTAGTTACGAGGTCTTCATTCAATTCGGCGTTGGTAATATCTTCAATAGGACTACCAAGCATAACATATCCGTTATTACTTGCAGGGTGATATCTTTCCGCAATAATATCTCCAGAGATATTTCCAATGAGCTCAGCAATCATGCCTGTGCCGTTGGCGTCTGACACCAAGCGCAACTTGTTATTTGTTCTAAGGATTCCATCATTCACATAAACAACACCATGAACGGCGAGCTCATTTGAACGAATTACCAAACGTTCTGAACCGTTATAAATCACATCATCAACATGGATTGCACTTGCGCCTTCGATAAACTGGTCGGCAGTTCCATTAAAGCTTAGCGTGGCTCCATTTGTTATCAAGTTGCCATTAACTTCAAGGTTTTGTTTGATTGATAGATCACGACCATTAAGATCAAAGGTTCCATCAACCAAAAGGGATCCCATATTTGCACTGTTGTGCGTCATGTTGACCGTTCTTCCGGCAGGAACTATGTACTCAGAAAATTCGCAAAAGTTAATGCTTCGCATTCCGGAAGTACTTCCATCTGTTGACCAAATTGGGTCTGTACTATCACCATCGGCAGCTGCAACGAAACGTGTTCTACCCAAAGCTAATGTGAAGTAATCTCCATCTCTAAGGTCGACATTATTAAAGCGCAGGGTAGTGCCAAACAGCTCTCCATGAATGAGCGCATCATCTTGAAATCCATTGTTGTTTTTATCGATAACGAGTACAGTTTCATTTGGGTTAATTGAACCAAGAGCTGCTGTTTCAAACTCAAGGCGAATTTCGCCCACTTCCCCAATTTCTTCAACAAACCAAGATCTTCTCAATAATCGAGCAAGAGCGCAATTCACAGAACCTCCACCAAAGGCTAATGGTCCGTTATTGTGTCCCACAGTAAGTACTTCGCCATTGTCTAGATCATCTGGCGATGAAAGCGTAAGTATGGCATCACCTTCTTCGCTTTTCGATGTCACTTGATTAAGGAGTGCGTTATTGAATTGAGCAATACTTGCTGTACCGAAGTTGTAACTCGCGTTCGAAAAGTAGAGGTGGTCTGAAACATCAATTGTTAAACCATACTTCAGTGCGAGGTAGGTTTTGATTGCACTTGTTTCTGAGGTACTCAAGCTGCGATTGTAAACAATTACCTCAGCGATATGACCTCGAAATCCATTGCCGTTGCTTCCTCTTCCAATGAGTCCTATTCCACTTTCAAGGCCACTAGCAGGAGCGCCAGTCGCATTGATGTTGGTTCCTGATCTTACAATTGCATTGAAAAAACCAGATGCGGCGGTTTTACTTACGTTCACAATGCTTGAAACTTCATTAGCACCAGCATAAGAAGGAGAAACAATGCTCGTGCTTGAGCCAAACTGCGATAAGTCAAAACTAGTCGCACTGGGATAACCAAGGCTAAAACCTGCAGTAGGCGTGCTTTGATCGATTCCCATTAAATAGCTGTTTGGATTTCCATTAGCTCGAAGAGAAACGACAAATACGGTATAGTCGCCACTGCTCAAAGTGCTTAAATCCGCCTCCATAAAACGGTCGGCAAAATTAAAACGAAGCGCTGGATATCCATTGATTCTTTTCGCTTGAAGCAAAGGCTGAGCGATGGGTGATGCCTGTGTTGCGTGATTGAGAAGTGGCCCCTGGTCTTCCCATAAAGGAACGGGAACGTTGTTTCCACTTGCGCTTACACCCATGTCTGAGCGAAGCCAAAGTTGTAAGTCTGTGTTTCCAATACCTCCAGGAGACTGGGCCCAAAGTGAAGAGACCAAGAAGGATTGCGCTACAAGGGTAGCGAGAATTGCCGATAGTGATTTCATAAGTTGATCAGTTTATGTCAGACAATGCTTACATGCATATCAGACAGATCTGACCTCTACTTACGATAATGGATTTCGGAAGGTTTCAAAAGAAAACAGGACAACCTTGAAGATTGCCCTGCCTAACCTAACTTTAAACTATGTGCAATTACTCACACTAGCGCTTTTAAAGTTTTAAATATCTTTTCCTTTCCTTTGGATAAATCAAAATTAGAAACAATTTCTACTATTGCAAGCATCTTTGGAAAATAAAACATAAAGTTTGAGTAAAAGAACAAATATCATCGTGTTGAAGTTGGTGCCATATACCTCTGGAACGGCAATTATGAAAGGGCTTTCACCAGATATGGGACAGCTTGCTTTTTTTGTTCGGGGGATGGGGAATAAAAAGGCTAAAAATCAAATTTTAAGCCATGCAGGTGCAATTTTAGACGTCGAATACACCGAAAAGCAAGGAACAGATCTCCTTTCTGTATCGCAATTAGAGCGATTAGTGCATTATCAAAATGTTCCTGGAGATGTTGTGAAAAGTAGTTTGATGCTTTTTTTGGCGGAGATTATTCTTAAAAGTACACAACAAAATGATGGCTCAAGAGAAATGTATCAACTTGCAGTAAGCACCTTCGAATGGATAGATGTGAGCAATCGTTTAGCGAACATTCACTTGTATTTTTTGGCCAACTGGATCAAGCTTCTTGGTCTACAGCCACAACAAACCCAAGATGTCAATCAAGTGTTTGATCTACAAGAGGGGACTTGGCTGAGTAAGCAAATTGTTCCGGTAGAAGGAAGGGTACTTTCAGCAGATGATGCCAAGGTTTTTATTCAAGCTTTTGATTTGAGAATGGCGAATTTAGACGACTTGAGTTTGTCTGGAGAAAGCAGAAGACGTTTGCTTCATGCTTTGGTCAATTACTTGTGTTTTCAACTTTCAATTGGAAAAGGAATAACTTCGCTGCCTATTATTGAATTGCTTTTTGATGAAAAATAGCCTCCTCCTCGTTTTCCTTTTAAGCTGCTTGAATCTTTTTTCTCAAGACTTAATCATCAGAGATTTAGCTTCTAATGAAGCCATTGCCAATGCAAGTGTGCAGCATTTATCAAGCACAATTATCGACTATAGCGACGCGAACGGTGCAGTATTTTTAAACAACTATATAAAGGGCGAAGACTTGCTGATTTCTTGTGTAGGTTATTTTGAACTCGCCATCATCGGGGAGCAATTTGAACCGGGTCAAAAAAAGGTGGTATACCTTGTTCAACAAATTGTTTCCATGAAGGAAGCCCTCGTAATTACGGAGTTTGGAGGAGAAGAAAAACTTACAGATACCCCAAAACAAGCGGAGCTGATTCCTGCAGCAAGCATAAAGTTTCTCAACCCGCAAACAAGTGCAGACGCCCTTCAAACCACGGGAATGGTATTGGTGCAAAAGAGTCAGGCCGGAGGTGGAAGCCCAATCATGCGAGGATTTGAAGCCAACAAGATTCTTCTTGTGGTTGATGGAGTTAGGATGAACAACGCCATTTACCGTTCAGGCCATTTACAAAATGCCATCACCATCGACCCCTTGATCTTAGAAAGGGTAGAACTTGTTTTCGGACCAGCAAGTGTTGTTTATGGGAGCGATGCACTTGGTGGTGTGGTTCATTATAGAACAAAAAACCCTGCTTTTGCGAAAGGCAATGAACAAGAAGTGAAGGCGAATTTATTTGGTCGAATTGCTAGCGCTGCACAAGAACGAACGGTGCACTTGGATTTTTCGGTTGCAGAAGGGAACTGGGCGTCTTTGACTTCAATTACAAGAAGTTCTTTTGAAGACCTCCGCATGGGCTCTTGGCGAACGCACGGCGACGAGCATTGGGGATTGGGAGATGAATTTGTGCTGCGAAGTGAAGGTGCAGATCAGGTGCTTGAAAATCCAGACCCAGAAGTGCAAAAAGGAACAGCTTACGCTCAACTGGACTTTCTTCAGAAATTCCGAATTAAGCTGGGAGAGCATTGGATTATAAACAGCAACTTTCAACTAAGCACCTCTTCAAACATCCCCAGGTTTGACAATTTGAACGACTACCGCAATGGCGAACCGCGTTGGGCTGAATGGAATTATGGTCCGCAAAAAAGAACGCTCTTTTCTATAAATGCTCAACAGAAGCAAAAAACGAGGTACTACGATGCTTTAAGCATGACCGCAGCGTATCAAGCGCTCGAAGAGTCAAGGTTTAAGCGTCAGCTCTACAGCGAAGTTAGAAATGCGCAAGTGGAGAAGGTAAAGGTGTTTAGCTTCAATCTTGATTTTATTAAACACTTGGAAAACCAAGCGCAATTGAACTATGGACTAGATCTTGTTTTTAATGATGTTCGCTCAAGCGCTTCTGATAGAAATCTCGTAACAAGAGAAATAAATGACGCCATCACACGCTACCCTAATGGAGGTTCAAGCATGAACACATTTGGAGCCTACCTTACTTATAAAAAAGACATTCGAGAAAACTTTAGGCTTGACCTTGGAGCAAGATACAGCCATGCGGTGCTTGCTTCGAATTATGATGAAAATGGATTATTTGACTTGCCCTTTGATAATATCGAGTTTAATAATGGGGCTTTCACGGGAAGTGCAGGACTGGTTTACAAGGCTTCGGATACATGGCGAATAAATGCCGTATTGGCTACAGCATATAGAATCCCTAATGTGGATGATTTTGCCAAGGTAAGAGAGAATGGGGGATTCGTGATTATCCCAAACGATGAGCTGAAACCGGAATACGTGTACTCTGGTGAACTTAGCACAAGCAAAGATCTTCTAAATGAAAAAGTTCAGTTAAAAGCTGGGGGTTTTTACTCATTCATTACAGATGCCATCGTTCCTAGACCCTATCAAATAAATGGAGAAGACTCCTTGTTTATTGATGGGGAAAATGCACGCATCGAAACCAACGTGAACGCTGATGAAGCCTTCATTTATGGGGCTTTTTTCACTTTTAATGCTCAGTTTAACCAGCATCTCAGCGCTAGTGGGAGTGTGAATTATACTTTTGGAGAAGATCAAAGTAGTGGCCTTCCATTATCACACATTCCTCCGCTTTTTGGTCGTGTTGGTTTGAGTTATAAAGTAGAGAAGTTTCAAGGAGAGCTTTATGCTTTCTATAATGGGGAGAAGCCAATCGAACGTTATGGTGCAGGTGGCACCGACAAAGCTGAAGAGGCCTTGGATTCTGGAACACCGGCATGGTGGACACTAAATTTGGCTACCTCGTACTACATTTCTCAGCAGTTAGAAGCTCAAGTTGGACTCGAGAACATCCTCGATATGCATTACAAGCCTTTTGCTTCCGGGCCCTCAGCGCCGGGCAGGAACCTTTATCTCGCTATTCGAGCTCGTTTTTAAAAAGCTTCAATTACCTTTGGCTTGTGTTTTTTAAAGATGTAATAGGACAAGACCTTGTTAAGGCTTTTTTGCTGAAGCAAGTAGCAGATGATGAAATCCCTCATGCACAGTTGTTTGCAGGACCTGAAGGTGGTGGTAAACTGGCCTTGGTTTTAGCATACGCCCGCTTTCTTTTGTGCCAGAACAGAGGTGAACAAGATGCCTGTGGAAGCTGTCCTTCTTGTGTAAAAGTAAGCTCGCTTCAACATCCTGATTTACACTTTTCATTCCCCATCATCGCCCCATCAAAATCGGGTCAGAAGAAAGTCTCAGACTTGTTTTTAGACCGCTGGCGAGCGCGACTAATGAATAATCCTTACTTCACAACTGAAGATTGGAAAGACGACCTTGTAGCTGAAAATAAGCAACTGAACATCGCTGTTGACGAAGCGGAAAGCATTATCAGAAAACTCACCTTGGCAGCTTACGGAGGAACTTACAGAATCATGATTATTTGCTTGCCCGAATTCATGAATGCCCAAACGGCCAACAAGTTGCTCAAACAACTCGAAGAACCGGGGCCGGGGACTTTATTTATGATGGTGTGTCACGACACAGAACAGCTGCTTTCCACCATTCTATCTCGAATGCAGGTCACCAAAGTACATTTGCCTTCAGAAGAAGTTTTAAGCACTTTTTTGATAGAGAATCATGGATTGAGTCAAGAAAGAGCTTTGGAAATCGCTCATTTTGTGGATGGCAACGTGAATGAAGCATACAAGCTCCTCACCAACAACATGAGTAATAACGAGCACTTTGAACAGCTGGCCCAGTGGATGAGGGCCTGTTATTCGAACGATGCTCAACAATTGGTTCCAATAGCCGAGAAGCTGCATAAAAGTGGAAGAGAGGCGGTGAAGTCGTTTTTAGAATATGCCCTTCACTTTTTTCGTCAATGCATTGTGGCCAATTATGGTAGAGAAGAGTTGACCCGACTTACTGCTGATGAAGCAAAATTTGCCTCAAAATTTGCTCCTTTCATCAATCATTTGAATGTCTTGGAACTCACTGAAGCCATAGAGGCAGCGCACAATGACGTGTCGAGAAACGTCTATACTCGCTTGGTTTTGTTGCATACCTCGTTTCAAGTTCACAAACTATTGAGAAGAGCCGAATAATCGCACGCGCTTTTTACTAACTTTGTTTTGGAGGGTGTACAATCACCCTAATCAACCACTATGGGATGTGAAAGTTGTTCCAATAATGGCACTGGATTGCCAAAAGGATGTAAAAACAACGGAGCCTGTGGAGTTAGCGGTTGCAATAAACTAGATGTGTTTGATTGGCTTTCAGGGATGGAACTTCCTGTTGGTCAAAAGCCATATGATATTGTTGAAGTGCGTTTTAAGAATGGAAGAAAGTTCTTCTTTCGGAACGTAGATCAACTCGAATTGCAAATAGGAGATGTGATTGCCGTGGAGTCTTCTCCGGGGCACGACGTTGGAATAGTATCTCTTACTGGTGAATTGGTTCGCACACAACTTCAACTGAAGGGTGTTAAAGACAATCACGAGATCAAGAAGGTATACCGCAAAGCAAAAACAGAGGATGTTGAGCGCTGGCAAGAAGCCAGAAAGTTAGAAGAACCAACGATGCAAGAAGCTAGAAAATTGGCTTCTGAACTTGGTTTGCAAATGAAAATTAGCGACGTTGAGTATCAAGGAGACGGAGCCAAAGCTACCTTCTTTTATACAGCAGAAGATCGCGTAGATTTTAGAGAACTGATTCGAAAATATGCCGATGCCTTTGGCGTGAGAATCGAAATGCGCCAAATTGGAATGCGTCAAGAAGCAGCGCGTTTGGGCGGAATAGGATCTTGCGGAAGAGAGTTGTGTTGTTCAACTTGGTTAACTGATTTCCGATCGGTTTCTACCAGCGCAGCACGCTATCAGCAATTGTCTTTAAACCCACAAAAATTAGCAGGGCAATGCGGAAAGTTGAAGTGTTGTCTCAATTTTGAGCTCGATCAATACCTCGAGGCGGTAAAGCAATTCCCGAGCGGAAATACCAAACTGAAAACTCAAGGGGGACTGGCATTTCACTTCAAAACAGATATCTTCAAAGGAATCATGTACTTCATTCAACAAGATACTCCAGGGAGCTCCCCAATTGGTATTCCTGTTGAACAAGTGAAGGAGATCATCGCCATGAATGAGGCAGGAGAGAAACCGGTTTCTTTGATGGATTACATGATTGAAGATAGAGTCGAGGAGGAAGAAGTTTATGCTAATGTGGTGGGACAAGATAGCTTAACGCGTTTCGACCAAAAGAAAAGTAGACGTAAAAAGTCAAACAGAGGCAGAACGGCAAAACCTGGAGCAAAACCAGAGGCCAATGCACCTGGGGCGGGTGGAGACCGAAACGCATCGAACAACCAGCGAAGACGGAAAAAAGGTCCTGGAAAACCGGGAAATAGACCTGAAGCCAAAGCTCAAGGCAATCAGCCGGCTAAGGCGGCACCTAAGGCTCCCTCAAACGGTCCACAAGGCGAAGGGAAAGCTCCGGCTAGGAAAAAACGAAGACCATCTAGAAGAGGACCGAAAGGACCAAATCAAGGAGGTGAAGCACCGAAAAGCGACGCTTGATGAAAAAATCACTGAATATAGTTGCAGTGGCCGCAGCATCATGCCTTTTATGGGCTTGCGGAACAGATTACGTTTACTTCAAGAACTATGAATTCGAAGATAGAACTTGGGAAGCAGCTGATGTGAAGCAATTTAATTTTGAAGTGGAGGATACGGTGTCGAGAAACGATTTCTACATCCATTTGAGAAACGATGGGAGCTATCCTTACCGAAACCTCTTTCTATTTGTAGAGCTTCAATTTCCGAACGGCAAGAAAGCTATCGACACTTTAGAATGTCCGCTAGCTGCACCATCAGGAGAGTGGTATGGAAAAGGTTTGGGCGACCTCGTTGATCATAAAATTGCGTACAAACAAGACGTCATGTTTCCGCTTACCGGAGCTTACTTGTTGAATGTGCGCCAAGCGATGAGAGAAGATACCTTAAACGGGATTTATAATATTGGCTTCAGTATAGAATAAGCCTCAAATTACGCTTCACGAATAAAATATAAAAGCCAGGAATCTAAATGAAACCTGGCTTTTTAATGTCAAAGTATTTTGAGCTTAGCTTACTGAAGCTGAATTTTTGCACTTTTAATACCCATTGTACTCTGGATGCTTAAAATGTACATTCCACGAGAAAATGCAGCGGTCTCAATTTGTAAGAAATTGCTGTTCATGTTCCATTGACCAACAACTTTTCCGCTCAAATCAGTAAGGCTGATGAGCATGTTTTCTTGAGCCAATTCATTCAATTGAAGGTTCAAAACGTTTTGTGCTGGATTAGGATAAACTTTCATATCGATACCCGCACTTACTTCGTCAATATTTACGGTTACTTCATCTAGACGTTTCTTGTATTCTTGGTAGAACAAGTTAGCAAGACGCGCATCGTGAATAATCAAAGTGTTTTCATCGTTGATGTTTTCTGCAGTTGACGACCAGTTGTGTGAACCGGTAATCACCATTGGATCAGAGGCCGGCTGAGAGTGATCGATAATGCAGTATTTATGGTGAATGGTGTTGGCGATGCCCTCATGAGAATAAACAGGGATGTTTCCAGCGTTCAGGGGTTCAAATTCAGAACCTTGGTTGTTGGCCTGCTCCATGATACCGTTCATGTTTACAAAGATACTGTTGACCTCTAGCATGGCTTCTGCAATCTCGTCTCTTGTGAAAGCGAGCAAGGCAAAGTGCAAATCGTAGTCTGTTTCCAAAACAGCATCGCGAATGGCATTGGTGGTTCCGTCTGTTGGAGAGAAGATCAATTCTACAGGTGAACCTCCAATAATGAATTTGCGAGGCGTGTTGATGCTTTTCTCAGGACCAAATTTGCTGTTAAGTGCATCTGGAAGCGCTCCTTCACTACCCCACATTTCGTTAAACTCGATGGTGTAAGCTTTCGCCAAAGATTCGTCTTGAATCACCACAAGGTTGTTGTAGTCTGTCGTTAAATTTGCTTCTGTCCAGTTGGTAGAACCGGTCAAAACGTATGCTAAATCAGTGTATTCTGCATCGGCAATAAGGAATTTGTTGTGCATTCCTGAACCTTCGTTGTCTTCTCTGTACAATACAGGAATGTTATCGTTGAAATCACTCACCCCAATGTTGGCGGTGCTTCCTTCGGCGATATAACGAATCTGAACTCCGTTGTTATACGCTGTGTTGATGGCGTTTTCAATGAGGTCGTTGTTGATGTTATACACCGCAATATCAAGGGTGTGTTGAGCACGTGTAATGTATGCTGCAATGGTATCGTTCATGTCGAAACCTAAAGAAATGGCTTCCTCATCTGTAGCTACTGAGGTGTCAACGCTTCCTGTGAAATAAGCTAGAATTTCACCTGAAGAAAGCGATACTGTAGCGAAAGGCAAGATGTTAGATGTGGTGGTTTCGCCGTTTAAGTTAGAAGAAACCTGAACGTAATAGATGGTTCCAGGCTCAAGGTTATCGAGCGTAACCACGTGATCTGTTGTCAAATCAGAAATATATACTTCATCTCCTAACTCCGGCGTAGTTCCAAATTCAACAAAGGAATCACCTGCAGCATCGGTTGTCCATGAGATGTCGAAGCTTGTAGTAGTGATGTTGTCTTGATCAATAGTAGAAGAAATGCAGATGTTCTGAAGGGCTTCAAAATCGTCTGAGTTTCTCAATAGCAACTGATAACCACCAAAACCGTCAAAACTAAACTGAGAAGCAACTCCAGTGATGTTTGCCTCACAAGACGTAAGCACCTCACCAACAAGAGCATTGCTTGTTCTGAAATAAGCAACTCCATCTTCTCCAGATGAGGTGAAGTTGTAAGTTGAGTTTCCTTGGATAATTTGTCCGCCCGCAGCAAAAACGGCAGCATCAATACGCACCAATTGACCTTCAACACTCTCGTTCATTTGAGATGGCGTAATCACAAGTGGTTCTGGTAATTCGTTTCCTGAACTGTTGATGCTAACCACAGAGAGGTCAGGGCCTACTTCAAGTAAGCCGTTGAACTCGGTAATTAAACCAGTAACGGTAATCTCATCTCCAGGCATTGGCTCGGTAAAACCATCCCAGTTTTGACCAGGATAAATGGCAATTCCTGCAGACTCATCTTGAATGTAGCGAACTGAACCTAAGCTACCATCATTGGTAACAATTCCGCTAACAGTAACTTCTTGTCCGATGCTGAAGTTGGTTCGTGCATCAAGGATATCGCTCTGGGCAAGAACACAAAGGTTTGCAAGTAGAGCGAAGGTAAATAGACTGATTTTTTTCATTTTGGATATAATTAGAAACGAACTC
The DNA here is from genome assembly GCA_029238785.1 of Flavobacteriales bacterium. GTDB lineage: Bacteria > Bacteroidota > Bacteroidia > Flavobacteriales_D > Sanyastnellaceae > CALKGK01. The sequence goes on along the minus strand of JAQWFN010000056.1, from coordinate 6,412 downwards.
GGATAGAGAAGTTAGCTCTTGCTCCTTGTCCCATGTAAATACTAGCCGAACTAGCATCAAAGTTATTTTGTCTAAAGCTGTATCGATCGCCTGCATTGCGGTAGAAAGGCAATGCATTGGTATCGTTATTCTGTGCGTTGATAATATAAATGGTGTTCAAAGCATTAAAAATACTCAAACGAAGATCGATTTTCGACTCTTTCCAATCAAAGCCATAACCACCATGAATATCAAGCAAACCGTATGCAGGAATTCTCCAAGATTGACGTCCTTCATTTTCATCAAAGAGTGAGAAGGGATCAAAATCGGCATAGAACTTATCAAAGAAGGTAAATCGCGGTTTAATGTAAAAACCTTTGAAGGCATATTTCACCGCTAGGCTGTATTGAAATTGAGGAGCATCGCCCACATACACCCCAGCAGCATTGTAGGAAATCACTTCCGGATTACCCGTATTCGCATTGATGTATGGAAGGTTGGTTTCTTGATCGATGAGCACCAAGCTGTCTTCACTGCTTGTCCACTTCCAGTCACCCAAAGAAACATAACCTTCTAAAGACCACACATTGGAAATTTTATAGGCTGCGTCGAGCTCAAGTCCTTGGTGCAGGGCATTCATGGCGTTCACATTGGCTCTCACTCGCTCTCCACTAGGAAGTTCGATGCTGAGGAGTTGGTCGAGCGGACGGTTGTTCCAAATGGTGTAATAACCGTTAATGTTCACTGAGAAAGGGAAGCGAGAGTACTTGTAACCGAGCTCTACAGAAGTTACTTGCTCGTTTTCTACGTTTTCTACATACTTGTTGTCAAAGCCAATCACGTTTCGAGATACGGGAGTTCTGTTTAAGTGCCCCGCATTCATAAAGATGTTGGACCATTCAGATACGTTATATGCACCACCCGATTTCACCGTGAAACCTGGAATCCATTTCCAGCCGGCTTCTTTTTCAGCACCAGTGCGTTCGGTATCTTCCGGTTCGATGAAATTATCGATTCGGTTATAACCCTGATAAACGGCGCTCACGTTAAGGAAGGCGTTCCAAAGGGTGGTTTTGTATTCGGCCAAACCAAACATGCCACCCCAGTTAACAAACACTTCATTTCCAAAGTCGATGCGATCTCCAACACGTTTCATGGGGTCTTCACCTTGAGGAATATTTGTTGGGATGTAGTAATCAGCTCCTAAAAGGTCGAATACTTCAGCGTAGTGCTGTGCTTTGTATGTTCTGAAATCAACGCCACCACTAAGGGTGAATTTCTCCGATTTGTCCCAACGGAAGGTAGAAAGCAAGCCAAACCACTGGTGGTTATTGAAGTTTTTTCTCAAGAACCAACCGGCTTTTCTTTCCGTGTCGGAGTACAAAGGATCTATTGAAGAAAAAGAGGTGGTGTTGGCATTGTAAAACCGCTGGAAATCAATTTGTCCGTTTTCATCATAATCTCCCAAACCAAGAGCTGGGGCGAGCGCAGTACCACCACCACGACCATAAGAGGCGTAAGCCATGTTCGAAACAAAAAACTTATCGTTCACTCTCCAGCTATGACGAAGGGAGAAAAGCGGCTTGTGATAACGGTTTTGTCTTTCATTAATCACATCACCATTTAGTTCTCCCCAGTGAATGTTGTAGCGCAATCCTCTGTCGATAACACCACTGGTATCAATAAAACTGGTTTGGTTCATGATGTTCATGAAGTCGTCTTCAGAGCTAAAACCGAAAACGTTATTCAAAGAATCAATTAAAAGGTCTTGTGTGAATCCAACAAGCTGTCCGTCCACCACAACAGGTGCATTTGGGCCATTAGAAATAGCTCTGTGTTGTTGGCTGTAGTTCATCAAACGGGCATATTCTTCATCGCTTCCATTAAAAAGTGATTGCGCAAAATCTTTATCATGAGTAACAATTCTTTGCTGATAAGAACGAGCATTGTTGAGCGATGGTGCTCCCATGGCGCTTAAACTCAATACGTGGTTACCAAATTCTTTTTGTATTTTACCATAGTAGAAAAAGGCTTCAGAGCCGGTTTGGTCGATGAAACCGTTTTGGCGTTGGTAAGAACCTGAAAGGGTGTAACCCCAACCTCCAGGGAGGCGCCCAGAAGTGTGTCCGAGCGTTGTTCTTAAGAATCCATTGTTTCCAACTTCTTGTTTTACTGAGGTTTGTTTTTTGGCGTCGATACCTTGGGTTACAACGTTAACCGTTCCTCCAATAGCAGGAAGGGCCAATTTCGAAGCTCCTAATCCACGTTGAACCTGCATGGTTTGCGTAACCAGGTCCAAACCAAACCAGTTGTTCCAAAATACACTACCGTTTTCCATATCATTCACGGGAATTCCATCAATCATAACAGAAACATTTCGTTGCTTGAATCCACGAATAGATATGGACGGGCCATTATCATCAGAACCTTCCATGGTGGCGTAAACACCAGGGGTACTGTTGAGGATCATTGGGATGGGTTGAGAACCAAGTTCCTCTTGAATTTGAATGGGTTTGATGTCGGAAACGGCAATGGGCGTTTCTCTATCGACAATAAGATCTGTAACAACTTCAGCTTCGCGAAGCAAAAGACCAGACAACTTTAGGTTTAATTCTCTTGAAGGCCCATCAACAGTGATGGTTTTTTCGATAGCATTGTATCCCACATAGCTCGCCTTAACGGTGTAAGTTCCATAAGGCAACTCAACGCTGTAGTTCCCATCAAAATCGCTAAGAACACCAGTGCTATTGAATAAGATGGTTGCTTGAATAAGTGTTTCTCCGGTACCAGCATCTTTAACGGTTCCGAATACTTTACCTTTTTGTTGTGCTTGAGCAAAAGAGCTCAGTGTAATGACGCAAAGAATAAAGAGAAGTCGTTTCATAATAAGGAAAAAAAGGCCGCTCAATTTGAACGGCCTATTTGTGTTTAATTATAAAGCTTATTGGATGATAACACGTTGTGAGAAAGTCACGTTGTTATCAAAGTAGATATTTACGATGTACATTCCTTTTGGAAGTTCAGCAACGTCAACTGCATGACGCTTAATGGTGCTTGTAGTGTTTGATTCAACTACACGCTGACCGTTTTGAGAATAGATCTCTACACGAGCGATGTTATAGTTAGCGTCGATGTTCAGTACACCGTTGTTAACTGGGTTTGGATACAATTCCAATTCAACTGGTGTTTGCTCTGTAATGTTGTTAGGGTCAACAGCATTAGGATCGCAAGAACAAGCGTGTGAACCAAGACCATCCCAAGTGTTGCTTGGAAGAGAATCCCATTGATTCAAAGCATAAAACGTCACAGGAACAACGATGTCTCCAGAAGTGATGTTGAATTTTCTTCTCAAGGTTTTGTTGGCAGTTAAGAAAGTACCACCATCTTCAGAAGTGTAACCAGTAGCCTCGTTGTCTGTCCAAGCAGAACCTGGATCTTCACCTGGCTTGCCGAACATGTCGATGGGCTGACCATTCTTAATGAACACAAGCGCGTCGTCTCCGTTCATGTAAGTTGGAGCTGGGTATGGATTGTCCAATTGGTTTGCATAAATCTGCATCAATGGATCAACCGCAGGAGAGATGCTTCCTCCACCAAGATCAACGTCTTCAGTTTGACCGTTAACAACAACCCAAACACCATAAGCTGGAATTGTTCCTACAAGATTTGTTTCGTCAGACATTGCGTTAGCTCCGTTTGACCAGCGTTGCAATACATATGGTCCAAGGTCGATAGGCGCATCCGTTGGATTGTAGATTTCGAATCCTTTGTTGTTTCCTGATCCTTCGCAGTACTCAGAAATAAAAAGTTCGTTGCAACCTTGAGAGATTACTTGCTGTCCTATTAGAACAAATGCAATTAAAGGTAGAAGTGTTTTCATTTGTTTGAATTTTCTACAAAGCTAAGAACCTTAAACGACTAGGGAGCAGATTTAAAAAGAAATTTAACCATTCGCTAACAATATAGGGAGTAATCCTAAGACATTGCAGATGACTGCAATGTGTTTTGTATCTTAGCGAAACTGAAACATCTATATGCGCGAGGATTTTCCTCATACACGTCGAATGCCTTAATTAAGAGAATACTAAATAACCGAACTGAATTTTGAAGAGGATAACAACTGCGATTTGTTTGCTATTGTTGACGACGTTTGCCTTGGAATCACAAGGAAATCACGTCTTAGGTGGTAACATTACTTACGAGTGTTTAGGTGGAGATAACTATGGTGTTACCATGACAATGTATAAAGATTGTTTTGGAGCAACGTTGGCACCTCCCACTGAAACCTTTTTCTTTCTTCCAAGTAACTGCACAGGGGTATTGCCTTTTTCTGTTTCAGCAGACTTAATCTCAATTGTAGAGATTTCAGATCTCTGTCCAACAGAATTTGCAAATAGTTCTTGTTCTGGAGGTTTGTTACCAGGGGCCCAAGCCTTGGAGTATTACGTAGAAGTGAATCTCAACCCTGTTTGCGACTGGACAGTTCGATGGTCTGATGGTGACTGGAATTATTTCATCAATATGGATTTTTCTAGTCTACCAACAGCTTATTTTGAGACGAGTATCATCCCTTCTGCTGGGTGCTTATTGGGCCTAGGCCTTGAAGGTCTCAGTATTGATCCACTTGGTCAGATCCCTTATGTTTGTGCAGGAGATCCAGTATCTCACACCATTTCGGTCAATAATCCTTATGGCTATTTTTTAGAATATAGTTTCTCTTGTCCGCTTATTGCTGCAGGAGTTCCCGCTCCCACATTTTCATCTTGTGATGAACCTATACCGGGCGCAACAATTGATGCAGCCACTGGAACCATCACCTTCACTGCTCCCAATGTGTTCGGAAACTATGTTGTGGGCGTGCAAATTGATGTATTTGATATCAATGGCGATTTTATAGGTGTTTTACACGAGAACATGGCCTTTACGGTTAGGGTCTGTGATACCACACCCTCTGTTTTTGATACCCCAGAAATTCAAAGTGTTGGCGCGCCAACACTTGCAATAGATGCTACAACAGCAGAAGTTTGTTTGGGCGACAGCTTGATTTTCTCTGTTCAAGCAAGCAGTACCAACTCATTCAGAAACATTACGCTTAGTTCAGATTTTACAAGTCTCTTCCCTGGAGGAACTTTTATTCAAGACGGCGATAATCCTGCTATCGGAGAATTCAGAGTTTTGACTGATGAATCAATGTTAGGTAGCACTACTGTGAGTGTTTCTCTTGAAGATGACAATTGCCCAACACCAACTCAAGAAACAATCTTCCTTGACCTTATTGTAAACCCAAGTCTTTCGGTTAATCTTACAGATACTCTGGTGTGTTTAGGTGAATCTGTTCAACTTGAAGCAAGCGGCGATACGCAGTTTCAATGGAACCTGATTAGCGGAACTGCTTCCGGCTTAAATGCCACGGGCGCATCACAAACCATTATCCCAAGTGAAGATTGTCTTATTGAAGTGATTGCCCTTAATGCACCTGCCTCCTGTGTGCAAAGTGAGCTCATCTCCATTGGCGTTGCCTTATCGTCATTTAATGGTGTTGTTAATGACGAAACCTGCGCTGGAAATGACGGTGCCATTGATTTAACGGTTAATGGAGGAAGCGGAAATTACGATTATTCCTGGCCGGACATTCCAACTAATACAGAAGACATTAGTGGTTTAGTGGGTGGGACTTACAGCCTCACAGTGGTTGACCAAGACTTGGTGGGATGCTCTCGAGACACAAGTTTTGTGGTGGGAACAACTCCAGCGCCTTTGGGATCTATTAGCGGAGATAATACAATTTGTTTGGGAGAATCGAGCGATATCACTTTTAACCTCAATGGAACTGGTCCGTTTACAATCGCACTCCGCAATGAACAAAGCGGACTCCTAGAAGCGGTTCCCTTGCTGAATGATGGCGACGTTTTCACGGTATCTCCTGCAGTGAACACGACCTACACTTTGGAATCAATTACTGATGCCAATAACCCAGCATGTAACTTTACCGGAACCTCAGAAATTACCGTTCAAGTTAGACCGGAGGTAAATGCTTCTTTTGTTAGTGACGTGAGCATTTGTTTTGGAGAAACAGCCGAATTAGTTTTAGACATTGATCAGGTAGGTGCTTTTGAAGTAACTTATAATGATGGTGTTAATCCTCCTGTCAGTGGTCTGTACACAGATGGTGAGGTTTTAACGTTTAACCCTAATTCTACCACAGATATTACCATCACAGAAGTAGCATATACTGATGCCCCTACTTGTGGCAATACAAATATTACCAGCGCAAATATTCAAGTCATTCCACTACCAACGGCAGCGCTCAGTGCACTTGACGGCAGCGGTACGGTATCCATTTGTGAAGGTGATGTGCTTGAGTTGAACCTTACGCTAACGGGAACTGGTCCATGGGAAGTAGCTCATGATTTTGCTGGTCAAGCGAGTCCTT
>JAQWFN010000051.1 GCA_029238785.1 Flavobacteriales bacterium | reverse complement strand
CCATTCATCTCAAAGTGCACCAAATAGATTCCTGGAGCATAATCGCTGATGTTTTTGTTCATGTTGCCATTGCAAGTGAATTGCTCAATGAGCTGACCAGTAATTCCTCTCACTTCAACGGTGGTATTGCCTTCAGGTGTTACCAAACTCAATTCATCATTGCTTTTTTGGAACAAACGGAAATCGAGGTCTACTTGGCTAGTTGTGCTTTCTTCTAAATCAACTAGCATGTTGAAGAAACGGTAAACACGCCCATTTTCAGGGTTGTCGTTCAAACCATTGAGCGCGTAAATGTCTTCTGGCGCGAGCTCGAGGCTAGGGTTGGTATGATCTCCACTTAAAAAGTAGCCTGCGTCCCATGTGTTGCTGTTGAACGCCGCATTGAGGAATAAGCCGCCACCAATAATGCCATCGTGCACGATGTTATCGTCTTTGATGGTATTAGGTCCGAAACGAAATTCAATATCGTTAGAGCCTTCATAAATCCATAACTGAAAAGAAACGCGGTTGGTTGAAGTTCCAAAACCGTCAACCTCATTATAAAATCCACAGTTATCCCATTCTAGTTTGAAAATCTGAGATCCTGGCTCTCCTGAGGTTTGATAGGAAATGTTTGATAGGCTATTTTCATCGGCATATCCAGCGTCGATGATGTCAGAAATGTAGGGTATCAGCACGTTGGCTGTTGTTTCTCCATTTGGTATAATTAGGGTTGCCCCAAGTCCTTCGAAGTTAATTTGAAAAGTAGAGACATCGTAAAATGTCCATTGAAAACCGATGGGGACATTGTACTCTGGATCGTCCCAAATCTGACCTTGATTTAAGCTAGTGCTGTTGCTTAGAGGGGTGTAATTGTCGGTAAATGTTTCAAAAGAATAAGGCGCTTGAGCAAGCATCATAAAACTTAAAAAACAAGAAGCGAAAAGTAAAATGTGTTTCATGGGTGATGTTTTTAGTTATTAGATAGTCGTTAAACCACAGCAAAAGTTACACCAATTAGCGAAGTTTCACATAAAAAAAACGCACCGAAGCACGTTTTTAAAGATAAATTAAGAAATAGCCTTCTTTCTAGAAGTTAGGACGAAGCAAGTATTGGTTGTAGAATTTATCAATTTCGGCCACAGCTTCTTCTGCGGTATCCACAACTACAAATAAGTCCATGTCTTTTGGCGAGATGTTTCCTTCTGTTTCCAAAAGCGTCGTTCTCACCCAATCAATCAGCCCGGCCCAAAAGCTCTTTCCAACGAGGACAATGGGGAAGCGGCCAATTTTGTGTGTTTGAATGAGGGTGATGGATTCAAAGAGTTCATCCAGTGTTCCAAAACCTCCGGGCATCACGATAAAACCTTGAGAATACTTCACGAACATGACCTTACGAACGAAAAAGTAATCGAAGTCAATGCTTTTGTCTCGATCGATACAAGGGTTGTTGTTCTGTTCAAATGGAAGCTCAATGTTTAATCCCACAGAAACACCACCGTTCTCATGGGCCCCTTTGTTTCCGGCTTCCATAATTCCCGGACCACCGCCTGTAATGACACCGTATCCTTTAGAAGAGAGTTTGGCCGCAATATCAACGGCCATTTCGTAATACTTGGTGCCCGGTTTAGTTCTTGCAGAGCCGAAGATCGAAACACTCGGTCCAATTCGTTGCATCTTCTCATAGCCCTCAACGAATTCACTCATTATTTTGAATACTGCCCAAGAGTCGTTGGACTTGACCTCGTTCCAGGACCTTTGTTTAAAATTATCGTCGCTCATATATATGCGTTTAAGTTCTTAATTGTCAATTGTTGTTGCTAATTCTAGTTTTAAAAAGCGTCCGGTTTCACTTTGGTCGCTTTCTGCTATTTGCTCGGGACTTCCCTCAGCAATAATGATTCCTCCTTTACGGCCGCCTTCAGGACCTAAATCTACGATATGATCAGCTACTTTAATCATGTCCATATTATGTTCAATCACCAAAACAGTATTTCCTTGATCCACCAATCGGTTCAACACGTTGATCAGCATCTGAATGTCCTGAAAATGCAAGCCTGTAGTGGGTTCATCAAGAATATAAAAGGTACTACCTGTGCTCTTCTTGGCAAGTTCAGCGGCCAGTTTAACCCTTTGCGCTTCTCCACCTGAGAGCGTTGTGCTTTGCTGTCCTAATTTAATATAACCCAAACCAACATCTTGCAGGGTCTGGGCGATTCTGTGAATTTTAGGAATGTTTTCGAAGAACACAACACTTTCATCGATGGTCATTTCCAAGATGTCAGAAATGCTCTTTCCGCGGTACCTCACTTCTAAGGTTTCTCTATTGTAACGCTTACCAAGGCAAGTTTCGCATTCCACATGCACATCAGGCATGAAGTTCATTTCAATAACACGAAGTCCGGCACCTTTGCAAGTTTCGCATCTTCCTCCTGCAACGTTGAAGCTAAATCGCCCGGGTTTGTAGCCGCGTATTAATGCTTCTGGAAGCTTGGTGAAGAGGTTCCGGATGTCGCTGAATACTCCCGTGTAAGTTGCAGGATTGGAACGCGGCGTTCTACCAATGGGTGATTGATCAATTTCAATGACCTTGTCTAAATGCTCTAAGCCTTTGATTTGCTTGTAGGGCAAGGGCTTTTTGGTGGCCTCGTAAAAGTATCCGTGCAGAATAGGGTAGAGCGTGCTTGTTATTAAACTGGACTTACCCGATCCCGAAACACCAGTGACACCTATGAAAGTACCAAGAGGCAATTTTAAATCAACGTTCTGAAGGTTGTGACCACTAGCCCCTAAGAGCTGCAACTTCTTTCTGTTTCCCTTTCTTCGCTTTTCGGGCACGGCAATCTGAACCTGACCATTAAGGTACTGGGCGGTAATGCTGTTTCCTTTTAAATGCGCTTGCGGATTTCCTTCTGCAACAATGTGTCCGCCATGAACACCCGCTCCCGGACCAACATCGATCAGGTGGTCGCTAACGAGCATCATGTCTTTATCATGTTCAACCACAATCACTGAATTGCCCGCATCGCGAAGTTGCTTCAAACTTTTAATGAGGCGCTCATTGTCTCGCTGGTGCAAACCGATACTTGGTTCATCCAAAATGTACAGCACACCAACCAACTTTGAACCAATTTGGGTGGCTAATCGAATGCGTTGCGCTTCTCCACCAGAAAGCGTTCTGCTGCTTCTGTTCAAACTCAAGTAATCCAAACCTACGTCGAGCAAGAATTCTAGTCGGCTACGAATTTCTTTCAGCGGTTCTTTTGCAATAATGGCTTGTTGTTCGCCAAAAGTGCTGTCCACCGTTTTGAACCATTCGTGAAGTTCTAAAATGTCCATTGCAGCGAGTTCGCCAATGTTTTTTCCGCCGAGTTTAAAATAGAGCGCTTGCTTTTTCAATCGGGCTCCATGACAAGCTGAACAGGGAATTTTGTTCATGAAGTTCTGTGCCCAGCGTTTTAAGCCGGGGTTGGACGATTCTTCAGCGATTTTTTCAACATGGGCGATTACCCCTTCGAACTTAACATTATAGGTTTTAGCTCCTGTATTAGAAGGGATGTTAAGCATTTTGTCTGAACCGTAAAGCAGTTCATTGATGATGGCTTCGTCAATATCTTCTAGCGGTGTTTTTAAGTCGTAACCGTAATCGGTGAGGAGGGCTTCAACTTGACTTAAAATCCAATTGTTTTTGAGTGATGCCAGTGGAGCAATACCGCCTTTTTTAATGCTGAGTTTGGTGTCTGGAATGATTTTGTTCGCGTCAATTTCAGCCACTTCGCCCAATCCGTTACAGTTCGGACAAGCACCGTAAGGTGAGTTGAAGGAGAAAAGGTTGGGTTCTGGTTCAGGGTAGGAAATACCTGTAGTTGGACACATTAAAAAGCGCGAAAAGTGCCTTACAGCGTCGTCTTCAAGCAATTGAACCATCATCATCCCTTTTCCTAACGACAATGCGGCTTGAACCGATTTTAGAAGGCGAACTTTATCTTTCGCATCAACAATAACTCGGTCTACAAGCACCTCAATATCGTGGATCTTATATCGATCTACACGAAAGCCGGGTGTGAGTTCCACCACTTCGCCATCAACACGTGCCCTTACAAAGCCTTGCTTCATGACGCGCTCAAACAATTCTCGGTAGTGGCCCTTTCGTCCTTTTACCAATGGAGAGAGCAGAAGCAGTTTTTTCCCATTGTATTCGCTCAAAATAAGGTCGACAATCTGCTCATCGGTATAACGCACCATCTTTTCGTTGGTGTTGTAGCTATACGCATCTCCAGCTCGTGCGAAAATGAGTCGGAGAAAATCATACACCTCCGTGATGGTTCCCACCGTCGAGCGGGGGTTTTTAGAGATGGTTTTTTGTTCAATGCTGATCACCGGACTCAATCCCGTAATGCGATCAACATCAGGGCGTTCCATTCCACCAAGAAATTGGCGGGCATAGGCGGAGAAGGTCTCGATATACCTGCGTTGACCTTCAGCGTAAATGGTGTCAAAGGCAAGCGAAGATTTTCCACTACCACTTAAACCCGTAATCACGACGAGTTTGTTTCGTGGAATGTCAACATCAATATCTTTCAAGTTGTTCTCACGTGCGCCGGTAACGCGAATGATTTCTTCATCTTGAGTTTGTAATGGGCTTGCGTTCATGTTCATCTCCTATAAAACCAATGAAAGTCGGGCTTGTTTTCCTTAATCCTCAATTTCTCCATCAGAGCCAACCATTGGAACTGTTGGGGTCATTTTCCAACCCATCAAACCAAATAAAATGGTCATAAAAAAAGACACATAGTTGAATACACAGAAGGGAGCAAACATCGCCACGGAAACACCAAGAACACCGCTTTGAGCTACTCCACATGTATTCCACGGAATGAGCACTGAAGTAACGGTGCCGCTGTCTTCAAGCACCCTCGAAAGGTTCTCAGGGGCGAGGTCGCGATCTTTGTAAGCTTGGGCAAACATCTTTCCAGGAACCACAATGGCCAAGTATTGATCAGAAGCCAAAATGTTGAACATCAAACAACTTCCCGCGGTTGAAAGTACGAGCGTGAAGGTCGAATTCACAAATTTCAAGATCATTTTGGTGATGGCTTGAAGCATTCCCGTAGCCTGCATAATTCCACCAAAAGTGAGTGCGCAAAGGATCAGCCAAACCGTATTCAACATGCCGTACATGCCGCCAGAACTCAAGAGGTCGTTCACTTCAGGGTTCCCGGTTTCAATAGCGGTATCTAAGGCCATACTTTGTGTTACAGCAATAAAGGCCGCTTCAGCATAAGAAGCGGTATCACCTGCAACAGACCGAACAACATCAGGCTGAAAAATAATCGCAAAGAGTCCACCCAACAAACTTCCAATAAACAAAGCGGGGATAGCGGGTACTTTTCGTGCAATCATCAAAATAACTCCCACCGGCACCAGAAACAACCACCAGCCGATGTTGAATTTACCGGTAATAAGTTCTTGCATTTCAGTTATTTGCGTTCCCAACATGGCATTATTGTCTTGCATCAAACCTGCAATAAGAAAAACAATCAAGGCGATGAGGAAGGAGGGAGTGGTGGTCCAAGCCATGTGCTTGATGTGGGTAATTAAATCGGTTCCAGCAACGGCAGGCGCGAGGTTGGTGGTGTCTGAAAGGGGCGACATCTTATCACCAAAATAAGCGCCACTTATAACGGCTCCGGCGATCCATCCTTCGTAAATACCTAAGGTTTGACCAATCCCCAAAAGGGCGATACCTACTGTAGCTACCGTTCCCCAAGAGCTTCCGGTGGCTATAGATACAACGGCACAAATGATGGCTGCAGCGACAAGAAAAAAGGAAGGGTTTAAGACCATCAATCCGTAGTGAATCATGGCCGGTACAACTCCAGATAAAAGCCATGTTCCGGCTAAGGCACCAATGAGCAGGAGAATGATAATGGCTCCAGTAGCGGTGGTAATGCTTTCAATAACTCCATTGTAAATGTGGTCCCATTTTGTTTTGTTCATCACACCAATTCCAGCCGCAACTGCACCCGAAAAGAGCAGGGCAATTTGGTTCGGACCGTAAGAAGAATCGTCTGCGAAGTAGAGAACGTTGAAGAAGAGTAAAACAACAAGAACGGTGATTGGAATTAAGGCAAGCAGAAATAAACGTGTAGCAGGATTCATTCAAAGCTGATTTGGTGGCCTAAATATAAAAGGTCTTGAAGGAATGCACTAAGAAAGGGCGTTTATTCTTTGATGAGAAAGGCCATTTCGCTGGGTGAAATTAAATGCCCAACTCCATCTGGCAGATTTTCCAAGCCAATGATGCGAATTTCGCCGCTATTCTTTCCAGGAATTGGGTCGAGTACAGCACTAAATTTATTGGTGTTGATTCGCTTGAGTTCTTCTTTTGTGCCGATAAATGATAAGGTACAAGTGCTGAGCAAAATAACTTCCCTCTTGCCGTAATCGCCGTTTAATGTAGGTGAAAGTTCAAGGTCGAGCTTCTCTATGGCTTGTGTTTTTGCTTTTAGGGTGATGCTGGTTTGAGCAGCCACTACACCGCTAGGGATGTCTAATTCAATCTCGAGTTCAAGGGTGTCGCTTAATTCAAAAGGAACGGTATTGATTGTTTTGAGTTGATTCATGATGGCAGCATCTCCTTCTAAAGGAAGGCTGTCTGGACTAAAAACAATGCTTTCTAAGCGCAAGCCTACAGGCAGCTTGTTTTCTACTTGAAGGGTGATGGGGATTTTATTGACGAGCTTGCGGAGCACAGGGATAAGGATGGTATCCGGACTAATCCTCATCAGTGTTTGACCTTCTTCAAGATGAGGGGTAATGAGCGAAAGTAGCCTTCTGGAGGGAATGCTGATGTTCTTCCCTTCGCACTTGAAGGTAGACAAGGGGAGTGGAATGACTTTTTTATCTCGTTCTACCCATTTCGATAACACGCTGATTCCCTTTGATTTGACAAAGATTTCAATGGGGATGTTTTTGTCATCAAAGAGCTCGCATTGTTGGGGGAGGTCGCTCGCTTGAAATTCGTAGTGAAGCGTAAATTCTCCTTCACTCGACAGGCTGCCCAAGAGCCAAATCAGGCTTGAAATACCAATACACGCCAAAAGCACCTTCCAGTCTAAAGCAGCGCTGCGTTTAGACAAGTTCTCGAACCATGCTTTTGGCGTGGTGGATTTCATTTTATTTTTGAGCTGCAGCTATATCCTGCTCCGAGCTTTGGTGATTCGAGGAAATGGCCGACTTTTCGATGCGTATTTTCCCGTTATCCACCTGCACCAAAACGTTGGTATCGTTGATTTCAAGTACCTTTCCATGGATACCTCCAATAGTCACAATGCTGTCGCCTTTTGAAAGTGACTCACGGAATTTTTTTGCTTCTTTTTGACGCTTCATTTGCGGACGAATCATAAAGAAGTACATGATGATGAACATCCCACCGATAAGGATCAAAAACTGGTAAGGATTACCTTCTTGAGCTGGTGCTTGTAGTAAACTGAAATAGTGTTTCATAGTTATTTTTTATTGTGGTAAACCTTCGTCCATTACTTCACCTTTCAAAAAGAGTAAGGTTTTAGAAGGGGAGGTATTGGCCACCACGGCTATATTTTTATTGGTTACACCCACGCGGTTGTGGCTGTCGAATTCTACGATGATTTCTCCACTTTCACCTGGAGCTAGTGGCTTTTTAGGCCAGTTTTTAGGAACAGTACAACCACAAGAAGGCTCAACAGCAGTAAGCACAAGTGGTGCATCTCCGGTATTTTCAAATTTGAAGGTGTATTCAACAATTTCACCTTCTGAGATTTTACCAAAGTCGTAAGTACTCGATTCAAAAGTAATTTCAGGAAGGTCTTGGTCTTGCTTCGCGTCTGAACTCGTTGGAAAGTTGAGCATATCGGTACTCACTTCCTGCGGAGCCTCTTCACAAGACCATAAACTTAATACTGTTAAAATGACAATTGTTCCTTTTCTCATCATTTATTCAATTAATCCTCGTCCTGTTTTTTCAATGAGTCCGTCTGTTTTCAACTTCTCAAAAGCTTGGTCGAGAACACCGTTGATAAACCCGTTTGATTTAGGAGTACTGTAATATTTTGAGAGTTCAATATACTCATTCATGCTCACTTTAGCAGGAATACTCGGGAAGGAGCGCACCTCAGCCATGGCCATTTTCATCAAAATGGTGTCCATAATAGCAATACGCTCAATTTCCCAGTTCTGAGTGAACTCGCTGATGTACTTTTCGTTTTCTTCTGCAAGTGTGAGAGAGCGACGGAAGAGCGTTTTCACAAAATCTTCTTCATCATCATCACCTTTCCACAAAGGTAAAAGCTCAATATCGTCTGCATTTTCATCAATTGACTTGATTGTTTTTATGGTCATGCTCGAAATCAAATCCAAGTCATCATTCCAGAACACGCTCTTCTCTTCGAAGTAATCGTGAAGCAGCTCAAAATTGATCATGTGACGCTTGAAGAAACGAAGCAAGAAGTCTTTGTCGTGCTTAAAACTGCGCTCTGTTGATTCCATGTACTCCTTGTAATCATCAGTATCAGTGAGCATACGGAACTCCTTCTTAATCAGATCTTTATTGTCTGACCAAGTTACGCCTAAGTCTTCTGCTTTTTTGCGAAGTTCCTTGCTGTTTGCCAACATTCTCAAGGGAGTGTTGGTAACAAACTTGGTATTGGGGTGTAAATCTTCTTTGCTTGGAAGTTGCTTGTTTTTCCCTGCTTCGATTTTATCGATAGCAGCTCCTTGCATTTCTACGATCAAAGTGAGTAGGTAGATGTACATCTCTTCCATTTTGTCAATAGAAAAGAAAAGTGCTTTTTCAGCCTTTCCTGCATCACCTTCACCTTCTTGATAAAAGGCATAAAGGGTTTGGAGTACTTTGATTCGTAGATGTCTTCGATTCAGCATGATGTATCAGCCGTTTAAATGTTGGGTATATTGATTCTAAAATTTCTGTTTGATTCTTCCAATAGCAGCAATTCTGGCCTCAGCCATTTGATTCGCCGCTAAATAGGTAGGAATTTGCTCACTGGATGATTTTTTCAGGATGTTCAGTGTTGTATCATAAATCTGAGTGGCTTGGCTCATCGCTGCCTCTTGATTATAACCAATCACCTCCCAATAGCAATTGATGATACCACCGGCATTCACGAGGTAATCAGGAGCGTAAACGATGCCCTTTTTCATCACTTCAATACCGTGATGCTTTTCGTTTGCAAGTTGATTGTTAGCAGCTCCAGCAATGACGGCACACTTGAGTCGTTTCAAAGTGTCATCGTTCACCGTAGCACCAAGTGCACAAGGAGCGTAGATGTCCATATCGATATCGTAAATCTCGTCTGGCAAACAAGCTTGAACTCCGTATTTATGAACGATTTCTTTAACGCGGTCTTCCCAAATGTCGGTAACTGTAACAACAGCGCCTTCCTTCACCAAGTAATCAACCAAGGTTTCGCCCACATTACCGACTCCTTGAACGGCAATCTTTTTACCACCAAGATCGTCAGAACCAAATTGTTCTTTTGCTGCAGCTTTCATCCCCATGTAAACGCCATAAGCAGTAACAGGAGAAGGATCACCAGAACCACCTAAATAGGTCGGTTTCCCCGCAACATGCTTGGTTTCCATGGCTACCCACTCAATTTCTTTGGTTGAAATGCCGACGTCTTCTGCGGTGATGTATTTTCCACCTAAACTATTGACAAACCTCCCAAAGCGTCTGAAGAGCGCTTCGGATTTATCTTTTCTACTATCACCAATAATGACCGCTTTTCCACCACCGAGATTTAATCCGGCAAGTGCACTTTTATAGGTCATACCACGAGAAAGTCTTAAAACATCAGTCAAGGCTTCTGCTTCGTTGGCATAATGCCACATGCGTGTGCCTCCTAAGCTAGGACCAAGTGTGGTATCATGAATAGCGATGATTGCTTTTAAGCCAGTGGCTTTGTCTTGACAGAACAAAACTTGTTCGTGATCGTATGCGGCCATGTCTGAGATGACAGCAGGAGAGGAGGTCATTTCTTCTCTCGATTGAGTTACGTCGATCATTTCCTTTGCAGATTCTATTTATACCTCGTCCACGTCGGACGGGCGGTCAAAATTAAACTTTTTTCCAATGCTGAGGCACAATTTGTAGGCCTTAAGCGGTCTCTTTTTTTGTTTTAAACTCACTTGTAAAATGGAACTCCAACTCTGGGAAGTTTTGTTGTTCCATCTGGAGTAAGAACTGACTAGGCGCAAGATAAACGTCATTTCCATCTTTGTCGATAACCATGTCGTTGACTTTAAGCCTTTTGAACTCGTTGAGCTTTTGGTTATCACTTGAGGTAATCCAACAAGCTTTAAAGTAGTTCTTGGCTTCGAATCGACATTTTGCACCGTATTCATGCTCGAGTCGGTAGTTGATGACTTCAAATTGAAGTTCACCCACAGTACCAATAATTTTTCGATTTCCGTTTTCTCTTACAAAAAGTTGGGCTACACCTTCATCGGTTAACTGCTGCACCCCTTTTTCAAGCTGCTTCGACTTCATGGGGTCTAAATTCACCAATTCCTTAAAAATCTCCGGTGAGAAGCTCGGTATTCCCTGGAAAGTGAGTTGTTCTCCTTCAGTGAGTGTATCACCAATTTTGAAGTTTCCGGTGTCGTAAAGTCCAATCACATCTCCTGGGAAGGCTTCTTCAACAACGCTTTTATCTTGAGCCAAGAAGGTAGCTGGATTGGCAAATTTCATTTTCTTCTCCAGACGAACGTGGTTAAAGAACTTGTTGCGTTCGAATTTCCCAGAACAAACGCGTAAAAAGGCAATCCGGTCTCTGTGTTTTGGGTCGATGTTGGCGTGGATTTTAAAAACAAAGCCGGTGAATTTGTCTTCTGTAGGTTCCACCATTCGAACATTGGTTGGTCGGCTTCGAGGTGTTGGAGCAATTTCAATGAAGGCATCAAGCAATTCGCGAACACCAAAGTTATTTACCGCGGAACCAAAAAACACAGGAGCAATCTCACCACTCATGTAGCTTTCGGGATCGAAATCCTCATAAACGCCTTCAATCAACTCCACATCTTCTCGCAATTGCTGTGCGTGTTCACCAACGAGCTCATCCAGTTTAGGATCGTTCAAGTCTTTGATCTGAACAACATCTTTGGCAATGGTGGTTTTACTCGGGTCGAAGAGGTTCAGGCTTTTATCGTACAAGTTGTACACTCCTTTAAAGGTATGACCAATACTAATCGGCCAAGAAAGGGGGCGAACCTTAATGTCGAGCTTTGTTTCCAACTCATCCAAAAGATCAAAAGGATCTTGTCCTTCAAGGTCCATCTTATTGATGAAAACAATCACCGGCGTATCCCTCATTCTACAAACCTCCATCAAACGCTCTGTTTGTGCCTCAACGCCCTTCACGCAGTCAATCACCAAAACAACACTGTCTACAGCAGTTAAAGTGCGGTAAGTATCTTCAGCAAAGTCTTTGTGACCAGGAGTATCTAATAGGTTGATGAGCTTATCTCTATAATGAAAGGCCATTACAGACGTAGCTACAGAAATTCCACGCTGGCGCTCAATTTCCATAAAATCGGAAGCGGCTGTTTTGGTAATCTTATTCGATTTTACAGCTCCAGCGGTTTGAATCGCCCCACCAAAAAGGAGGAATTTTTCGGTTAAGGTGGTCTTACCAGCATCAGGGTGAGAGATGATGGCAAATGTTTTTCTGTGGTTGATTTCTTCCTTCAGGCTCATTCGTCTAATTATCGGAGTGCGAAAATACGAAACTCAGCGGCTTCTCCTTAGTTTTAGTAACTTGCTTGTACTTAAAATGTCGACAATGAAATCCTTTTTTTTAATTCCCTTTCTGGCTTTGAGTCTGTTTGTATCCGCTCAAACGCCTTCGCCCCTTGAAATAGACCTTAGTTTGTTCGCAAACGGTTTTAGTTCGCCTGTGGGGCTCTATCACGCGGGTGATGAGCGCTTGTTTGTGATTGAACAGGCTTCGGGAAGGATAAAGGTGATCGATGCGAACGGAAACGCGCTGGGTGATTTCTTGAACATTAACTCCCTCATTTCAACAGGTGGTGAGCGCGGTTTGCTCGGATTAGCGTTTCACCCCAATTACGCTAGTAATGGTCGTTTCTTTGTGAACTACACCAACAATCAAGGAAACACGGTGGTGGCTGAATACAGTGTTAGCGCCAACCCAAATGTGGCCAATCCAACGGCTACGCAAAACATCATCACCATCAATCAGGACTTTGGAAATCACAATGGCGGACACATTGCTTTTGGTCCGGACGGCTACCTGTATATTGGAATGGGTGATGGAGGAAGCGCAGGAGATCCTAACAATCGCGCTCAAAACAGGCAATCGCTTTTAGGTAAAATGCTGCGTTTGGATGTTGATGCAGGATCACCTTACGCCATTCCAAGCGATAATCCTTTTGTGGGTGATGCTACTACAGCTGATGAAATTTGGGCCATTGGAATGAGAAACCCTTGGAAGTTTGCTTTCGATCGAGAAACAGGTGATTTGTGGATTGCTGATGTGGGACAAAACATCAAAGAAGAAATCAATTTTGAAGCAGCAAATAGTGGGGGCGGACTCAACTACGGGTGGAGATGTTATGAAGGCTTTTCTACTTTTAACACCAATGGATGTAGCGGAACATACACCGATCCGCTGGCCGATTTCAGCCACAATAACCCTTACAGCTTTTGTTCAATAACAGGCGGCTATGTTTACAGAGGAAGCGAGTTTCCCAACATGCAGGGAAAGTACTTCTTCACCGATTACTGTGCCGGTTCGATCTATGCGATGAGCAACTTTAATGGCGTTTGGGACGATGACGAAGTGAATGCTCAATTAAACTTCGGGAATGTGGCCTTTGGAGAAGGGGCGAATGGTGATCTCTACATCGTAACCATCAGCGGAAATATCTATAAACTGGAAGATGCTAGTGTTGATTTTAACCCAAGCATCGCGGTTGATGCCTTCGGAAATATCGCCGCGAGCGAAGGAAGTACCTTCTTTTGGTATTTGAACGGCGAATTGCTAGACGGACTCAATACGCAGTTCATTCAAGCCAGCCAATCTGGAACATATTCTGCTGTGGTGGAGAACAGTGAGGGCTTTGCAGTAGCTACAAACAGCATTGAATGGCTTGTACTAGGAGGAATACCGGGTTGTACCTATCCACAAACAGAAAATTACAACCCAGAAGCGATGGTAGACGATGGCTCGTGCATTTGGATAAACAACAATGCTTGTCCGAGCGATTTAAATGGAGATGGTGCTGTGAACAGTGGAGATCTGCTCGAGTTTTTGAACGACTTTGGTTCAATATGTGATTAAGTCTTTATTGTTTTCGTCATCAAAAAAAAACTAAAAAGCATGAGAACCCTCATTGGTCTAATTTTACTTGGACTCATTCTATCTTCTTGCGGTGGGAAGGTGTTACAGGAAACGGAAAATGCTGTTCTAAAAGACAACAAAAGCACCTTTCCTAGCTCTATACAAGTACCGAATTCCATATTAAATACCACTGATGGATATGCAATAATCGCAGCAGATGGGAATGTTCTCGTCAAAGATTTACTCTACGCGAGTAAACTGGATGTGGGGCTTCAGCTACTTAACAAAGAAGGAGAGATGTACTATTACGATTACGAAGGAAAAGGTCAATCAGAAATGCAGTCTTTCTTCGGACTTTGTGGAACGGTTCCTCATTATAGCTTGAAGATTGAAGAAAATGAGGATGCATTTATCGTCCAAGAAATCGAAACCTTCTACACCGAACTAGAAGAACAAGCCTATAAACCAATCAATACCATTTGGAAGGCGAGTGTAGACAGCATTTCGTTCTTAAACAAACAGCAAACATTCAATTTCACCAGCAACTTTGGCATCTTCTCCACTTTTAGCCCAGACCCAAGAACAATTGTGAGCTACAAGAACGGGAAGGTGCGTTTTTCTGAGAGTCAAAATTGGTACGACGACTTTTGGATGGACCGCGAGGTCTTGTACTTCAGGGAGGGAGAAGCCATAGGAATTTACGGTCTAACAGAAGCCCTTTTTAAAAGTATTGCTGCCTTCGAAAATAACTTAGCACGTGTGGAATTGATGAATGGTAAAAAGGGATGCATTGATAAAGAAGGAACACTTTACCTGTTTAAATAGCAGTTATTTAGATGCTCTTTTTTCTAAAAGGAACTCAATAAACAAGTTCAAAGCTGAGTAAGCGGAGCGGAAACTTCAAGATTTCATACCTTCATGCCGAACAAAAAGAAACGTATTTTGAAGAATTTCCAAGACCTTAAAAGAAGCATCGTATTCGGCTTCATCTTAATTATTGCCATTAGCTCATGCAACATCGCTAGTCAGGCAGAAGCTGCACAACTCAACGAAAATGGCTTAATAGCCATGGATAACGGCGAACTCGAATTGGCGATTGATTATTTTAAACAAGCCATAAATAAAAAAGGACTCGATAAAGAAACAGAAGCTACCTGTTTAAGAAATCTGGCTGTGGCCTGGGATGAATTTGGAAATACAGACTCATCAAAATACTACTCCTTAAAAGCTGCTGAAGTTATTGGGAAAAATACCTACGAGTATGAACTGTACTTGGCTGATGTGGACATGATAGACGGTAACACCGCCTCTGCTATTGAACGCTTGGAACGAGCTAAAACGATTGGTGGGGAAAACATGGAAATATGCAACTTGTTGGGCTTGATCTATCTGGGTGAGTACGGTGAATATTTTATCGACTTCGAACAAGCGGTTTACTATAACCGAAAGGCATATCAACAAGGAGAAAGCAGAGCAACCACATACCTTTTAGCGCTTTCAGAATACTATACAGATAACAACACTGAAGCCTTGTCGCTTTTCCAAAGCATGCGACAGCATTATCCACAGTTTTTGGATGCCATGTATTATGAAGGTGCTATTCTTCTTGAAAACGGCGAACTAGAGGAAGGTATTCGAATTTTGGAAGAATTGAGAGTACTCGATCCAAGTTATTCTGAGATTATCGATCAAGACATTGCTTCTTTGACCGAGGCAATAGAATCTGAAGAATCACAAGAAGAATATTAAACTCATTCATAGATGCTACTAAAGACCTTAGCTAAAGCACTTTTAGACGAATTTAGTAAAACCGAAATCGCCTATACCGATTACCTCGAAGGTGGTCAAACTTACGACTATGCTTGCATTCTTTGGTTGTCGAATAGCCGTATTGTTCAGTTGGTTTCAGACTACTCCAATTACTTTGAAGCTTCACAAAAGGAGAACATTGCTGCTCTCGTTGACCATTTGAAGGTTTGGCAAAAATGCTGGATTGAACTCGACGCAAGTGCTGATTTTGAAGCCAAAGACACGTTCGTTTTCCAAAATGATCACCGTTTCCCGCGAGAACAGGCAAATAACTTCATCACTTACTTAAGACATAACCTAGGATGAAAGTGCTCTTCATTGGAAAGGCTGGTGATGTAAATGCCCAAAAAGCCGCAGCTTGGTTGAAGCAATTTGATATCGATTTAGAAGTAGTCTGGAGTGCAAGAGGAATGACTTACCCAGAACACTTGCTGAAGTGGAAAGGAGACTTACTCTTGTCCTACCTCGCGCAATGGATCATCCCAAAGTCAAGCCTAGAAGGAGCGCAAATAGCCGCACTTAATTGGCATCCAGGAACTCCAGAATATCCAGGTATAGGATGCACCAACTTTGCAGTGTATGAAGGGGCACAGACCTTCGGTATGACCTGTCATCACATGAATCCCAAGGTAGATACAGGCAACATTGTGGATGTTAGGAGGTTTGATGTTGAAGCCAATGACGATGTTTTCTCTATGACTCAAAAATGCTACGAACTTATACTTGATAGTTTCCAGTACGTGCTTGATGTTGCTCTGAAAGGAAGTGAATTACCAGTTTCTAAAGAGCATTGGACCAGAAGGCCATTTAAAAGAGTGGAGCTCGATGCGCTTTGTGAATTAAATCTCAGCATGGATGAAGCAGAAATGAGACGAAGAATTAAAGCCACAAAATACGACCGGCATTGGGCTTTTATTGAAATCAATGGCATACGATTTATTCCAAATTCAGAAATATGAAAAAAGCACTCATCATTGCCATTGTTGGCTCATTTGCTTTGCTTCCAGTGCTTTGTTCGGCCCAAAAATCTACTAAAAAGATAGCAAAAACGGCTTGCAAATGCATGGAAGAGAAACCTCCTGTAGAAAGTGAAATGAAGCAATGCCTTGTGGCCGCCTTCATCGAAAACATGAATGGCTTATCGAAAGACTTTGGTTTAAAGAGCCTAGAAGAAATCGGTGATCCTGAGGTGGCCTCAAAAGTGAGTGAATTGATGCTTAAACGTTGCCCAAGAGAATTGATGATCATGTCGGGCTTACCTTATTACGAAAAAGACAAAAAGGTAGATCTTGACTTGGTGAAAAATGGAAAGTACTATTACATCGAGCCAAATGTTCAAGGCAAGGAAGATACCATATTCGTAGAGCTTAAAGGCAGTGATTACCACGAAACGATGGAGAACGGTAAGTACTTCTCGAAATGCGGTGCAGCTTGGAAAGGTCGAACCTTAGAACTCACCTCGATTGAAACCAACCATCCAGTGAAGATGGCAATGTCAGAACGCGCTCCGGTATTCAGATATGATCTTATCCAAATTCGAGAAGACTATGTGGTTTATGGGATAAAAAATGGTAAAATCTATTCGTACATTATCTTT
>JAQWFN010000017.1 GCA_029238785.1 Flavobacteriales bacterium | reverse complement strand
CCAAAGGCAATCATGCTGTTGTCTGGCGACACGCTTTGTCCGCCCACCTGGTAGTACTCAAAACCTTCCGCCATGCTTGGCACGTCCAGCATCACCTCTTCTTCCGCATCCATGCTTCCCTCTTTACGACAAAAGAAAGGGTATTCCTTGCCTTCTTCGTAGCGGGTATAGTACCAGTAGCCGTCCACCTTTGTGGGCACCGACTCATCGGTTTGTTTGATTCTACCTACGATTTCGTCGAACAGTGCTTTTTGGAACTCGTCGGTATCCGCCATTTCCGTTTCGCGGTAGGTATTTTCCGAGTTCAGGTAATCGAGCACATCTTGCGTTTGTGCATCTGGAGTTTCCGCGTTCTTCTGCTCATCGCTCAGGCGCATCCAGAAATAATCGTCGACACGTGTATCGCCGTGGATGCTAATTTCTTCTGCTATTTTTTTTGCTGATGGAGCTTCGGTAGTTGCTTTTTTCATCGAATCTTCAGTCTTAACTTCTGCCTCGTTGCAAGCCACAAGGGCGCTTACACCAAGAACGGCAAGGGTGAACTTTTTCATGGTTTGTGTTTGAGGTGCTAATCTCGATAAAATTGCGGGGATTTTGTGGGGTGGGTGGGGTTAAAATTTGGTAATGGGGCTAGGAATAGAGCACGCGCTTGTCACAATATTGGATTTCTCATTGAGGTTTTACCATTAGACGGATTTCCTGTTTTGTGACAATATTTTTCAGGGAAATCCTCATTCCCATATTCATTCCATATTTTCCACGCCTCTTTGCTCATAGGTTGTTTTGGATTGAATTTGATTTTCTTTCCAGAACGAATGCAAAACCCTTGCTGCTGAACCTCTTCTTCAGCACGCTGAGGCCTCGTTTCATTCTTTGAGCCGAGCTCTATTTCTTCAGGAAAATCTTCAAGCTTTTTATTTTCTTCCTTTCGACTCTTAGCTTGGCCGTAGAATTTGTCCGTAGAATCAAAAAGGACATCAGAATGCACATAGTTTTTTCCAAAGCTGATGATTACTTTTTTCGTTTCAAAAACTGGACGTTTAATGAAAACAACTTCTCCTTGATGGGCGATATGCATGCACTCGTTCCACGCTTCATTATCAGCTGAAGATTTAAATCTGTCTAGAATACTTTGCTGAGCAAAAACACCAAATTCAATGTTGTTCTTAAACGAATAATCATAGAGGTTTATGGACGTTATCACCCCTTGTTGTTCGTTGCCGTAATACTTAGCGTGCAGATTTGGGACATAAATGATACTAACATTTGGAAACTTCTTGAAGTAATCAAAATCAGCCTCGCTCATGCTCCTTTTAACTGCTTTCTCATTCTTTCCAAACACTAAAATTAGATGGATCTTTGGATTCTTCTCATGTCTATCAAACAGCTCTTTGAAATAATTATCGAGTTTAATGAATGGAGAGACAATGAGTAATTGACTTTCTGCCTCCCAAATAATGTCATAAACAGCGCTTTCTAAGTCTTTTCCGGTAATAAATTTACTCATGTGGTTCTTTCTTGATCAGTGGTACATTCATAACTTTTTGATTCATTATAGCGATTCCGCGCATTTTCCTTTTCGATGACATACTTAGCCCTACCATAAGCATTTTTTATCTTGCCTGTCCTATTTGTGGATTATCCACCATGCGTTTCATGGTATCGAAAAAAGCTTGATAACGTATGAGAGCATGTTTATTTGTTGCCATATGTATCCTAGAATAAGTGAAATTCTCTATAGAAGAGTAACATGATTTTCTCTTTAATTTCTGGTCGGTAATGAGTTTTGCAGATACTTTAACTCATGCAAAATGCAACCTAAACATTGTTCTTGATGTGATGATGTAAAGTCTTTTTTACATGTTCTTCATCCAACACAAACAAAAGACCCTCACAACACTAATAAAAACCCCATGAAAGTTAACACATTATCGCATAGCATCAAGCGAAATCCTGAGCGGTAAAATCAATAGAAAAACAGCGCATTCAGAAAAAACACTCCCCTACCTCAACAAATTAACATGCCCCCGCAACTTCCTCACACCCTTCAAGGTGCCGAACCAAACGGTCCAGATATAGGTGTCGGTTTGGCAGTAGTGCTTGCCGCCTTGCATGCTGCCGTCCCAATGGGAGGCGGGGTCTTCGCTGAGGTAAACCACTTCGCCCCAACGGTTGCGCACCTCCAATTTGAAGTCGTGGAGCTGATCGCCGTAAGCTTTGAACACGTCGTTGATGCCGTCGTTATTGGGGGTGAAGCTGTTGGGGAGGTAAATGGGGAAATAGAGCTCAACAAAAACAGAATCAACACCCACACAGCCGTTCTCGTCGAGCTGGTGCAGCACAAACCACTGCTCGTTGTCTAAGGTGCTTTGGGGCGTGAGGCAATCGCTGCACGACAATAATTCTGCGGGGGTCCACCAGTATTCGCCACTGGCACTGCCGCTCAAGCTAACCTCATCGAGCCAGTTTGCGGCGATGTTCGGACCAGCTTCTACGTCGGGTAAGGGCAGCACTTCTACAAACACTTCGGCCTGTGCCGTGCAACCGTTTTCGTCGCTCACGGTAACGGTGAAGAGCTGATCGTCCACGGGAAACAAGCTGGGGCTGGGCGAGTTGGGATCGTCAACAAAAACGGCCGGACTCCAAGAATAAAACTCCCCGCCCGATGCCCAAACCGGCCAGCCTTCGCCAAAACAAACCACCCCATCGTCTCCGGCGGCGGCGCTGGGTTCGATGACGTTAACGGTGAGCTGATCGGTGCCGGTGCCACACAAATTACTCACCAAAACGAAGTAAGTGGTGCTTTCGCTGGGCGAGGCAATGGGGTTTTGAATGTTGGGGTTGCTCAAGCTTTCGGCCGGACTCCATTCCCAAGAAAAACCGTCCACGGCGCTGATTTGTACGTTCCCACCAATGCACAAATTTACCGGGTCATAGACGTTGCCTCCAGGGAAATCGTCAATCACTTCTACTTCAACTTGCGCTTCGAGCGCGCAACCTTCCACACTAGTAAATCCAACGCTGAAGGTGCTGCTTTCGGTGGGGGTGGCGATGATGTTGGACGATGAGGGATTGTCAATAAAATCTGCGGGACTCCATTCAAAGTCGCTGCCCGGACCCACTTCGAGTGCTATCGATTCGCCCAAACAAATGCTCTGTGGAGGCGAAATGGAAAACTGGGGCACGATGAAATCAACGAACACTTCGATGGTCTCGGTTTCGCAGTCGTTTTCATCCACAAAAAAGTAGCTGGTGGGCACTTCTGGGCTCACGATTGGGCTGAAAGAGTTGGGGTTGTCTAAGGTGGGATCAGCCAGCCAAAAAGCATTCTCACTTCCCGTGGCGAAGAGCGTGGTGCTTTGTCCTTCGCAAATGGGGTCCACCTCCAAAACAGCGGGCGAAACGCCAGGCAAAATGGTGATGTTCAAGTAAGCGGTGTCCGACTCCAAGCACTCGTTAGGATCGAAGGCAATGAGCTGTATGCTGAAGTCGCCATTGACGTTATAGGTGTGCGCTGGTACTTCCTCACTAGAAAGGTTGCCATCGCCAAAACTCCACTCGTAAGCGCTTCCGCCGAGGGTGTTGTTGATGAATTGAGCGGGCGTTCCTTCGCAAATGGTGCTGGGACCATCGATGTTGATGTCGGCCTCAATCTTCCCCAAATCAAACTTAAACACCCCGAGGTTGCAATTACTGCTGGGGTTGGTATCGCTCCACGCGCCGGGGGTGGTGGGGAAGTCGCTGTTCCCTCCACAGCCTGCACAAACGGCCTGGTACACGGAGCCGTCTTTGTCAAACTTCGCCGTTCCTCCATCCACGTGCTCGGTGCTGGTGCTTCCGCCAAAATAAGTGGCATAAACAAGCTCCTCGGCATCAACGGAAAGCACGCAGAGGTAAAAGTCGGAGCCATCGGTAGTACTTTGGTAAGCATTTGGGGTGATGGGTAGGTCGTTGGTACTGCTGCTGGTGGCATATTGGGAGTTAAACTGATTGGTGGTTCCTCCCCAACCGGTGAAGTAGATTTGGTTGCAGTCGGACACCAAAAAGGCGGTCGGACTAATATCAATGGCCCCGTCTCCTGATCCGATGGTGGTTTGCCATTGTAAGGTGGCCAGTTGTGGGTTGAACTTGGCGATGAACTGTCCGGAATTGGCCACGCCATAGGTGTTGGCGCTGATGGGTAAATTGCCTTCGCTCTGACCGTAAATGTGGACGTTGTTATCGAGATCGAGTTGCACGAAGTAGGCTTGGTCGTAGGTGGCTGTGCCGAAGAAAGTTGAAGCTGTAATGTCGCTCCCATCGGGATTAAACTTCACCACAAAGGCATCCACATCGCCGTTGAAGGTGTTGTCGTAAACACTGTTGGAAGTGAGCGGGAAGTCAGCACTTTTTGTTCCTCCACAGGCCACAATGCGGTTCAAATCGTCGAGCTGTAAACTGTAAGCGGCATCGTCGTTACTTCCTCCCAAATAGCTGCTCCATTCGAGTGTGGAGAGGTCGGCACTCATCCTGAAAATAATGCCGTCAGATCCTCCGGCGTTATTTGTTTGAAAGCTGTTGCCCGCCATGGGAAAACCACCTCCCATGTTACTCGTGGCCACATACACCCGATTGGCATCATCAACAATCACTTCACCCCGAAATAAATCCCCGTAGTTGTAGGAGAGCTTGTCGGTAACATTCAGTCCTTCGTTTCCACTTCCCCCAACGTAGGTAGAGGCAAGGAGTCCGCTATCGTCGCCGCTGAACTTGGCCAAGAAGACGTCGCAACCGCTGAGGTGACTCGCATTCACAAACACTGAGGCAAAGTCGAAGTAGGCTCCTCCGCCAAAATTGTTTTGGTAAGCGCCCGTCGTGGTGGGGAAATCGTCGGAACCGGTAGTCCCCAGCACAATGTAATCTCCGTTGGCATCGCTGATGATGGAATGGGGCATTTCTAAGCCATATCCGCCCATGTAGGTGGAATACATGAGTTGGTTTCCATTGGCGCTGAACTTGGAGATGGCGATGTCGCAATAGCCGTTTTGCACGTTGTCGAAGGTGGTTTGGATCGCGCCCAAGGTGGTGGGGTAGCCCGCTTGAAACACTGCCGCACCGCCAATGAGGTTGCCGTCCAAATCGTCGGTGGCGGTAAAACCAAAATTACTCGCCGGAGCGCCAATGTAGGAGGCAAAGCTAATTTCCGGGTCGATGGTGAGGGCAAAATTGGGGTCGTATTCGCCCAATTCAAAGCGGAGTACATCACCCTCCAGCACGTAAGCGCATTCCACTTCCAGCAGTTTTCCATCGATGAGCTGATAAGCGAAGGGCTTGTTTTCAATCACCTCGCCCAAGGCCGTTTGCAAGACCAGTGCCCCTTCGCGAAGCTCCAAATGATCAATGCCCTCATAACGAAGCTGAAACTGATTGGGATCGGCATGCGGGGCGATTTTAGCGTCGTACTTCAAAGAAGCACCTTTGCTGTAGAGGAGGACGTCGATGCCCTCGTACATGCTCAGCAACTTGGCCTTTTCAAAGGGCTTCACCCCTTCCGCCCAACGCGCAGGATCATTGCCCATGTAGTAGTTGTAGTGGTGATCATTGGGCTGCAGTCCTTCTGCCGTTGCTGCTTTCCCAGCGATGAAATGAATTTTGTAAGCGTGACCTTTAGGCAAATGAGCGTTGTTATCGTTCACTTCCCCGTGATTAAAATCCACGGCATGATCGGCCAAAAGCAAGAAGGTCAAAGCGCTTTCTTCTGCCCACAAAACGCCACCGCTGAATTCAGTTCTGAAATGGATGTGCTGGTCCCACTGACCGAGATTTTCGACATACTCCGCCCCTCCATTGGCACTTGCTTTTAAGAGCGCGAGCACCATGGCCATCAACACAAGGAGATACGGTAGTGGTTTCATCTCTATAAAGGACGTGAAAATGTGCTTCGAAGTTGCTTGAAAAGCGGGCAGAAAGTGATTAAGATTGGATGTTTACGAAAAGCGCCCACAAAAGCGAGTCGCTAAGACTGCTCAGCTCAACTCATCGGTGAGCAAGCGCATTTCTATGATGGGCGAAATTTTCTCATACAAAATGCGGTAAACAGCGTCGGCAATGGGCATTTCTACTTGGAACTTTTTGTTCATTTCGTGAATGCCTTTGGCTGCGTAATAACCTTCCGCCACCATGTTCATTTCCATCATGGCCATTTTTACGGTGTAACCTTTCCCCACCATGGTTCCGAAGCTTCTGTTTCTGGAGTAGGGCGAATAAGCGGTAACGAGCAAATCGCCCAGATAAGCGCTGGTGTCCACATCGCGGTGCATTTCATGAACGGCGTCTACAAAACGAGATATTTCTTGAATAGCGTTGGAAATCAAAACGGCCTGGAAATTATCGCCATAACCGAGTCCGTGACAAATACCTGCTGCCACGGCGTAAACGTTTTTCAATACCGCTGAAATTTCGGTTCCAAAAACGTCTTCAGAGATGCTTGTTTTGATGTAGCGACAAGCCAACAAATCGGCCATTTCTTGCGCAATTTCTTGGTCTGGACAAGCGATGGTGAGGTAGGAAAGTTTTTCTTTGGCTACTTCTTCTGCATGACAAGGACCGCTAATCAATCCAATCTTGTTGTAAGGCGTGCGGAACTCTTTGTGCAGGTAGCGGGCCGGGATGGCATCGTACTCAATGATGATTCCTTTGATGGCCGAGAAGAGGATTTTGTTTTCCAAACCTTGTGGTTTCAGTTCCTTAACGGTTTTGTCCAAAAAGGCGGAAGGAATGGCAATCACCAAGATATCGCAAGCGTCGATCACCGCCTGCATGTCGGTGGTTGGTTTTACCTTTTTCCGATCAAATTCAATGCTTTGAATGTAGTTTGGGTTGCGTCCATAGGCCTCAAGGTGGTCAACAGCGCCCTGGTTTCTCATCCACCAATGCACCTCGTCAAGATTGTTACTCAACAACTTAACAATGGCCGTGGCCCAAGACCCTCCACCTAAAACTCCTATTTTCCTGTTCTCACTCACTTGCACAAGGTACTAAATCCAATTGTTTTGTCTTCGCGAAGCTAAAAATGAAGCCCCCATCACGTCCGGAAAGCTTAAGCTACCGGGTACTTCACTCTTCCTCTTACGATGCTCGCTACCTCTTCAATTTTCACCCTTTCTTGGGTCATGGTATCACGCTCTCTGATGGTCACCATGCCGTCTTCCAGCGTGTCGTGGTCAATGGTGATGCAATACGGCGTTCCAATGGCATCTTGTCTTCTGTACCTTCTACCAATGGCGTCTTTCTCGTCGTACTGACAATAGAATTCTGCCTGAAGGCTCTTCAAGATCTCGCGGGCTTTTTCTGGCAATCCGTCTTTCTTCAACAAAGGCAGCACGGCCACTTTCACCGGTGCCAAGCAAGGAGGAATGCGCAATACGGTGCGTTCGCTCTTCTCGTCCACTTGTTCTTCTGTGTAAGATGAAGACAAAACGGCCAAGAACATGCGGTCGAGTCCAATTGAGGTCTCAATCACGTAAGGAACATAGCTGCGGTTTTCTTCTGGATCGAAGTACTGCAATTTTTTACCCGAGAACTCCTCATGGCGTGCTAAATCGAAGTCGGTTCTACTGTGAATACCCTCCAGTTCTTTGAAGCCCATTGGGAAGTTAAATTCGATGTCTGAAGCGGCATCAGCATAATGCGCGAGCTTCAGGTGATCGTGAAATTTATAGTTCTCTGCAGGAATACCCAAGGCCTGATGCCACTTGATTCTGAAGTCTTTCCAGTATTCATACCACTGCATTTGTGTCCCGGGTTTCACGAAAAATTGCATTTCCATTTGTTCAAATTCACGCATTCTGAAAATGAACTGGCGGGCGATGATTTCGTTTCTAAAGGCCTTCCCAATTTGAGCGATACCAAAAGGCACCTTCATTCTTCCTGATTTCTGTACGTTCAAGAAGTTCACGAAAATACCTTGTGCGGTTTCTGGGCGAAGGTAAATCACCCCTGAATCTCCAGATACAGCGCCCAACTCTGTTTTAAACATGAGGTTGAACTGGCGAACATCGGTCCAGTTTTTCGAACCGCTTTCCGGACAAGCAATGCCTAAATCTTCGATCAATGCTTTCACATCGGCGAGGTCTTCATCGTCCATGGCCTTTTTGAAACGCGCCTCAATTTGGTCGATTTCGCCTTGTCTGCGGGTGACGTTTGGGTTGGTTGATCTGAATTCAGCCTCATCAAAAGCATCACCAAAACGCTTGGCGGCCTTGTCTACATCTTTCTGAATCTTCGCATCAATCTTGGCGATGTGGTCTTCAATCAAAACATCTGCACGGTAGCGCTTTTTAGAGTCTTTGTTGTCAATCAAAGGGTCGTTAAAGGCATCAACGTGGCCCGAAGCCTTCCAAGTGGTGGGGTGCATGAAAATCGATGCGTCGAGACCCACGATGTTCTCCTGCATCTTCACCATTGCCGTCCACCAATACTCTTTGATGTTGTTTTTCAATTCTACACCAAGCTGTCCGTAATCATACGCAGCGCTGAGCCCGTCGTAAATTTCACTGCTTGGAAATACAAAGCCATACTCTTTTGAGTGCGAAATGACTTTTTTAAGAAGATCGTCTTGTTGTGCCATAAGAGCGCAAAGGTAAAAAATCGAGCGCCGTCTTGTGCGCATTTCAGCGGGAGGAATTGTGCTTCTTTTCTTTTTTCTTTCTGGGTGAAGGGAAATCAGGCGTGAAAGGAGCAGTAGCGCTTGGGCTTCGACCGAAAAACTTGGTCCCATGAGCTTTCGCCCTTCAACAAAACTTAAGCCCTTGAAAGCAGCGCAGAATTAAGCCGCTCTGCCTATATTTGAGCTTCCAAAATTTGAAGAAACATGAACTTTTCCATCGACCAAGTATCTTTTGCTCAGAAGCGCGTGCTCATTCGTGTTGACTTTAACGTTCCTTTGAACGAGGCGCGTGAAGTAACAGACGACACCCGAATTCGTGCCGCTTTGCCTACCATTAAAAAGGTCCTGAACGATGGCGGAGCAGCCATTTTGATGTCGCACTTGGGACGACCAAAAGGTGCAGACCCGGAATTGAGCATGAAGCACATCGCCCCAAAGATTGCCGAATTGTTGGGCGTGAAGGTGCATGTAGCTCCAGATTGTATTGGCGATGATGCCTTGGCCGTGACCAACAGCATGAACTTTGGTGAAGTAGCCTTGCTTGAAAACCTGCGCTTTCACAAAGAAGAAACCGCTGGAGATGAATTCTTCGCTGGTCAGCTCGCAGAACACGGCGATGTGTGGATCAACGATGCCTTTGGAACCGCCCACCGCGCCCATGCTTCTACAGCTGTTATTGCCCGTTTTTTTCCGCACGACAAGTACTTGGGTTATGTGATGGAAAACGAGATTTTCAACGTCAACAAAGTGCTTCACGGTTCTGAAAAGCCTGTTTTGGCTATCGTTGGTGGTGCCAAGGTGAGCTCGAAAATTGTGATTCTTGAGCAGCTCATTTCGAAAGTAGACCACGTCTTGATTGGTGGAGGAATGGCCTATACTTTTATTAAAGCACAAGGCGGAAATGTTGGAAACAGCTTAGTGGAAGACGAGCATTTGGGCGATGCCTTGAGCATTATTAAAGCGGCTGAAGATGCTGGGGTGAAGATTCACCTGCCTATCGACACCAAGGTGGCCGACGCTTTTGCAAATGATGCCAACACCGGTGTTTCAAGCACTGGTCAAATCGAAGAAGGCTGGATGGGACTTGATATCGGACCAAAAAGCATTGAGTACTACAGCGAGGTGATCCAGAGCTGTAAAACCATTTTATGGAACGGACCAATGGGTGTATTTGAGATGAGCAGCTTTGAAACGGGAACAAAAGCCGTGGCACAAGCCCTGGTTGAAGCCACAAAAAATGGGGCTTTCACGCTTATTGGTGGTGGAGATTCTGTGGCTGCCATTAACAAGTATGGCTTTGCAGATGATGTTTCTTATGTAAGTACCGGTGGTGGTGCCATGCTCGAATACCTCGAAGGAAAGGTACTTCCAGGAATTGCTGCAGTAGCTGAAGA
This sequence comes from Flavobacteriales bacterium, assembly GCA_029238785.1. Classification (GTDB taxonomy): domain Bacteria; phylum Bacteroidota; class Bacteroidia; order Flavobacteriales_D; family Sanyastnellaceae; genus CALKGK01. Next base: position 3,751 of record JAQWFN010000017.1, on the reverse strand, counting down.
ATAGGCGTTTAAATCAGGCCTCGAGCCATCATAATTGCAAAAATATCATCAGGTTTGGGTCTGCCATCAATCACAAAAAGTCGGTCAAAAATACTGATGCTGTTGCCTTCATAAACTCCCTCATTTCGAACGGTGAAGAGGAGGTCAAGCGGAAAGGTGCTATCGCCCTGATAAATCTTGCCTTGTTCATAGGTATAGAGCACGTCTAAGGCAAAATTGCTGTCTTGCAGGTAGAGTTTATTGTCTCTGAAGGTATAGAGTAAGTCGAAAGGAGAAGAACTGAATCCTTTGTAGATCTTGCCGTTTTCAATGGTGAAGATCGCATCGGCCCAAGAACTTCTGTTGCCTTCGCACAGGATTCCGTTTTCAATGTTGAATTCCATCTGGTTGAAGAAAAAAGGCACATCTGGGTAGACATAGACCTGCGCTTTCGTTTCGCCGCCAAAAGACAAAACGAGCATCAGCAAGAAAAAGGAAAGCACATTTTTCAACTTCATATTCATAAAAAAAAGGTAGGCAATTTCTAGAACATGCCCACCTTTCAAAATATGCTTGTAGCCCGAGGAATGCGATGCAGTTCCCGGAACCAATGATTTTACACTTATGCTTCTGTAATCACGAAAGAGTAGCCTTCCATGATTTGATTCACGAGGAGTTGCTTGCAAGCGCTGTCTACTTTCTCTTCAGCTTCTTGTTTGCTCGCCGCCTCGATGCTCAAGGTGATGTGTTTTCCAATGCGCACGTTACTAATCTCTGGCAAACCAATATTGCTCATGTTGTTAGATACTGCTTTCCCTTGTGGGTCTAAAAGTGCCGGTAGTGGCATCACGTCGATTTCAGCGTTGAATTTCATGTCTGTTTGCGAAAAAATGTGCGATAGAAATAATTAGGTACAAAAGTAAGACAACTGGAAACACTAAAAAAACATTCCCGTAAATCAAGAGAGAAGTTATCAAGATTGCCAGGGCACTTCCTATCAAGATGTAGCGGTGTTGGTTCCCTTTCCACCCCCATTGCTGAAATTTGAGTCCGATCAAAGGCAAGTCGAGATTCAGCAGCACCCCAAATAAAAGCGCAAAGACCATAAGTACCACCCGATCATTGGTCCAATCTACCAAATACACAGGCAGTTCGGTGTTGTGGTGAATCATGGCTGCACCCAACCAAAACAGCGCATTGGCAGGCGTTGGTAGTCCGTAAAACCCACTCACCTGACGCTCATCGATGTTAAAACGGGCCAGGCGCATCACGCTCATCGCCACAATAAACACCGGAAATACCAGGTTTTGCCAAAGCGGAACGGCCGTGCTAGCGTGAGCGTCGTTCAGCAAATACCAACAGATGGCTGCAGGCGCTGCCCCAAAAGAAATGGCATCGGCCAGGGAGTCCAACTGCTTGCCTAGTGGTCCGGCCACCTTTAAAAGCCGTGCCAGCAAACCATCAAACACGTCGAACAAAGCGCCAATCAAAATCAGCCAGCAGGCCGTTTCGATATCGCTTTCGTGGAAAATATAGAAGAGCGCTAAAAATCCGCAGCTTGCATTTCCCAGCGTAAGGATATTTGGTATCCATTTTTTCATGTTGCCGAAATTAAGCAATTGTGTTTAGGTGAGCATTCCAAGTCAAACAAGCGCATGATATTCTCTATTTTAAGCAGAGAATGTAACTTTTCTATCAAAAAGCAGTATTAGTTCTTGAAATGTATGAGGCAATGCTTATATTTGCCTTCCTCGAAAAAGGGTTTGGTGGCCGAGCGGCTAGGCAGTGGTCTGCAACACCACGTACAGCGGTTCGAATCCGCTCCAAACCTCGATAAAAAGCCTTCAGTTTTACTGGAGGCTTTTTTTATGCTCGTTTTTTTGAAAACACCTAGCCCCCTGAGAACCTTTGGTCTCCTTTTTGCTCTTGGGAGCACGAAACATCACCCTAAAACAGCAAAAACAAAAAGTCTTCTTATCTTTCCTTTCCCAATTCAAACATCATGAAAAAGCTACTGATCCTATTTTCCATATTCATTGCCACATCTTGCTTCGCCCAAAAAGAACAAGAAGCAGCTGAGCTACTTGGCCAAGGATTAAAGGCTTATTCTGCAAAAGAGTACACCAAAGCCGATTCGCTAATTCAGCTTTCTCTAGACCTGAATGAAGACGCACAGGCATATATTTATTCAGGAAATAACAAATTGATGTTGAACGATACCTGTGCTGCTTGTGCCGCATTTCAAAAAGCCAATGACATGAACGCGGGCAATGCTGCAGATCGTTTTAGCGCCAATTGCATCATTTCAGACAGCCTTTTCTTTCCTGAAGATAGCGACGAAAACGTTTTAAAACTCGCTAGCTACACCACCTTGAAAAAAGAACGTTGCTCAGACCAGGTTGAGCAGTGGTTTCATTTGCCTTCTCGCATGAGCAGCAATGGAAAAGACCACAAACTCATTGTTACCTTCAGCATTGACGACCCAAGTTGGCCTGCTGATAGCCTATTAAGTTTGGAGAACATCCACCTGCTTCCACAACTCAACAAGGTTTACACTGTTACTGAAACCGCTCCTACAATAAAAGAAAACGGTTCAGCACTTTCGGCAATGAGCATCCTCATGCACACCATGAACAGCATGAAATACCCACAGAAAGCCAAAGACCAAGGCATTCAAGGTACGGTGATTGTGTATTTTGTGATTGATGAGAATGGGGAGAAGACCGACTTTAAGGTGATTCAATCGGTACACAAATTATTGGATGAAGAAGCCCTTCGAGTGGCTCAAAGCCTTCCAGAAGTTGGTCCGGCCAGCGTTGGTGGAAAGCCCGTAAAATTGGCCTATACTATGCCTTTGCGCTTTGTGTACAACTAAGATTTTTTCATGCGGGTATTCACAATGGGCAGGGCGAGTTTAAAGCGCACCGCTAAGACGCGAATTCCGATGATTAAAAGTCCGGAAAACAACAAATTCATTCGGGGAGGAACTCCAAACGACTGCAGAAACAGATAACAAAGCGCTCCTGCTAAACAGGCTGTACCATATATTTCTTGGCGAAACAAGAGTGGAATGTCGTTGCACAATGTATCCCGAATAACTCCTCCGAAAGAAGCGGACATCACCGCAAACATTACTGCAATGGTGGGGTCTACTTCAAAACTCAAGGCCTTTTCCAAACCAAAAACGGTGAACAGTCCAAGTCCAACAGTATCGAAAATAAAGAGGGTTTTGCGCAAGCGGGAGATGAACGAGCGAAACAACCAGGCAGCGATTCCACCACCCAAACCGATATAGATGTAGTTGACGTTACTGATCCAGCCGATTTCAGTATTCAAAAGTAAATCGCGCAGGGTTCCTCCGCCCAAGGCGGTTACCAGACCAATGACCAAACCGCCAAATAGGTCGAGTTTTTTATCGGCTGCCGCCAAAAAGCCAGAAATTGCGAAGGCAAAAATACCCACGTTATTGAGTATGGTGAGAATTGTATCCGTGCTCATTAAACAACCATCTTATTATTCATCCTCGGTTCTTCCAGCACGATCGCGAGCTTCACTTTCTTGCTGACTCAAAAAGCCAATCACCTCTTCGTAGATGATGGCCATTTCTTCGGGCTTTGAGAAATAGTGGAGATAGGAAAGTTGGAACAGACTATCTGTGGTATTGTGTTTTTCAAAGATCTGACGGTAGGCATTGGCAATTTGTAAATCAACACTATCACCACGAAACATTTTCTGTTTCCGCGCCGCTTCCAAGAGTTGTACATCCGCAAAA
>JAQWFN010000002.1 GCA_029238785.1 Flavobacteriales bacterium | reverse complement strand
AAGGAGGCTTGAAATCAGGAAATTGAGTGCCTTCGCTTGTGTTCTAAATGTTCGAATTTCAAGTCCTTATTTGTGGATTTTCAATGTTCCTTTTGCTGCAAAAGTTCCTGTTTAGGATTTTGCTAAATGGGAACGATTTGGGTGCGATTTCTATGACGTTTTATAAAAACCTCCAGATTGCATGAGAACCCTTTTTTGAACGCACCATTTAGTTCCACCTCAAGAAATAGAAGCAATTCAAGAACGATACGATCTACTCAAAAGATCAATAGCACACTTGTAAAGATGATGACACCAATACCCATAAGTAGCAAGGTGTAGGGCAAAATTTCTTTGGCTTTTAAGCCGGTGATGCCGAGAAGCGGAAGGGCCCAGAAGGGTTGAAGCATGTTGGTGAGCTGGTCGCCATAGGCCAAGGCGAGGATGGCTTTGTTGAGGGGCACATTGGTTTCCAAAGCACTTTGAATCACCAAGGCGCCTTGAACGGCCCACTGCCCTCCTCCACTGGGGACAAAAATATTCACGACTCCTGCAGATAGCATGGTCAACAAAGGAAAGAGGGTTTCGCCACTGGCGCTCATCAGCTCGGAGAAGTAAGGAATTAATCCCGCTCCTTGGATAACGCCCATAACACCGAAGTAAAGGGGGAACTGAATAAGAATACCCGCAGCTCCACCAATAGCATCATCTACTGCACTTAGAAAAGAACGAATGTTACCGTGGAAAATCAGGGTTAAAGCGAGGGTGCTTTGGTTGATCCAATTGGGGGTGATGAACTTGAGGGAAGCGATGTCTTGGCTTTGAGCAAGCATCACCAAAGAAGAAATCAAAACCAAAACTCCAAAAGCGATGCCCACAAGATTCCAAAGATCCAAGCGCTCTGCTCCTTGAACGGTTTCTTCTGCCTTGGCTTGAACTAACTTTGTGCTGAGTTGCGGAACGCCGCCTTTGTAGCTTTTCGCGATCAAGTACACACTTAAGGGTAAGATGATCAACAAGGCCAAAGAGGCCGCGATGTTCATGCCGGAAAAAACGGTTTCGCTTAAGGGAATGCTCTCCGGAACTTGAAGTACAGAACTGCCTTTCATGAGGGCTTCTAGGTGTCCGGGTTCAGCCACCTTCACAAGTGCAGATCCGCTCAAACCGCCGTGCCAAACCATCATTCCAGCGTAAGCCCCTGCAGCGAGCAGCGGATAGTTCATGGCAATACCATTTTTCACCGCATAATCGCCCACTTTTCGGGCGAAAATGGCACCAAATACCAAACCTAAACCCCAGTTCACAAAAGCCATAAGAAGGGTAAGCAAGGTAAGGGTGAAGGCCGCTTGTGGACCACTTGTACAAAAGCGCTTGCTTATTTTTTCAATCAGCCAGGCAATGGGTTTACTCAAGGCGAGGGTATGCCCTAAAATGAGCATCAACATCATTTGGAAGGCGAAGGTGAGCAAAGCGCTCGACCACATGCCTTCCCCCCAGTTCACCACGATTTCGCTCATGCTTAAGTTTGATGATGAGGCATCAGACCTACTAAACACAAAAGCAAGCAGCATCGCTACGACACTAAGGCCGATAGCGATGCTGAAAGGGCTGGGCAGCATTCGTTGAAGAAAGCTTGCCAGTTCGTCTGTTCGACGGCGGTTCATTTAGAACGGCAAATCGTCGTCGTCCTCACCTGAAAGATCAATAGGTGCGCTTGTAGGTAGTGGTGCCGCTGCGGCCGGCGCTCCTCCTTGTGCTGCTGGCGCTGCTCCGCTTGGGGCATCGATTCTCCACGCGTTGAGGTTCACGTAATAGTTCCCGTTCCACTCTCTTCCGCGAACGTCAAACTTCACAGAAATCGGGTCTCCGATGTTGAAATTCTGAATCATTTCACACTTCTCCTTGAAGAGCTCAAACTTGAGGTCTTGTGGGTATTGTTCTTGCGTTGTAACGACGAATTCTCTTTTAAAAAATCCTGAATCAAAACGCTGCTCGTCCATGATCAGCTTTAGCTTACCTGTAATTTCAAAACTCATTTTAATCTACTTTATCCGTTATTAAAGGTCAACAAGGCTTTCCAAGCTTCATCCACCTTTCCTTCTTTTAATAATTCTTTTGCTTTATGATGAAGTGCCTCTTCCAAAGCACTTTGATGGTCTTCTAATTCGATGAACAATTCAGACAACTCCATGAGTTTGTATTCGTTCACGTCGGTTTCATTTGGCAGCAACTCAACATTGCCCAACATGCCCAAATCGTTTCCAGTAAGCACCTTGCTCAAACGAATGTCTTCTGGGATTTGGTCTACGCCAATGCCTTTGTTGCGAATTGGTTTTGGCACCTCGAACATGCTCTCGGCATTGCAGCGCGAATAAAAATCTCCTCCACATCGTCCCACAAGATCAATGGCGATGGGATCGATTTTACCTTGCTCGTTCAACACCTCTTCGTTGATGTGGATCTTCACCACTTCTGCCATCACTAAGTTGCCTGCTCCACCTTCTTCGCCCAACTCAATCACCTCTTTAACCACGCATTCAAATTGAACGGGCGATTCTTTAATTCGAGGTGGCTGAACGATTTCAGAAGGAAGCTCCGTGAGTCCGCTTTTCACAAACTCATTCACGCCTTCATCGTATTCTGTGCTGGCCAAAGAGCACTGTTGAACCAAACTGTAGCTCACCACGTTGATCACCACCTCCGGCACTTTAAGCACATTTTCGTAGGTGTGTTTTGTGGTGTTGTCTCTCCCCCTTCTCGCTGGAGAAAAGATCAAAATGGGCGGATTGGCCGAAAACACATTAAAAAAGCTGAAAGGCGCCAAATTTGGTCGGCCCTGCTCGTCTATTGTACTGGCAAAGGCAATGGGTCTTGGCGCAATGGCTCCAAGTAAATAGCCGTGAAGCTCTGCTGTACTTAGTGAATTAGGATCAATCGTTTTCATGAAACACAATTAGCTTACAAAGGTAGCCAATTTGCTTCGCTGCTTGAAGTTCAAGAAGAAGAGTTTATGAACGATATGAACTATTTTGTGAATTACTTTCGCGCGTGTTTTTCCACTTCGTCGATGCTGTCGAAAACGGCCTTTTTCAATTCTTCCTTGTAGTTGGAAATGCGCTTTAAAAGTTCATCATCAGCAACAGAAAGGATTTGTGCTGCCAAAATCCCAGCGTTTTTCGCCCCATCCAGCGCAACTGTTGCTACGGGCACGCCACCGGGCATTTGTAAAATCGAAAGCACACTGTCCCAACCGTCAATGGAATTGCTCGACTTAACAGGAACACCGATGACAGGGATTGGGGTGAGTGAGGCGGTCATCCCAGGAAGGTGAGCAGCTCCTCCCGCTCCAGCGATGATCACACGAATGTCTCTTGAAATGGCGCTTTGGGCATATTCTACCATGCGTTCGGGAGTTCGGTGCGCAGAAACAACGGTGATTTCAAAAGGTACTTGTAAGGCTTCGAGCACCTCTGCTGCTTGCTTCATGACGGGCAAATCTGATTTACTCCCCATGATGATTCCCACTTTGTACTTCATCTTTATAAACTTCCTTTTAATAAAACATTCCTACAATTGCACCGGTGTACAAGCAAGCCAAAGTTCCGCCTATCAAGGCTTTTACACCGAGCGAAGACAAGAGTCCTTTTCTTCCAGGCACCAAGGAGCCAATACCTCCAATTTGAATTCCGATGGATGCAAAGTTGGCAAATCCACACAAAACATAGGTGGCGATGATCACACTCTTTTCTTCAAGGAAAACACCCTCGCTCTTCATTTGTCCCAAGGTGGTATAAGCAAAGAACTCGTTCAAAATGGTTTTCTCACCGAGCAACTGGCCTACCAAGAGCGCATCTTCTGAGCATACTCCAATCAGCATGGCTACAGGCGCACCAATGTAGCCCAAAATCATTTGAAAGCTGAGTTTGTCGTAAGTGGTGTTGGCGGCGATGAGTTCGTTTAAGTTGGTGTAATGACCAATAACATCGCCTAAAAGCCAATTACCGAGGTAAATAAAAGCAGTGAAGACCAAGAGCATGGCCCCCACGTTGACGGCGAGTTTAATTCCGTCTGTTGTTCCGTTAGAAATGGCTTCAAGCACATTGGAACCGCCCCTGTTTTTGGAGATTTCCATGCGTTGGTCGTAACTTTCTGTTTCAGGAACAAGGAGTTTTGCTGCGGCAATGGCAGCTGGGGCCGACATGATACTCGCGGCCAATAAATGCTTGGCAAAGATTTGTGTTTGCACCGGATCTCCATCACCCAGAAAAGCAATGTAAGAAGCCAATACTCCACCAGCAATGGTAGCCATCCCTCCGGTCATCAAACTCATCATTTCCGAACGAGTCATCTTATCGAGAAATGGCCTAACGAGCAATGGGGCTTCGGTCTGACCTAAAAAGATGTTTCCTGCAGCGGCCAAACTTTCGGCTCCAGACAACCTTAGGGTAACCTTCATCACCCAAGCTAAAGCCCAAACGATGACTTGTAAAACACGGATGTAGTAAAGAAAAGCACTTAGGGCACTGAAGAAAATAATGGTTGGCAATACGCGAAAAGCAAAGTTATACAAGGCCGGATGTACTTGTCCGTCTGAAAACTTCCCAAACAAAAAATCAGAACCAAAATCGGTGAAACTGATGATCTTCACAAAGCCGGAAGCCAAAAACCCAAAGCCATCTTTCACCCATTCTACACGAAGAATGAGAAATGCCAAAATGAGCTGAAGCGCAAGGGAAATACCAATGGTTTTCCAGTTCACCGCTTTCTTGTTTTCAGAAAAGAGCCAGGCCAAGCCAGTTAGAACGACAATGCCTATAAATCCTTGTAATATTGCCATGAGTATCCCTTAGAGAGCGGGCAAGATACAACTTTCCTGTTGATCAGTTTTCGCCAAAAACAAGAACAAGTTTATTGAAGTCGGCAGCCGCATTTATCACCGAGCGGAAGTTTCCGAACTCTTCCACTGGGAAGTGGTGGTCTTTATAGACCTCATCAATGATGACTTTAACGCGTTTTCCATCGACTTTGTAGCGGGACACAAAGGCCAAAACTTGCTCTCCGTCTCTATCGTAAGTGACGTCCATGTTCAAATCGTCAAGGTTCTTCACTTCATAGCCATCAGGCACATCAAAAGAAATGGTTCTGTAATAACCGTGCTTGTATCCAACATCAACAGGCAACTGTCTTTCTTCGCCTTCCTCGAGGTAAAGTTCTTGTTGCGGACCAATTAAATCGCCAATACTGAAGAGCACTTTATCTCCGGCCACGCTCAAAAAAGCATCAGAAGAAATGGTGAAATCATGAATCAGTGGTTTCGCTCCAAAGTCGTTTTCTTCAATATTCGTCAAGCTGGTTTCAACAAGTTCCACATCTTCTGAAACAAATTTCGCCATGAGCTCTTCCAGCTCTTCTTTTTTATCGTCGTTCAAATCGGCAAACTCAGGTTGGTAGTTCTGTGCATAAACACCGGTGAGGGTTTTGTGGTAATTCACTTCGGCCTTGGCTTCATCAAAATCTAAATTAACCTCAATGATCATCTCATCAAAGTTCTCTTCCATCTTGGCGGCCTTGATGTACTTGATTTCCGAAATACCGCTGCTCACTCCTGCGAGGGTAACTGGTTTCACAAAAAAACCGTAATTGTCTGTCCAAGAGGAAGGAACAATGCCAAGTCTGCTGTTAGGGACGTTTGGGGCGATGTATTGATCCAACTCGGGGAAGTAGATCAAGTACTTGTCTAAATACATGTAATTCTCAAAATCTTTCTCAAAGTTATAGTCTGATCTAGAGGTGGTAAAAACAAGCTCGTTTTTAATCCCAAAGTGTTCAAAAAGCGCCACGTGCAAACGCACATAGCCGTCTTTTGAGGCCAGCTTTGAACTCAAGATATCATTCAGATTTGAAGAAACTCCAAAAAAACTAAGGTTGAGCAAAAACACATTGTAGTTGTTCTTGATGTAATTTTCGATGGTTCTCACCTTTGTTTCGGTGTCCAAATCCTCGTCCAGTTTGATCTCTTTGGCCATTTTCTTCAAGGCCTTGAGTTCATCCTTTTCTGTAAACGACATGTATTGTTGGTAGATGTTTTCGTTGAGGCGCTTGTAGTTGATGATGTTTGAGGCTCCTGTAAAAACATTCTTCTCGAGCTTGTAGGAGAAGCGGCGCATGCCGGCATCATAATAAGCCATGGCTTGATCAGCAACTCCAGGAATTTCTTTGGCCTTCCACTCCAAAGCCGATCGCTCTTCGCTTGGCTCTGTAGAAATCGGCTCCCAATCTACGTTATACGCTCTGTGACCGAAGCGCAGGTAAGACGGGTGATACAATTTGTAGCTGTAATCAAGAATGGGCTTTTGGCCTTGGGTATAAACCATCACTCCAGTGATGTTCGGGTCCAATTCGCGTTGATAGAAATGCTCGATTTGAGCACCAATTTCTAATCCTGCGAGGGCAAAATACTTGGTTCCACTATCGTCTTCGTCTTCCGAAGTGAGAATATCTTCTTCATCCAAATCAATCACCTTTCCACTTGGAAGGATCACCCGCGCTTTTTGAACCAATTCGTCTTCATTTGAATAACGAACGTAAATGCGGTTGTTGTCTTCAATGGCCTCGTCTGTGTTCACTTGAATGATGGTGTGCACAATTTCGTAATGACGCAGTACTTCTTTTCCATCAATGATTTCGTTTTTAAGTTCCACGAGAACGCGCTTTTTCACCATGAACTCGTCGTTCTCAGCGTAAGCTTCTGAAGTAGGGAGATATTGTCCTTCTTCATTCCAATCGTATTCTTCGAAAATGAATTGTGAAAGGGCTAAAAATGGCAGTGTGAACAAGGCCAAGGTGAGGATGACTATTTTTTTCATGATGATGTTATATGCGTTCTAAAACTACCGATTCTCTATAAAGCTTGCGCAGGGCGCTGATCATTTCGTTCCAATCGCTGAAATGTTTTTCATCGAGCTGAAGCACTTCTATCTTAGCTACCGTGCTTAAGTTAATTTTTTCGCCACTGTGCTCCACCTTCAGATCGAAGGAAAAATCATCGAAGCTCATGTTTCCAGATTTCGGTAAAGATTTCACCCGATAGCCGTCTGGTATTTGCAAGGAACTTTCAACCTCAACCAGCGAAGCATACTCAAACACCCTGGGGTATTTTCTGTCTTCATCCAGCTTGTAATTGGCATACATCTTCTCAAGGTTCAAATTCACGAAAAGCTCCTGATCCACTTCAAGCAAATAACTGGCAATTTCGAAGTTGTAGTTGATGAGCAAGGTGTCTCCCTTTTCTTCGAGTCCGCTCGTTTCCACATCTTTAATTACGCACTTGTTATTTCCTTTACCAAAGGCATCTTTATAAAACGCTTCCTTCTCCTCCTTATCCATGTCGTTGAGCGCTTCTCGGTAATGATCAACATAGTAGCCGTGCATGTCCATCACCGCTTGTCCCTTAAGCACTTGGTCTTCCACCTTCATGTCCATGGAAATCTTCACCGCATTTTCATCGGCTAACAAGGGGGGAACAAGCGCCACTTCATACTGTTCATCGCTTATTCTGACAAGGGCTTCTTTTCCTTGGATGAAGCTCGTAGGTCGGCCAAAAGCGCAATACCTGTTGGTGGCATCAAGGAAGATCCAATCTCCTTCGTGCTTGTAAGCCCCAATCATGTGATCGTCAACCATAGGGGAAGGCAATTGCTGGTAGGTATAGGGTTTCGATCTGCTCCCAATCCAGGCCATGTTGATGTCGACCCCACAAATCAAGCCCATTTCGTGCATGATGCTGGCCATGTCTTTACAATCCCCATAACGTTTTTGGCAAACGCTTTCTCCACTTCTAGGAATGAAACCGTTCATCCCATTTTCCACGGCCACGTACTTGATGTTCTTCTTGGTCCAGTCGAAGATGGCTTCCACCTTTTGTACATCATTAAAATCAGGAGAGATGATGGAATCGGTGATTGCCTTCAATTCTTTATTCTCACTGCGATCTACTTGTTGAACCAAGCTGTTGTACCATTTGAAAAGCGCATCAACACTTCCTAAGACTTCGGTTTTCTCGCCCTTAAACTCATACGATTTGATGAAAGGAACAATGTGTGGCGTCCAATGGGCCATGCTTGGCGCATCTGACTCAAAGTTGGTCACGGGCAAGTTGTGCAAGGACCATTTTACTGTTTTTCTGCCTTTCTCAAGCGAAGTTGTGAATTCAAGGTTTAGGTTTTCGCAGTTGATCATTTCCCAGCCAAGATCAATTTCTTCATCAAAGGTGATGGAAAAAACCTCGAGTTCGGAAGGAATCATGCTGATGAAAAAGTTCGGACCAAGAAACTGGGGGTCGCTTTTCTTTAAGGTATAGGAATAATCGGCCTTACTGCCTTTCTCCAAGTTTTTAAAACTAAAGCTCACCGATTTTTCATCATCAGCAAAAATCCCAGGAGTAAACTCATTTTGCTTTCTAAAGTAAGTGGTTTCATGGGCTTTGTACTTCCCTTCAACAGGCACATAGGAAGTGGCTTCGATTTCGTCCAATTCACTAAATGATCCATAGCTAACCCTTCTTCGGCTGTAGTCTGCGGCATCATCATCCAAGAAAAAAAACACCTCAGCAAATCGCTCTTCAATCACGGGCTGACCTTTTTTTAATGAAATATCGATGTGATGACTCGTTTCCACCGCAACAACATGTTCGCTGGGGTATTTCTCAAGCATTGCAGCCAATTCCGACTCTGGAGTTTGGGCAAAGGCTGCGCCTGAGAGTAGGAGGCTCAGTGCTAACGAAAGGACTTTAAGCATCATTTTATTTAATGATTTCGATGATATCTCCGTCCCTCCAAATTCTGGTTTCGATGAGCTTGCCGTATTTGTCATAGATCTTTTCTTCTCCGTGCTTCTCATCATTTAACCATTCTGAGGTGGATTTTATTTTACCGTTGCTGTGGTATTCCTTTCTGCTTCCCGTTTCATCTCCATCAATATAAGTTCTTTCGAGTTTCGGTTTACCATTTTCGAAAAACTCTTTGCTTTCACCATGGCGGTTTCCGTCGACGTAAGCCCCTTCACTAAGTAGTTTACCGTTAGGCCAAAACTCTTTATACACCCCTTGGAAATTATCGTCTTCCATTTTGAAGCTTCGCGAAGGCTTGCCATTGGGGTATTTCGTAGTAATTTCAATGGTTTCGTTTTCAACTGGCGTAATTGGCGCCAACTTGCCATTACTTCCGTTCCAGGTAATGCCCTCCATTTTGTCGTAATGGTACTTTCTCACCATCTGAAGATCGCCTGTTGGAGCATAGTAATACGCCATTCCATGAGCTAAATCATGGGTATAGGGAATGCTTACTTCGAGCTGACCGTTATCATAGAAAGTTTCGTAAAGTCCGTTCATCTCATCGTGCTCATACCTGCGGATGGTTTCTAGTTTCCCAGCTTCATTGTACCATCTCCACTCTCCTTCATGATCGCCGAGGGCGTAAGTTCCTTCAGCTGAAATTTTTCCATTGGGGTGGTAGTATTTCCAAAGGCCATTCTTCTCTCCGTTGATCAGCACTCCTTCCGCTTGAGTGACGCCGTTGACGTAGTAATAAACTGTAAGACCGTTGTCATAATAGTTACTGAATTCGATTTCCGCCATCAGTTCTCCGTGAGGAAAACGCAATTCGTATTTCCCTTTACCACTATCCAGTCGGGCTTGGTGGTATGGCTGACCTTCAAAATGGAACTCCATTACTTTTTTCTTTCCATTCGTGTAGGTATCAATGTGGTCTACATCACCTTCTACCGTGTAGTAATATTGTTTGCCGTGGTAATAACCATCTACGTAGTAATTTTTGGCCGAAAGGGTTCCGTTGGAGTGGTAAGAACGGAACTCACCACAGTAGAGTCCTTCGTTTACTTGGCCTTCGCGTTTGAGCTGACCAAAGTCATAATACCAACGAACATCTCCGTTCATTTGATTATCGAGGTAATTGGCTTCGTACGTTTTTTGTCCGTTCGACGCATAATTCGTGGCCAAACCGTTTTGTCCGCTTTCAGAGTAATTCTCTACTGAACTCAAGATGCCATTCTTGTTGAAGTATTTCCACTCTCCAATTTTCTGACCATCATCACCGGCATCGTACATCCCGATCAAACGTTGAACACCGTCGTTGTAAAATCCTTCAAACTCAAACTTCCCTGATTTTCTCGTTTCTTCGCGAAGCAATTTCCCCGTACGATCGAACTGCTGGTAGGAGTATATTTCCCCACGTTTGTATTCCATTTGAGTGAGTAAGTTTCCTTCTCGATCAAACTTTTTGTAGGTACCGTTCATCTTACCAGAATCATCGTACTCCTCTGTTTCACTCAAGGTTCCATCAATGAAAAACTCTTCGAGCAGGCCAACGAGCTTGTCGTCTTTATACTGCCCTCTTCTGTAAACCTCTCCATTGTTGTAGTAAGACACAAAAGTTCCTTCTCGATTTCCTTCTTTGTAGTTGTATTCCGAAGAAACACTGCCATCACTGTACCACTCTTTTTCTACCCCATCAAGTTTTCCGTCTTTGAGCATCACTTCTCTTGACTTCATACCATTGGCAGCATACTCTACCAGCATACCATTAGCGCTCCCGTCTTTGTAAGTGTAAGTTCTTTTTACCTCCCCATTTTCATGATAAAGGGTAATTTTCCCCTGCAACTCTCCTTCAACATACTCCATGCTTGATTGAAGAACCCCCTGGTCGTCATAATCCAAAGACAAACCATCGCGCTGATTATTCTTCAAGCTAATGCTTCTAGCGCGGGTACCATTTTGATTGAACTCATGGTACCAGCCTTCCAAATCTCCGTTATTCCATTCTGAGATTTCTTTGGTATTGCCATCTTTATAGAAGTAATGCCAAGTGCCTTGTTTTTTATACTGACTGTTGAATTCACCATAGGCGCTAATGCCTCCTGCTTGGTTATAAAACTCGGTGTAGCCAATAAAATCCGTGCCATCAAAACCGCCTGCACCGTAAACTAGTCGAGCATCAGAGTACACCAATTTTGTTTTTTGCTCCCCGGCTTTCATCGGAAAAACCTTCTCTCCATTAAGCTCATCCCAATCGACCTTCATTTTCTCAATAAAAGCGATGGTTTTGAGTCGGGTCGACTTCTTATTCAAATAAGCTTGGATTTTTGGGTCTTCCACCTGAATCACCATCGTGTTAATCAAGTAATTGAAGTTCCCATCGGCGAGCACTTTGTTGTATAAAGGTAAATACGTATCTGCCCAGAAACCGTCCAAGGAAGTATTGTTTTTCAATTCCGTTAAAGCCAAATGCAGGTGACGTGCAAAGGCGTAATCTACTTTCTTGTGTGGGTATTTGTAGGCTGAATTATTCGCGAAGTTGTTTTCTAGGGCCATATCGATTTCCGTATAGCGTTCTCCTCCATTGTTCGTCAAATCGATTTCAAATTCCTTTTTCTCAAAATTTCCAGCAAGCATGTTTTCCATCTCTACAAGGCGGGTCACAGCATTATCAGAAACAGGATCCACCAGAACAGACATGGTATAGGCCAGCATCGATTGGGTTCGAAGTCCTTGGTGAGCTGCTAAACGGCCCAAGCGATAATGGCACCCAGCATGATAAGGAGCAACGATTAATCCCTTTTTGTAAGACTCAAAAGCTTCTTCCCACTTCTCCAATTTCTCCAGTACAATTCCCTTGTTATGATAAAGATCCCCATTGTAAGGGAACTCCACTAGGCCTTGATCGTAATAACTTATTGCTGTTTCTTCTTGCCCTCCTTCGTCATAGGCATTGGCTAAACTGTTGAAGAAATTCACCCTTACATCGGAGGTCATTTCTAAACCCTCACTAAAAAGCTCAATGGCCTCGTCGTAACGCTCCATTTGATACAAGCAATACGCTTGTTCATACAGCGCAACCGCGTAAGAGGTATCGTTGGGATGAATTTTTTGAAATTGCTCAAGAGCATCTTGATAATAGGCTTGATTAAAACTTTCAAGACCTTGAGTCATGATATCATAAGGATTATCACACCCTTGAGCTAGAACATTATTGGAGAAGCTCACTGCTAATACGGCAGTAAGAACAAGTAGTTTTTTCATTTGGAATCAATAGTTGTGTAGTAAATATATAAAATAGCATCACACAATTATTGATTCTCGCCGAGAAGCGCGGTCTTAAAGCCCGCGCTTGTTCATTTCATCACGAAGCACAGTGGCACGTTCATACTCTTCATGCTCAATGGCTTTTTGAAGCTCTTGCTCCAATTCACTGTTGCTCATTTGGGAAATATCGTTTCCGCTACTGGAAGGCTCTTGACTATCCATGTAATCTACCTCTTCTGCTTCTGGCTCGAGGTCCTCGGCGTTCACACCGGCAGAGTCTAGAATGAAATCGTGGCAATATATTGGGCAGTTAAAGCGCACCGCCAGGGCTACTGCATCTGAAGTTCTACTATCGATTTCAGCACGATGGCCGTCTTGGATGCAGACCACCTTTGCAAAAAAGATCCCTTCGATTAGATTGTAGATGATGATCTCTTCCACCTCAATAGAAAACGAATGGGCAAAGGTTTTGAATAAATCGTGCGTTAAGGGCCTGCTTGGCGTCATTTTTTCCAGCTCAATTGCGATGGCTTGAGCTTCATGACCACCAATAACGATAGGCAACTTCCTTGTTCCTTCCGTTTCTTTTAGCACTAGGGCATACGCACCAGATGTTGATCCACTTGGGGCGATGTCTGAAATTTCGAGTTCTATCTTCTTCATTGCAAGGAAAAGGGAAGCACAATTGATCATGCTTCCCTTTTGCGAAATTAGTAATATTTTACGACAAGATTAATTGCTGGCTTTGAAGGACTTAAGTGCATGGATCAATTTCGGAACCACCTCAAAAGCGTCGCCTACAATACCATAATCTGCGGCTTTGAAGAATGGAGCTTCAGGATCTTTGTTGATAACAACAATGACTTTACTACCATTTACCCCAGCCAAATGCTGAATTGCACCAGAAATACCTACCGCAATGTAGAGTGTTGGACGAATAGCCACACCTGTTTGTCCCACGTGTTCGTGGTGAGGACGCCATCCGATGTCGGAAACCGGACGAGAACAAGCGGTTGCCGCTCCCAATTCCTGAGCCAACTCTTCAATCATACCCCAGTTTTCTGGTCCTTTCAGACCGCGACCAGCACTCACAACTAAGTCGGCCTCCGGTAATGGAATCTCACCATCAGAAGCGGTTGTTTTTACTTCCTTCACGGTGATTTGAGCCGCGCCCACTTCTGGAGTGAAGGTACTCACTGCTGTGCTCACTTCGCTTGGCATCATTCCAAATGCGTTGGGCAAGATGCTGATGACTTTCTTCGCTGTTTTGAATGAAACATGAGCCGTTGCCTTTCCTGAGAAAACATTTTTGCTCACTTCCAGCTCGGCGTTGGGCATGGTGGTGACACCAGTTACTAAACCTGCTTGAAGTCGAACAGCCGCTCTCGGAGCAACCGCTTTACCCAAATCGTCGTGCGAGAAGATCACAACGTCTGCTCCTTCAGCTTCGGCAGCTGCTTGAACTGCTTTGGCCAATTGTCCAGAATCAGCAAGCGTAATGTTGCTTGCCACGTGAAGGCGGCTTGCGCCAAATCCAGCAACTCCTCCATCGCCTTCAATACCATTATAAGTAATAGCAGCTACATCAGTACCTAACTGATCTGCTACTTTCTTAGCATAACCCACTGCTTCCAAAGAGGCTTTGCTTGCTTTTCCATTGTGATGATCTACAAAAACTAATACAGACATTTTCTTTGTTTTAGTGGATTAAATAACTTTTGCCTCTTCGTGCAACTTCTTGATCAATTCAGCAGGGTTTTCTGCATCGATGTAGGTACAATCTCCTTTTGCTGGAGGTAAAGAATAGCTCTTTACTTCTGTACTGGCTTCTGTTCCCGCAGGTGCCGCTACATTAAGCGCTTTGCTTCTTGCCGCCATGATTCCTCTCATGTTTGGGATACGCTGCTCAGCCATTCCTTTAGCTGCTGAAATAACTACGGGCAGTTGAGCTGTCAAAACCTCTTCTCCACCAGCAATGTCTCTTGTGATTTCTGCAGTTGTTCCGCTCACATCTAACTTCGTAGCAAGGGGAATGTATGGCGCATCGAGCAACTCAGCAAGCATTCCTCCTACAACAGCACCATTGTTATTGATGGTTTCTTTACCACACAAAACAAGGTCGAAACCGCCTTCTTTTGCTTTCGCCGCAATCTCGCTAGCTACTTGAAAAGCATCCGTCGCTTCCATATCTACTCGAATGGCATCGTCTGCACCAATGGCCAGCGCTTTACGAATGATGGGGTCGTTATCAGCACCACCTACAGTGATGGTAGTTACACTTCCGCCTTGAGCTTCTTTCAACTCAATAGCACGAACTAAGGCATACCATTCATCATATGGGTTAACGATAAACTGCACACCGTTTTCATCAAACGCTGTGTTGTTGTCTTTAAAGGCAATCTTCGACGTTGTGTCTGGAGCCTTGCTTATACAAACTAATATTTTCATCGAATTCTTCGGTTTTGAGGTGCAAACTTACACATTCTAGAACAAGGAAGCCTGCCCAACGTTCACTTCAAAGGTATCATTTTTTGTTATGCATGCATACCTTATTGCTTTGTTTTAACACCTATTTTGAAGCTAATCCAAGAAATAGTGATGTTTTCATAGAAAGTGTCTTAAGTACACTTAAAATCATATTGATTTATTACTAATTTTACGACCACATTTTAGAGAAATGAGAGAAATTCAATTCAGAGAGGCCGTATGCGAGGCCATGAGCGAAGAAATGAGAAGAGACGAACGTGTCTTCCTTATGGGTGAAGAAGTTGCCGAATACAACGGAGCTTACAAAGCCAGTAAAGGCATGCTTGAAGAATTTGGTGAGAAACGTGTTATTGACACGCCAATTTCGGAGCTCGGTTTTGCTGGTATTGCTGTTGGCGCTGCAATGAATGGACTTCGTCCAATTGTTGAATTTATGACTTGGAACTTCGCTATTCTTGCGGCCGACCAAATCATCAACCACGCAGCGAAAATGCTTCAGATGTCTGGAGGCCAGTACAGCGTGCCTATCGTGTTTCGTGGGCCAAATGCAACTGCCGGACAATTAGCAGCAACGCACTCACAAAGTTTTGAAAGCATGTACGCACACATCCCAGGTTTGAAAGTGATTACCCCTTTCACCCCTTACGATATGAAAGGTTTGTTGAAGTCGGCAATTCGCGACAACGACCCAGTGCTCATTATGGAGAGTGAAAAAATGTATGGTGATAAAGGAATGGTTCCTGAAGGAGAATTCTTGGTTCCTATTGGAGTTGCCGACATTAAAAGAAGCGGTACTGATGTTACGCTTGTGTCTTTCGGAAAGATCATGAAAACGGCCATCGAAGCTTGTGAAATTTTAGAAAAAGAAGGTGTTTCTGTTGAGTTGATCGACTTGAGAACAATTCGTCCCTTAGACATTGACACCATCATTCAGTCTGTAAAGAAAACCAACCGTTTGGTGATATTGGAGGAAGCTTTCCCAGTTGCAAGTATTTCTGGTGAAATTGCCTACCGTGTTCAAAAGCATGCTTTTGATTATCTCGATGCTCCCGTTCAAAGAATAACACAAACCGATACCCCTTTTGCATTCGCACCAACACTTATCGATGCAGCCCTACCAGGCCCAGACGATGTTGTTCGCAGAATCAAAGAAAGCATGTATATGCTTAAATAAAAAGCAAGCAATCGCACCACTATAACTTGCCGACTGTCCTTAATTGACGGTCGGCTTTTTTTTGGCATTTGGACAAAGCAATATAAACCGCTATTTTTGCGCGCGCTTCTGAAAAAGCCTTTAACAATTATAACTTAGATATGGACAATTTAATTTACATCCTTCCGGGATTCGGAGTCATCGGATTGATTTTCATGCTTATTAAAATGGCATGGGTAAAAAAGCAAAATCCGGGAAATGAAAGAATGCAAGAAATCTCTAAAAGCATCAAAGAAGGTGCAATGGCTTTCTTGAGCGCAGAATACCGTCTTTTGGCTGTTTTCGTTGTGATTGCATCCCTGGCTTTGTTCTGGATTTCGCAAGTAGTAGACACCACAAGCTGGATGATTGTTCCTGCATTTATTATTGGAGCTGTATTCTCAGCGGTAGCTGGTAATATAGGTATGCGTATTGCTACCGACTCTAACTCTAGAACCACTGAAGCTGCTCGTACGAGCTTGCCACAAGCCTTGAAAGTGTCTTTCGGTGGAGGTACAGTTATGGGATTGGGTGTTGCTGGTCTTGCCGTTCTCGGTTTGAGCCTTTTCTTCATCTTCTTCCTTCACACCTTTATGAATGAAGGGGGTAACTTCTATAACGACATGACGGTTGTTCTTGAAGCGCTTGCTGGATTCTCTTTGGGTGCTGAGTCGATCGCACTTTTCGCCCGTGTTGGTGGTGGTATCTATACCAAAGCTGCCGATGTTGGTGCTGACCTTGTAGGTAAAGTAGAAGCTGGAATTCCTGAAGATGACCCTAGAAACCCTGCAACAATTGCAGATAACGTGGGTGATAACGTGGGTGACGTTGCCGGTATGGGTGCTGACTTGTTCGGTTCTTATGTAGCTACCGTTTTGGCATCGATGGTTCTTGGTAACTATATTATTAAGGACATGGCGGATGCCGGTCAAATTGAAAGCGCTTTCAGCGGAATGGGTCCGATTATCCTTCCATTGATGATTGCTGGTGTTGGTATTCTTGCTTCTATCGCAGGAACCTTCCTGATTAGAGTTAAAGACAACAACGCAAAAGAAGCAGATGTACAACGCGCTTTGAACGTGGGTAACATTACTTCTATCCTACTTTCTGCTATTGCTGGATGGTTCCTTGTTGACTGGTTGTTGCCTGAAACCATAACTGGGATGAAATTCTTTGGCGAAGGAGTTAAAGACATTCCTAGCCGTCATGTTTTCTACGCAACGCTTGTTGGTTTAGCTGTAGGTTACTTGATTTCTATGTTCACTGAATACTATACTGCTCTTGGTAAGAAGCCTGTAATGGACATCGTGAGAAACTCTTCTACTGGTGCTGCAACAAACATCATTGCTGGTCTTTCTACCGGTATGATCTCCACCGCTTCTTCTGTAATCCTTTTTGCTGCTGCAATTTGGGGTTCTTATGAGCTTGCTGGTTTCTACGGTGTTGCAATTGCGGCTTCTGCAATGATGGCTACTACGGCTATGCAGTTGGCTATTGATGCTTTCGGACCAATTGCCGATAACGCTGGTGGTGTTGCTGAAATGAGTGAATTGCCTGCTGAAGTTCGTCAGCGTACAGACATCTTGGATTCTGTAGGTAATACCACTGCAGCTGTTGGTAAAGGTTTCGCTATTGCCTCTGCCGCTCTTACGGCCTTGGCCCTTTTTGCTGCTTACGTTAACTTCACTGGTATTAAGGGAATCAACATCTTTAAGGCCGACGTTCTTGCAGCCTTGTTTATTGGTGGTATGATTCCAGTTGTTTTCTCTGCCTTGGCCATGAAGTCTGTGGGTAAAGCAGCCATGGAAATGGTGATGGAGGTTCGTCGTCAATTCCGCGAAATTCCAGGTATCATGGAAGGTACTGGTAAACCAGAATATGGTAAATGTGTTGAGATTTCTACCAAAGCAGCTTTAAGAGAAATGATGCTTCCTGGTGCCATTACGATCATCACTCCATTGATTATTGGATTTGTGATGGGTGCCGAAGCGCTTGGTTCTTACATGGCAGGTGTTGCTGTTTCTGGTGTTCTTTGGGCGATCTTCCAAAACAACGCTGGTGGCGCTTGGGATAACGCTAAAAAAAGCTTTGAAGCTGGTGTAGAAATTAACGGTGAAATGACATACAAAGGTTCTGAGGCTCACAAAGCTGCAGTTACTGGAGATACCGTTGGTGATCCTTTCAAAGACACCTCTGGTCCTTCTATGAACATCTTGATCAAATTAACTTGTTTGGTTGGATTGGTGATTGCGCCAATCTTAGGGTCAATTGAAGGAACTGGCCATGGTGCTGAACACGGAAACAACATCGAGCATAACGAAAACGACATCAATACTGAAGAAAATAGTATTGGTTTGCACGAAGCTGAATAAACTTACAGATTGAAATCTTGTTTTCATCTTAAACTAAAACCCAATTTCATGAAGAAGTTTATTATTGCTGCGTCTTGCGGGCTTTTGCTCGCTGCTTGCGGACCAAAGGGTTCAAACGATACAGAAACTGCTGGACCTACAGCTTGTGAGTGTGCCGAAATGACCAATCAAAAAGACAAAGATCTTGAGCTACTCAACAAATGTGTTGAACTGCGCAAGGACGAGGCTTTTCAAAAGGATTATACGAAGTGTGTTGCCGCTATGATTACAGGCAAAAACCCAGATCAAGTGAACCTTGTTTCGGGTGACGAAGCCACCATCAAACTTCCAAACGATGCAACTTACGCTGCAAACTCTGGTAAGGTAAGCTGGACGGGTAAGAAAATTACTGGTGCCGCTCACAATGGTGAGGTAAATGTTCAAGAAGGATCAATTACAGTTACTAACGGTCAAATTAGCGCTGCAAAAATTGTTATGGACATGAGCTCTATTTCTAACAATGATTTGGATGAAGAGAGTGCCGCTAAATTACTGGGACACTTAAAAAGTGCGGATTTCTTTAATGTTGAAGAATTCGCCACAGCTACCTTTGAATTGGTTTCTGCTGAGTACATTGACAACAAGATGACGGCAACAGGAAATCTTACCATTAAAGGAATAACAAAGCCTGCAACGGCGAAAATCATTTATTCTGCTAATGGTGAAGATGGTATTGTGATCACTGGTACCATGATGATTGACAGAACAGAATTCGACATTCGTTACGATTCTGACAAGTTCTTCGACAACCTTGGAGACAACGTGATCAAAGATCAAATCATGATGAAGTTCAACATGAAAGCTGCTGCTGTTCAAGAAGGAGCATAAGCTTAGAAAATACTTCCAATGAAAAAAGGACTTCCATTATGGAGGTCCTTTTTTGTTTTATTGGTTTTGGTTTTAATTCACTGATCAAAAAAGACCGTGAATTTCAGCATCGATGCGCTGAACGATGCCGCTAAAGTCTTCGGGATCTTCGTGGAAGTTGTTGTTGTCTACATCAATAATGAGCAACTTCCCTTTGTCATAGGTTGAAATCCAAGCTTCGTAACGTTCATTAAGGCGTGTGAGGTAATCCAAACGAATGGCTTCCTCATAATCACGACCGCGTTTTTGAATCTGGGTCACCAAGGTAGGAACAGAAGCTCTCAAATAGATCAAAAGATCTGGAGCAGCTACAAACTTATCCATCAACTCGAACAAAGAAAGATAGTTTTCAAAATCACGGGTGGTCATGAGGCCCATGGCATGTAAGTTCGGCGCAAAGATGTACGCATCCTCATAGATGGTTCTGTCTTGAATGATTTTCTTCCCGCTCTCTCTCATTTCTTGAACCTGCGCAAAACGCGAATTCAAGAAGAAAACTTGCAAGTTGAACGACCAACGTTGCATGTCTTTATAGAAATCATTTAAATATGGATTGTCGTCAACACTCTCAAAATGTGGAGTCCACTTATAGTGCTTCGCTAGGCGCGTAGTCAGGGTTGTTTTTCCGGAACCTATGTTACCGGCAATTGCAATATGCATAATACGTTGAATTTATTCAGGCCTTCTAAATTACAAAAATCTTGGAGGGAGCACCTTTTAAAACGGGGCTTCTTTCGCCTTTTTATTAACGATAAAGAAAGAGGGCTTCATTCACCAAAAAGCCATACACTTCTGCGTTTTTCACCACTGCTCGAGGGCTCGCTGGCAAAGATGGAAGCGGCACTGCTTCGAATTGATAATCGAGCCAATTGTATTTCAACACCTCTCCACTTGTTTTGGTCAACAAGAGTTGGCCTTTTCTCAGGTGCACATGCTGCACATCGAGTATAGGAATTCGTCGAATCAAAGTTCCAAACAAGTCAAAAACCAGGAATCCATAGTTCTCTTCCCAAACATAAAGTTGCTGGTTGCTTTCAAAGAGCTGTTCTGGATAGAAGCCATCGATGCCCAAAGCGCTCAAACTGCCGGAAGAGGTAATCTCATTAAAAGCTGCATCCACCCGAACAATCTCCTGGCGCTGTGCATCAAAAACCCAATAGTTGTTGTCAATGCTGGAGCAAATGGCCACGGCCATTCCGTCGTACACTTCAAAAAGGTCGATCACATTACTTTGGGGCGAGAGGGTATTGTCTAAAAACACCAACTTCCCCGCATCTTGATAAAAAACCAAAGGCTTTAATGCATCTCGCACATCTATCGATTGAATGTCGCCAAATGCCAGTTCTGAGTAAAAAAAGAGTTCCCGGCCCTTCGTATCATACATCACAATCTTCTCTGGAGTCCACACATACGAATGGCCTAAAGCGTCCATATCTAAAGAAGCCTCTTGCTTTGCTGGAACGCTCACAATCAACTGCCAAGAATACATTAAGACCCACATAAGTAAGTTCATCATTGTTCTATCATTACTTTTTCTTCCTCAAGAAAGGCATTCACTTCTTCTAAAACTCTTCGATCGTTGCTTAAGCGAGGCACCTTATTTTGACCACCCAACTTCCCTTTCGACTTCATCCATTCATAAAACGTGCCACTTGGAACGCCCTTGATCATTGGAAATCCTAAAGACAAATCTGAAGAGCGTTTTGCTTCATAATCGGTGTTCAATTCTTTTAAACTGTCGTCCAGAAGCTGAGCGAAAACCTTCATTTTAGTGGGCTTTTGATCAAACTCTATGATCCATTCGTGTCCACCACACTTGTCGTTTTCCATATAAATTGGTCCGGCAGTGAAATCATTCACTACCGCTCCGGAAGCAATCGCCGCTCTTCGGATCCCCTCTTCAGCATTGTCGATAATCAACTCTTCTCCAAATGCATTAATGAACAAACGGGTTCTACCCACAACTTGTATTCGATAAGGATCGGTTGAGGTAAATACAATGGTGTCGCCCAATAGGTATCGCCACAAACCGGCGTTGGTTGAGATAACGAGGGCATAAACCACTCCTTCGCTCACCTCATCGAGTTGCAGTGTTGCTGCATGCGGGTCGCCCAAATGCTCCATTGGAAGGAACTCGTAAAAAATCCCATAGTCGAGCATGAGCAGCAAATCATCAGAACCTGGTTGGTCTTGAATCCCGAAAAAACCTTCGCTGGCATTGTATGTTTGATAATAGTTCAAAGCTGAATACCCTACAATTTGGTCGAACTGTTGGCGATAAGGCTTAAAGCTCACACCACCGTGCATAAACAATTCGAAATTCGGCCACACTTTTTTGATGGTATTCTTTCCAGTTAACTAAAGGATGCGCTTAAAAAGCACTAAGGTCCAAGACGGAACACCTGCCACTGTTGTAACGTCTTCGTCCTTCACCGCCATGGCCATTTTCTCAATCTTCTCCTCCCAATTGTCCATAAGGGCGATGTCTTTTCCTGGAGTTCTCCTGAGCTCAACCCAAATGGGGAGGTTGTTGATGATGATGGCAGATAAATCTCCTGTGATCGACTCTGAATCCATTGCCGACAAGTTGCTGCTGCCCCCCATCACCAAGGTTTTCCCCTTGTAAATCTGCGAACCTTGATGATTGTTGCAGTACATCGCTAGCAAATCCTTCCCGCCCTTGTAATGGCACTCTTCCAGGGCTTCTTTGGTAACAGGAATAAACTTGCTTCGATCTGAAGTGGTGCCCGAAGACTTCGCAAACCACTTCACCCTACCCGGCCATAGCACGTCTTCTTCGCCTGCCCTGCAACTATCGATGTAGTCTTTGATTTCTTCGTAATTACGTATCGGAACAGCTGCTTTAAAACTGGCCAAGTCTGTGAGCTCAGCAAATCCATGATCTTCACCAAAACGGGTTTCTTTACCCATTTCTA
>JAQWFN010000130.1 GCA_029238785.1 Flavobacteriales bacterium | reverse complement strand
ACCGCCAACAACTTACCCAGCACATTCAAAATGAAGAAACACATTTGTTTCCAGCACTGAGCAAATTATTCAAGGAAGGTAAAACGGCTTTGAACTCCGCCGAAATCAACCATATTAACGGATTTAAGGCCCATCATGATGATACTGAAGTTGACCTTAAAGTGCTCAGAAAAGTACTGCGTGAGTATGTTTCTGAAGGCCGCTCCTACTCTTCTTTCCGTGTCTTGTTGAACCGTTTAAAAAGCTTGGAATTGGCCCTTCAAGTTCACCACATTTTAGAAGACCATGTTTTGATTCCATTCGCTTTGAAGGCCCTTAAACAATAAGCCCTCCGAGTGCTCGTTGTGAGGATAAATGATTTGCTTTGGGCGAAGATGGCTCAAGCTTCTTATCTTTCCGTCAGCAATGAACCTCTATTCAAACAAACAACGTTGGAAGCTCTTTGTCTTGGCCTCCGCCCTGATCATCATTGGGATTACCCTTTGGTACTCTAACGATATCGCCCAGAAAATACGTGCTGAAGAACAACTCAAGGTGAAACTTTGGTCTGAAGCCATTCAAAAAAGGGCCGAACTGGTTTCCTACACGCAAAGCCTCTTCGAATCGCTCAAAGAAGAAGAAAACAACAAGGCCGACCTCCTCGTCCAAGCCTACGATATTTTGAACGACCCTCCGGAAGAAATGGATTTGACCTTTGTGTCGAAGGTCATGTGGTCCAACAAAACCATTCCCTTACTCTACTACAACAGCAAAGATTCGCTGCTCTTCACCATGAACCTGCCTCCGGAGAAAAAAGACAACCGGAGCTACATCGATTCGCTCAAACAAGAAATGATGACCCGCAACGAACCCATCGTGTTTACTGAAGGGGGAGGAGTCATCATCTACTACAACGAAAGCAGGCGTTTTTCTGAATTAAAAGCCGTTATGCGCGACTTGATCAACAGTTTCATCTCAGAAACCGTGATTAACTCCGCCTCCGTTCCTGTGATTTTGGTAGATAGCACGAAAAACAAGATCGTTAGAGCACAGCGGGTGGAAGAAGCCGTTTTGAACGATAGCACCTTACTGGCGAAACGACTGGCAAGAATGGCGCAGGCCAATCCGCCCATTCAAATCGACCTTCCCGAAGATGGTATTCATTACATCTATTACGAAGACAGCGTCTTGCTCACTCAATTGCAGTACTTCCCGGTAGCGCAATTGGTGCTCATTGGCGTTTTTCTCATCGTGGCCTACCTTATTTTTAGCACCTTCAGAAAGGCAGAACAAAACCAAGTTTGGGTGGGAATGGCCAAGGAAACAGCGCACCAACTGGGCACACCCTTGTCTTCACTCATGGCTTGGGTGAGTTTGCTCGAAGCTCAAGGCGTGGAAGCCAGCACCATTAGCGAACTCAACAAGGACGTGGACCGTTTGGGAATGATCACCGATCGCTTCTCGAAAATAGGCTCAAAACCCGACCTTCAACTGCTCAATATCGCCGATGTGGTGCAGGAGCATTACGACTACCTCAAAACCCGCATTTCCAAAAAAGTAAGCTTCGAAATGATCACCCAGGAAGGCAATTTGTCGGCCCTCGTTTCTGCACCACTTTTTGGCTGGGTGCTAGAAAACTTGGTGAAAAATGCCGTAGATGCCATGGAAGGTGAGGGCGAATTAAAAGTGGATATTGGCGTCGAAGGTGCCTTTATTTTCATCGATGTTTCAGACAGCGGAAAAGGCATTCATAAAGCCAAACACAAAACCGTTTTTCAACCCGGGTTCACCACAAAGAAAAGAGGCTGGGGACTGGGCCTATCGCTCACCAAAAGAATCATTGAACAGTATCATGGAGGTAAAATCTTCGTGAAGCGCTCTGAACTCGGAAAAGGAACTACCTTCAGAATTCTACTGAAAAGCATTTGATGCACATTTTGGATAGATAATTGTTTGAATAGTATTGATGAACATCCTTCGTTACATATTGCTGTTTTGTTCACTGGTTTTTTTTCTGGGTGATGGCCTTAGTGCAAGTTCAAGCCTTGCCACCGACAGTCTATTACCCAAGGAACCATCAGACACCTTGTTTTGGGGTACGCAATATGAATCAGACCGCGGAGGAAGAGAGGCCACATTTCTTGGAAGCAATGAATGGGGCTTTTTCATCATCAACAAAGCACAACGCAACCCCATTTTGGAACGCTACGATTTTAACGGACAACTCATGCAAGAAAAAGAACTTGAGCTGCCTAAAATCAACAATCAAGAAAGCGAGTTTGAATCGATTTTGGTGATGGACAATTCCCTCATTCTTTTCACTTCGGTGTTCGACAAAGACAAGGGGGAGTTGATTGCCTATGCCAACCACATCAACCAATACTTAAATTTTGAAGACCTCCCGCTTGAAGTCGACCGTATTAAGAACGCACGAAGCAGGAAGTCCTTTGATTTCGAATTTAAAACCGCTCCCGCTCAACAGCTCTTTTTGATTTATCACGGATCGTCTGAACTGAAGCAAAGTAACGATCAGTTGAGCTTCAAGGTGTATACTTCCAACTTGGACCTCGCCTGGACCAAAACCCTTCAACTTCCTTACGAAGAAGAGCTGTTCCAAATTGCCGACTACACCATTGACAACGAAGGCAAAGTGTTTATGATTTCCGGACTTGGTGAGTTGGATGAGAACAACAGACGACTTGAATTTGGTGTGCGTTCTGCGCGCTATGTTTTGATGAGTTACAATCCCTTTTTAAACAAGCTCAAGGAGTATGATGTGAGTTTAAAAGACAAGTGGATCATGGGCATTTCTCTTGATTTCACGGAAGACGACAAGTTGGTTATTGCCGGCTTTTATTCCAAAGACCAATTCTTTACCATTGGCGGAAGTTTTTACTTTCGTTTAGATCACCAAACTGGTGAAATGCTCGCTGGCGGCTTGCAGGCTTTTGATGATGATTTGCTCAAGCAATTTATGAGTGATCGGCGGGCCGACCGGGCTTCAGAACTCGATCGTTTTCAGCTCAAAAACATGTTTGTTCGCCCCGATGGCGGAGCTGTACTCATTGCAGAGCAGCATTACGTCAATCAGCGCTTTATGAACGACATAAACACCGGAAGGCAACAAATCTCCTACGACTACATTTACAACGACGCCGTAGTGATGCGCTTAGACAGTTTGGGAAGAACCAAGTGGAGCAGTCGCATCGCCAAAGAGCAAATCAGCACCAACGATGGTGGTCCGTACAGCTCATTTGTGGCTTTGGACAATGGCGAAGATCTCAGTGTGTTTTTCAACGACCACCCCGATAACATCGCCTTACTTGAAGAGCACCCCCAAGCGCGTTTAAAATCCTTTCGTTCGTTTGGAAAATCGGTTATTGTAGCGTGTCGCTTTAACGATTTGGGCCAGCACACTCGAAAAAATTTGGGTTCCTCGAAAATTGAAGAGGCCTATTTTCAGCCCAAGTCGGCTCAAGGCCTTGATTCTCGTCGACTCTTAATTTACGCTGCCTTTCGTCGTTACTTCAATTACGGGCTATTCATAGCTCCTTAAAATTTAGCTTCCTTCTTTTCGGAATTGAAATATTTAGATATCTTTGCAATCCTTTTAAAGGCAGCCCCTGCCCGGGTGGCGGAACTGGTAGACGCGCACGACTCAAACTCGTGTTCCTATGGAGTGTCGGTTCGATCCCGACCCCGGGTACAAAAAGCAGAATGAAAAACAGAGCAAAAGCGGCGTTTTTTGTTCTGCTTTTTACTTCATTCTCATTTTGTTTCTCGCTTTTTCCTGGTTTGTAGACTTCCGTAAAAATCGGACAGCTGATTGATTGATTAAATTAGATCTGTTATGAGAAAGAGCAAATCCACAAAAAGTCAGATTAGATTTTCCTTTGGCAATTTACTCATCGTTCATAATAAAATCAGTTAGGTTTTTTGAAGGATGTAGTTTATTGTTGTCAATTTTACCAATCCCTTTGACTTCTCCTCTGTCAGTATACTGCCAAAAAACATAATCACATCTTGGCTCTCTGTACAGATCTGATATCCAAAAAGTAAAATTGTCAAAAAAAGAATCTAACACGCGATTCCTATAATCACATTCACAATAAATAATTGGGTAAGTCCCAAATTCAGATTTGATTTCTTTACAAAAAGCCTTTATTTCCCCTAACCTACTTTTGTAGGACTTTTGGGATTTTACATATTCTAGATCCAAGACGGGTATTATGTTACCTTCTTTCAGTTTTGAGTGTTTAATGAAATTTTCAGCTTGTGCTTTTCCTGAGCTTTGGTAACTAAAAAAGTGATATGCCCCAATTACTATATTGTACTGCTCAGCTTTATTTTTATATGTATTGTATTTAGTGTCTTGATGGCTTGCTCCTTCTGTGCATTTCAAAAAAATAAAATCGGGCTTATTGTGTTTAACCAATTCATCCCAATTTATTTTTTTTTGATGATGTGAAATATCAATTCCCCAAGTAGATTCACTATCCGTTATTTCTTTTTTGGTCTTTTCTTCATTAAAAGTCTTCACAATATTTCTTCCAAAAGTATATAGGTCTTTCTTGTTTGTATAAATCAACAAACTTATCAGAAATAGTATGAATCCTATTGATAAAACTCTTTTATTCATTCTGTCATTTCTTTAATAACACTTAACGTTTCTCAGCTAAGAAGTCGTAAGGGCTCTCAACCTAGATTGTCTTTCGAAGATAGTAATGATTTTCTAACAAATTTTTGTTTCGCGAAGCATAAACCCTTTATGCTTCTTAGGTGATGTTATAACCATCTTATTTCTTTTATTATCTCGTATTTCATTATATAAAGTTACTTTAACCACATAAAATTAAATACTTATGAAGAAACACACACTCGTGTTGTTTTCAATACTTACTACAATAACTGTCTCAGCACAAGAGGTAGTGTCCACGCAAGGAGACTCATATTCTAACGCAGCTGGAAGTTTAGACTTTACAATTGGAGAGTTAGTGATTAACACAGGAACCGATGGGACCAACGACTTAACGCAAGGTTTCCATCAAACGAACTGGAACTTTTTAGGCGTGGAGGATTTTGCTCCCAACTACGAAGCCATTATTTACCCCAACCCAACAGAAGATGTATTGAATATCAGAACAAGCACGTTCGAGAATGTGACCTACACACTGTATGATGCACAGGGAAAATTGGTAATGCAGGACATTCTTTCTGCAGAGCAAACACCCATTCAAGTAAGTGAATTGGCTCCAGGAGCGTATTCACTTGAATTAATATTCGAAGAAGGAAGTAAAGGGGCGCTGAGCTCGCCGAAACGAAAAACATTTAAACTTATTAAACAACAATAAACCATGAAAAGAATATTATTATCACTAGTTGTGATAGCAACACTTTCACTAAGCTCCTTCGGTCAAGCACCGGAAGGGTTTAAATACCAAGCGGTCGTAAGAGATGCAGGTAACCTTATATTGAACAACCAAGCTGTTGGGATGCAATTGACCATCCAACAAGGAAGTGTTGGAGGTACAGCAGTTTACACCGAAACATTTACTCCGACAACTAACGGTTATGGCTTAGTAAACCTAGAAATAGGAAGCGGAACATTAGTAAGTGGAGATTTTACAACTATTGATTGGGCGAATGGTCCATTCTTCATGGAAACAGCAGTTGATGTAACGGGTGGAACATCTTACGCGGTAATGGGGACAAGCCAATTAATGAGTGTACCTTACGCACTGTATGCAAAAACTTCTGGAAATGGAGCAGGACCGCAAGGACCAGCAGGTAACGACGGTATTGATGGTGTCGACGGAGCAATTGGTGCAACAGGACCACAAGGCCCAGCAGGAAATGACGGAGCAGTTGGTGCAACGGGAGCACAAGGAACGATTGGCTTAACAGGACCGCAAGGACCAGCAGGTAATGATGGTCAAGGAGGTGTAACAACTGCAGGTACAAATGTTACTATAACTGGTACAGGAATAGTTGGCGATCCTTATGTAGTAAATGCTGCTTCTGGCACATGCGGTTTATCTATTGGCGATACATACCAAGGTGGTATTATCTTTTATTTAGACCCATCTGGTTGTCATGGTTTAGTTGCCGCACCAACAAACCAAAGTACTGGAGATCAATGGTATAATGGATCTTACATTGATACTAGAGCTTATGGAAGCGGATTGTTTGAAGGAAAGTATAACACTGCAATGATTAATTTTAGTCAAGGAGGAGCGACTTCTGCTGCTGCGATTTGTCAGAGCATATCATTAGGAGGTTTTAGCGATTGGTATTTACCATCAATTGAAGAATTGAATAAAATGTATCAAAACATAGGGCAAGGAAATACGATAGGATTAGGAAATGTTGGCGGTTTTGCTGATACCGGCTATTGGAGTTCTACGGAGTTCGTTAACGACTATGCGTGGATTCAGGGTTTCGGCAGTGGTAACCAGGTCTACGCCAGTAAGGACTTCAACGTCTATGTTCGCGCTGTTCGGGCTTTTTAACACCGCGAAGCAGCACCGTAGGTAATTTATCCATTTAACTATTTTTTATAGTGGGTGGTTTACCGCGTAGCGGTCAAATTTGAAAAATGGGTTTTATACCATGCAAAATCCCTCCGAGTAGGAGGGATTTTTTTGTGCTATATTTTTGGGAGTGGGTAGTTGGTTATAACGTTGTGGCTAAACTGCGTTTTAATGCAGTTTAGGTTTTGTTAACCTTTTTAATCATCATGATGACTAGCACACTTTCGTGAACAATAAAAGTCACCCCCATAAACCCAAGCAAAAGCCATTTTAAGAGAATTGAATTCATCTTCATC
>JAQWFN010000120.1 GCA_029238785.1 Flavobacteriales bacterium | reverse complement strand
TTCGGTACTCTGCATAGAAGCCAGCCCCTTCGAGATCTTCAGTTCTTAGCAAAGGTTCCATGCTCGACGCTTCGTTCTTATCGAGCATTTTCCGCTTGTCGTTCCCTTCCACACCCGCGAGAATGTCGTACACAGAAAGGCCCATACTCGTGAGCAAATAGCCGTAATTTCCGTCCTTGATTAAGGGCAGCAACATTTTATCTGGGTGAACCAAATGCGGGGCGAGTTTATGCACGATGGCGCGTTCCCTGCCTACTTCATTCACCAATTTAAATTCAAACTGCTTGAGGTAACGCAAACCGCCGTGTATGAGCTTGGTACTGCGGCTGCTTGTGCCTGAAGCGAAGTCGTTTTTCTCCACCAAAGCCACCTTCAATCCGCGGGTTTGTGCGTCGAGCGCCACCCCCACACCGGTGATGCCTCCGCCGATAACAAGCAAGTCGAATTCTTCAGATTTTAGCCTACTCAAGGCCTTTTCCCTATTCATCTTCTACCCAATTTAAGGTGCGTTTCAAGGCTTTTTTCCATCCTGAATAGAGGTTCTCGGCATTTTCACGTGCCATTTCCGGGTAGAATGTACGATCTATTTGCCGGTTTTGTTGCAGTTCGTCCATGGTCCACAAACCTGCGCTAATGCCTGCCATATAAGCGGCTCCAAGTGCTGTGGACTCCACGTTTTGTGGTCGCTCTACCTGAATGTTCATTTGATCGGCCTGAAACTGCATCAAGAGGTCGTTTGAAGCCGCACCACCATCCACCCGAAGTACTTTTAATTCCAAGTTGGCGTCTTCTTTCATGGCTTCCAGCACGTCTCTACTTTGATACGCCATGCTTTCTAAAGTCGCCCGAATGAGTTCTGGTTTCCCGGTATCGCGGGTCAAACCAAAAATCGCCCCACGCGCATACATGTCCCAATGCGGCGCCCCCAAACCGGAGAAGGCAGGCACCACATAAACACCGTCCCTACCCGCTTTTGAGGCGTAGTATTCAGAGTCAGGTGCACTGTCGATCAACTTCAGTCCATCGCGAAGCCACTGCACCGCAGCCCCCGCAATAAACACCGAGCCTTCGAGCGCGTAAACCACCTTTTCACCATCGCCCCAAGCAATGGTGGTGATCATCCCAAATTTGGAAAACTGGGCCACTTCACCCGTGTTCATCAACAAAAAACAACCGGTTCCGTAGGTGTTTTTGACGCTTCCTGCTTCGAAGCAGCACTGACCAAAGAGTGCCGCTTGCTGATCGCCCGCAACGCCGCCCACTTGAAATGTTTGACCGCCGATATGGATTTCACCAAAAGCATTGATTGAAGGATGGACCTGCGGTAGAATGGACTTCGGAATCTTGAGCGCACTTAATAAGGTCTCGTCCCAAGTGAGTTTTTGGATATCGAAGAGCATCGTTCGGGAAGCATTGGAATAGTCTGTAGCGTGGATCTTTCCCGCACTCCACTTCCACATCAACCAGGTATCAATGGTTCCGAAACACACCTCGTCTTTTTCCGCGAGTGCTCTTGCCCCTGCTACTTCATCCAGAATCCATTTGATTTTACTGCCCGAAAAATAGGCGTCGATCACCAAGCCTGTGGTGTTTTTGACGTGTTCTTCGAGATCAGCACGCTTCAATTCCTCGCAAATGGCCGCCGTTCTTTTGTCTTGCCACACGATGGCATTGTAAAGCGCATCACCCGTGCTTTTATTCCAAAGTACCGTGGTTTCGCGTTGGTTGGTTATTCCAACTTGAGCGATTTGAGTGGCTTCAATTGCTGTGTCAACAAAAAGGGCATTCACCACCGTTTCAAGGGCTTGTAAAATCTCTTCTGGGTCGTGCTCTACCCATCCTTTTTGTGGGAAGAATTGTTGAAATTCCTTTTGCTTCATGTTCACCCAAGTCCCTTTCTCATCGAGGAGAACAGCACGCACACTTGTGGTACCTAAGTCGAGGGTAAGGATGTAGCGTTTTTCTTTTTTCATGCGCTAAGTGCTGGCGTTTCGTGAATTTATGGCTTTTGTTCTGTTACTTTGCATCACCATGAAGGCCCTAATGTACCTCATCAAGCACGAATTTAGAATGGAGTTTCGCCAAAAATATGCGATTGCCTCCATTTTATTGTTCACCGTATCTACAATTTACGTGGTTTATCAAGCCATGAAGAAGATCGACGACAGCAATGTGTGGAACGCCATTTTGTGGATTATCCTTCTTTTTTCGGCCTTCAATGCCATTGGAAAAAGCTTTTCCACGGAGCAACGCTCGCTTCGAATGTACCTCTACACAACTGTAAAACCGCAGCAATTTGTTTTGGCTAAGCTCATTTACAACAGCTTATTTATGGTGGTTTTGGGTTTATTAGCGCTTGGTGTATTTTCTCTTTTTCTGGGTGATGGCGGTTTGGGTCCCTTGAAATTGGGCACTTACATCCTCGGAGTTGTGATGGGGTCGGTGGGCTTTGCTTGCCTTTTAACATTAATTGCAGGCATTGCAGCTCAGACAGATAGTGGAAGCGGGATGACCGCCGTGCTGGGTTTACCCATCACCATTCCACTCATTCTCATCATCATGCGATTCACTACCCAAATTATGAAAGGCATTCCTTTTGAAGACAACGTGCAAAACATCCTCTACTTGGGGGTGCTGAATGTGGGATTAATTGGCTTAACCTACCTCTTATTTCCCTACCTTTGGCGGGATTAAAAATTTGCTGATGAGGCACCTTTGGTGGAAAGTTCTTTGCGGCCTATTGCTCGCCTACGTTACCGTTTTTTCTTTCATCGTCCCTTTGGGTCCGGGAGTGATTGGTGTAGATCAGACGTCCCTTTCTTCGGGCGAAAACACGGTCATCATACAAAGCTATAATGCTCATCTTGAGGAGTCCGACCTCCAAGTGTTCTTAGGAATTAACGACAGCACTTACCTTTGCACAGAAGTTCTTGAGCAAGTCGATAACGACAAGCTGAAAGTTCGCTTCACCCTACCTCAAGACGCGCCCAACACCAGTTTCAACATATTGATGAACAATGCCAAAGACGGCACCATGTTCTTCCCTAACGCATTTCGCTACGCCGATGCCGCGGGTACAAGTGGCGATTTTGAATGGAGCTCCTGCCCTGTTAGTGTGGTGAACCAAGAAAACACCGGCTTCAGCATTCCTTTTCAACCCATCATTTACGAAACCATCAGAAATTTAATGTTCCACGTTCCCATGTGGTTCACCATGTTTTTCTTGATGGGCATCGCTTTGGTGAGCAGTTTGCGCTACCTCTCGAATTCCAAAACGGAGCATGACCTCAGGGCTTTGGCTGCTGTTCAGGTGGGCTTGGTTTTTTGTGTCCTCGGTTTAATTACCGGTTCGGTTTGGGCCAGATTTACTTGGGGAGCTTGGTGGGTGAATGATCCGCAGCTTAACGGTGCTTTGGTGACCTTCTTGATTTACGTGGCTTACATCATTTTGAGAAACAGCATTGAAGACGACCAAAAACGCGCGAAAATTGCGGCCGTGTTTAACATTTTCGCCTTCGTGATTTTATTTGTCTTGCTGATGGTGCTGCCAAGATTTTCAGAATCGCTTCACCCCGGAAAAGGCGGAAACCCTGCTTTTAACAAATACGATTTAGACAACACCCTACGCATGGTATTCTACCCAGCGGTAATTGGGTGGATATTGCTCGGATACTGGATTTATCAACTTCGCTTGCGCCTTCATCGCATCGAAAAAAAATTCTACTACAATGAAAACGTTTAAGCCCTTTGCCTTGTTAATTCTATGTGTGGCTCTGCCTTTTTTAGCCAGCGCACAAGCAGCAGATAGCGTTCTTGAAGAAACCTTCTTCTCATCGGGTAAAATGCCGGTGGTTTTGAGCGTAGTAGTGATCATTCTTGTAGGGCTTCTTGCGTACGTAGCTGTATTAAACAAGAAGGTCAACAAACTGGAAAACGACATCAAAAAGTAAAAACAGCTCGTCATGAAAAAATCTCACATCGTATTGATCTTATTGATTGCGGGGATTGTAGGAACATTCATTGCTTCCTTCATGAATACCAGCACTTCAGTAAACTTTGAAGAAGCCTTTGCAAACCCCGGCACTGAATTTAAAGTGAGCGGTTTCTTGGACAAAACGCAAGAGGTTATTTACGACCCTCAAAACGATCACAGCACCACCATTTTTTACATGATCGATAAGAACGACGAAGTAAAAAAAGTACACCTCAAGCAGGCCAAGCCACAAGGATTGGAGCGCAGTGAATCGGTAGACCTTTATGGAAAAGTCATCGATGGCGAATTTTACGCTAGCGATATCCTCATGAAGTGTCCGTCGAAATACAACGAAAACAACCACCTCATCGAAACCGCAGAAGCGATTAACTAAGCATGGATATTCAGTACATAGGAGAATGGATTTGGGCGAGTCATGTAGGGAACTTCCTCGTGGTTTTGTCCTTTGTGGCAGCGATTGTGGCTTTTGTAGCCTATGCCATTGGTGGGAGTAAGACCGACGATAGCTGGAAACTGCTCGGACGAAAGGCCTTTCGATTGCATACCTTCTCTGTAATTGGGGTGATTGCCATTATGTTCATCATCTTGATGAACCACCGCTACGAGTTTGCTTACGTATCGAAGCACCTCAACAATGCCATGCCCATGCGCTACATCTTGTCGTGCTTTTGGGAAGGACAAGAAGGTAGTTTCCTCCTTTGGATTTTTTGGAACATCGTGCTCGGAAATGTAGTCATCATGAGCGCTGGCCGTTGGGAAGCCCGTGTAATGAGCATTTTCGGTTTTGTGCAATTGGTGCTTTCCTCGATGATCTTGGGGGTTTATTTTGGCGATTATCAGTTCGGTTTGAACCCTTTCCTATTGGTGAGAGAATTACCAGAAAACATTGGCATGCCTTGGACCTACAGCGCCACTTACTTGCAAGATTTCCCGAAATTTCAAGATGGTCGCGGACTCAATCCTTTGCTCCAGAATTACTGGATGACCATTCACCCGCCTACCGTATTTCTCGGTTTTGCCTCTACCCTAGTTCCTTTCGCCTATGCCATTGCTGGTTTGTGGAAGAAGGAATACACCGAATGGATGAAACCCGCCACTCCTTGGGCTTTTTTCGGGGTGATGATTTTAGGTTTGGGCATCCTCATGGGAGGTGCTTGGGCCTATGAAGCATTGAGCTTTGGTGGATTCTGGGCCTGGGACCCTGTAGAAAATTCTTCCTTGGTTCCTTGGGTGATCTTAACCGCAGGAGCCCACCTCTTGTTGGTGAACCGAAGAAAAAACACCTCGCTTTTCACCACCTTCTTCCTCATCATGATGGCCTTTGTGCTTACCGTGTACAGTACCTTCTTGACGAAAAGTGGAATCTTGGGCGACACCTCCGTGCACTCTTTCGTAGATAGCGGAATTTTACCGCAGCTCTCCGTCTTTCAACTCTTAGCCATTGGTATGATGGTGGCGATGTTTGTGGCTGATGTGCGTTTGCGCTTGGCTTATATCGCTATGAGCATTGCGATGCTCGTGATTGGTGCAAGTGTTGATGGGGTGAACATGACCATGGCCTTTATCGTGGTTTCTGCCGGCTGGTTAATCTACGCCTACCGCGCTTACCTCCCGAAGCAAAAAACCGAAGAAGAATTGTGGTCAAGAGAATTCTGGATGTTCATTGGCTCGCTGATTTTAATGGTTGCCGCCATTCAAATCACCTGGCAAACGTCCATTCCTGTGTTCAACACTTTCTTGGAACCATTGGCTCCTTTGTTGACCGACTTATACCGCGCTACAGGTTGGGATTTCCTGCCTAAACTGGCCAAAGCCAACCTCGCTCCGGTAAAAGACATTGAGTTGGCTTACCACCGATTCCAAGTTCCGCTTGCCTTCTTGTTTGTGACCTTAATTGCGGTGACTCAGTTTTTCAAATGGAAGAAGTCGAACATCAAAGATGTGCTCAAAAGCCTCCTTCGTTCATTCTTAATTTCTGTAGTAATAAGTTCTGTACTCTTGTGGGCTTATCCTTTTGGCTGGGAAGACTTCCCGCTCATTGCTTTGCTTTTTGCGGCAGTGTTTGCCATCTGTTCCAACTTCGACTACATCATCAAAATGAGAAAAGGGAAGTTCATGGACCGTGGGGCAAGCGTGGCGCACATTGGTTTCGCTTTGGTCATGCTTGGTGCGCTTATTTCTACCGGACAACAGGACTTCATCTCGAAAAATCAAATTGGCGACATCCGTTCGTTGAACGAAGAGTTGGACAATTCGGAAGACATCCTTTTGCTTCAGAACGATACACTTCCCAT
>JAQWFN010000101.1 GCA_029238785.1 Flavobacteriales bacterium | reverse complement strand
ACCCTTTGAGCAAATGGCTTTAGCATATGTGTTTCTGAAGTATAACCAATGGTATTGAACAAGGCATTGTAGCCGGTGCTGTACCGTGGTGTTTCAAGAAAATCTTTAATGCCCTCGTCAGGAATTCGCCCTAAACCATATACATAAGGCGTCATTCCATAACCCTGTTTTTCCATATCGGCATACAAAATGGGCGACATCTTTTCTCTGATGTACTTGCCTATGGGTGCGCTCGCCTTATCGGGTTGAGTGGCAATCATGGTCATCACATACTGGTAGTCTGCCCCATTGCTGGTGTGCGTGTCGATAAAAACGTTAGGATTCAGTTCGCGAAGCAAATACACCAAACTTCTTGCGTTCTCAGAA
The DNA here is from genome assembly GCA_029238785.1 of Flavobacteriales bacterium. GTDB lineage: Bacteria > Bacteroidota > Bacteroidia > Flavobacteriales_D > Sanyastnellaceae > CALKGK01. The sequence continues at coordinate 34,153 of JAQWFN010000101.1, read as the reverse complement.
TCGAGCTTGATGAAGTCGCGGTTCAAGTCTAAATTCTTCGCGTTTCCACGAAAACCGTATTCTTCCGGACCATTTTGATTGGCCCTTGAACAACAGTTTCTATTCAATGCTCCACCTACATTATAAACGGGAATGATGGCAATCACCAATTGCTCGAGGATCTCCTGACGTTCCGCGTTGCGCTGCTTTAATATGCGCTCGGCAAATTGAATGCTGGCATCGATACCGCAAGGCTCTCCAGGATGAATGCCGTTGTTAATGAACAAGATGGCTTTATTTTCGGGCAGTGAAAATTGTCCGTACTGGTCCAAAGGATTTTCACTAGAAAGCACAAAACAATGCAAGGCTTTGCCCGAATCGCTCATCCCCACCTCAATCAAGTGCGCTTCGGCATGCTCCTCAGCCAATAGTTTGTAGCTCTCGATGGCTTCTTCATAGCTTTTTGAAACGTTTCCTTGAAAAGCAGCTTCCTTATTTTGGGCGAAGAGCGCCTCTGAAGGACAAAAAAGCATCACCCCGAAAAAGACTAAAACACGCAAAAACAGACGATTATTCACAAATTTGAAGATAAAAGGCATCATTCTTTGAAGTTTTGACCGAAAAGTAGCAACTTTCGATAGAGTACATCAGTTTAATAAAGAGAAATGTTCGACTTCACACCAGATAGCAAAATACCCGTAGGTCCGGGAAAGATTCTCATCGCAGAACCCTTTCTTGCTGATCCCTACTTCAAGCGCTCTGTGGTGCTTCTTTGCGAACACAGCGATGAAGGGAGTTTTGGCTTCGTGTTGAACAACTACATCGAAATGGATCTCGACCAATTGATGGATCAACTTCCAAACATCGACACCAGAATCAGCATCGGTGGTCCGGTTAAAAATTCCAACCTCTTCTACATTCACTCCCTCGGGAACAAGATTGAAAACTCCGTACCTATAGCTGAAGGCATCTACATGGGTGGCGACTTTGATGCCCTTCAGCACCTGCTAAAATTGGGAAAATTGGACCGCAATCAAATTCGCTTTTTTGTAGGTTACTCTGGCTGGAGCGCCAATCAATTGAACGAAGAACTCGAGCAAAACTCGTGGATTGTGGGTGAAGCAGCTGCAGATTTGTTGATGAACACTCAGGTAGATGATCTCTGGAGCACCATTTTGAATACCATGGGCAAAGACTACAGGAGATTAACCAATTTGCCTTCCGACCCCAAGCTGAACTGATTTCCGATTTGCTTTTTCTGAGCTCATTCCCTAAAACTAATGCTCACTCGGTATCCTGCATGGCTTCTAACATTCATTACTCGGCCTCCATCGAAAATCAAGTACTGCCCTTTAATTCCCATGAGTCTTCCTTCAATGAGCTCCTCCTTGTCGAGCTTCATGCTGCTGACTTTTGTAGGGTATTCCAACACGGGGAATTCAATTTTGGTGATCTCATCCTCATCACTAATGAAGTCGTAATAGCCCTCAGAAAGCAATTCCAAGGCCTCCTCTTTAGCATCAAGCAAGTCGGTATCGTCTGAAAACTCATTTTTCAGCATCATCCGCCAATTGGTTTTGTCAGACATGTGCTCTTTCAATTCCACCTCGATTAAACCCGCAAGCTGGCGGTAAGGCGTTTCAGCAAGAATAATGGCCTCTGTTGCCCCTTGGTCGATCCAACGGAAAGGAACATTTGTGCAGCGGGTAACGCCTACTTTTATTCCTCCCGTTCTTGAAAGGTACACGTAATGTGGTTGGTTATGATGCGCTTCCTCCCATTCAAAATCGCGCAGGGCGATGCCTTCGTGTATTCTACTTTTTTCTGGGTGAAGGATACTCTCAACTGCAGAAGGTGAATTTCTCCAAGCATCAAAACTCATCCCCTCTCCAAAGGTTTTCTTAATTTTCTTACCGCTCACCACACAATGAATCTCGTTTTCAAACTGAATGCTGATTTGCTTGCCCAAGAGCTCATTCATGGGAACACTCGGACCATCCTCTAGAACATTTTTCATGTTTAGGGTGTAATTCACTGGAGTGAGCAATTCACTGCTCATTTTTCTGAGGTTACCGGTCCATTTCATAACTGCAAATGTAATTCGATTTGACAACTTCGTGATGGCTTTGTGACCTTGGGACTTGATATTTGTAAGATGAAAGAAGTAATTGAAGCAGCAAATGCAAATTGGCCTGGGGCGATGTCCTTCGAGGAATATAAAGCCATCTCTGTGCGCTTTGCAGACGAAGGGAAGACAAGTGGACTTGATCAATCAGCAAGTATGGTTGAATACTCTAGATTGAACGCTCATCGACTCAAGCGAATTGATAAAACCGTAGCGCTGAATACCAGTACTGTTGAAGAATTAAGTGCCATTAAAGAAACACAAACCTGGATTGTTTTTAGCGAAACATGGTGTGGCGATGCAGCGCAAAACATGCCTATTCTAGCAAAAATGGCCGCCGTTAATCCCTTGATCGATTTCAAAGTTTTGCTGCGCGATGAGCACCCAGACTTGATGAAGCACTTTTTAACCAATGGCGGGAAATCCATACCTAAGCTTGCTGCGTTTAACGAGAAAAACGAGCTCCTTTTTACTTGGGGACCTCGACCAGAAGCAGCGCAAGAAATGGTGATGGATTATAAACATTCGCCCGAGCCCAAGAAACCTTACACCGAGTTTGTTGTTGAAGTACAGAAGTGGTATGCCAAAGACAAAGGTCAAAGCATTCAACAAGAATTTGTAAGCCTCATTAACGAAGGTGTTAAGGCTTAAATAAAGTATTTTCAGTTCGAAAACTGCCTCGACTAACTCAAGCCTTGGAATTTTAAAGAACTGATTCTTAAAGAGGAACATTTATTGGTGTTCCTCTTTTTTTGTGACTTTTTTAAAAGCTCAACGTCAGAAAAGAAAAAACCATGAAAGCCCACCTCCTATCTCTTTCTCTAGCTTTGATTTCAATGAGTGCATTTGCTCAAATTACACCATAAAACGAACTTATTTCCAATACTTCAGACCAAAACATGGAAGCCAAAGCCATGCAACGTGCCGCACTTCAGGAAAGACAAGCTTCCTTAATGAAGCAGCAAGATGAAGCACGCAAGGCTCAAGATAAAGCCTTGAAGGCAATTGAAATTGAAGAGAAGAACATCCGAGATGCAGAACAAAACCTTGAGCTCAATGAGGAGCAACAAAACCAGCACGTGATGGCCATGGCCACCTTGAAATCTGAAATGAACGAATTGGACCTCTATTCCATCGAAGACGAAATAAAAACGGAAGAACGCGAGCGCAATAAACTTGAAAGCCTGAATGGGCGTAAGGCAAAATCCATCGAGAAGAAAAAGGCACAAATTGCCCGTTTGTATGCCGACATTGATTTGTTAGAAAGTGAGATTGTTCAAAACGAAAACACCATCGCCACAAAGGACCTTAAAATTGAGCAACAAGAGCAGCTTATCAAAGAGAACGATTTGATTTCTAGAACACAGCGTTTAGAAGCGCTTGAGAAAGAAATGAAAGGCCTAAAATCTCGTCACGAAAGGGAAGCCAGCAAAAAAGAGAAAGCACGTGAGAAATTGCGTTTGGCAGAAAGCAACTTGGCTCAGGCAAGACAACTTCAAGCAGCATACATCAAGGAATTAGCAGATATCAGAGCTCAACTCGAAGGTCAGGTTTTGAGCACGAACTAAGCGCTATTAATCCTTATTCAAGATCACCAGTGCAGCGATAACGCCAGGCACCCATCCTGATAAGCTGAGTAAGAAAACGATGATGATGGATCCACAACCTCGGTCGTAAACGGCTAAGGGAGGAAAAATGATGGATAAAATTACACGCCAAACTGTCATAAGATCAAAGATAGAAAGCTTTTCACATCTTCAACAACACGAAGCATGGATAAAGGTAAATCGGGATTTGTCCACGGATGTTTAGATTCAAAAGTGTGTCCGCCAGAAGCATATAAATGCAGCTCAGTATTGGAATTCCACTTCTTTAGCTTCATACCGGCACTCACATGAACGGCTTCATCGTCCATAGTATGCAGTGCCAACAAAGGCTTCGAAAAATGCCTTAAGGTCTCGTAAATATCCAATTGATCTTGGTGCTTTTTGTAGTCTTCATAAAAGGAGAAATAATGCGGCATTTCCTGTCCCGTCCTCCCATTTTTCACATAAAACACCCCTCGTTTCTCCCAGGCTTCAAAGTCCTTTCCCAAAGGAAAGCGATCGCCAAAATCACAAACCGCAGCAAGGGTAATTACTGCCGCAACTTTTTCATTTCGGTCTCCTTCCAGCAAGGCAATACCTCCGCCCCTACTGTGCCCCATTAATACAAGGGGTAAAGCCTTGAATTGAGCTTGTTTGCTTGTCCACTCAATAACTTTGGCAGTATCGTATAACTCTTTAGAATAGGTATTTCGACCAAAGCCTTCTAAATCAGAAAAGGTTTGCAGATCTCCATCGCCAATACCGTTGTGGGAAAAATTGAACTTAAGCACTGCAAATCCAGCACGCATGAACTCGTCGGCCATCAGATTCCAAGTTCCCCAGTCTTTGAATCCTTTGTAGCCATGACAAAAAATTAGAACTGCCTGGGGAGAGATGGTTTCATCATACCGGTAGTCGATAGCAATGGGTTTTCCTTCGCTACCACCTACGTGGACGTGAGACATCGGCATGTTTTAAGTTTTACTGAAGCAGTAAGGTATTCAAGAATTGCACATAAATGCAAGTTCTTTTTGTTCAGTTTTCAACAAAAAAGAAAGATTAACTTGCTTAAAGCGCCTCTTCGGGAGATTTGTATTTGAAGGTGAAGCCCTTTTTTTGAAGCTTTTCGCTGCTCACCTTTTTACCACCTGTGCTGTTTTCGTTCCAAGTCAGGCTGATACCTCTCAGCGCTGCTGCTTTGTCGTAAAAAGCCCTCCTTGTGCTGTGCTCTGGGGAAACCACATTGAATACTTCGTGCTGTGCATCATCTTCAATGCAAAACTGAATAGCTGATACAACGTCATCCAAATGAACCATGTTCACCGGATTGTCGGGGTTGGTATTGCTGCGCTGTGCCGATAAAAATTTCCCAGGATCTCGATCGGGTCCAAACAAACCGCCCAAACGTAAAACAATGGATGAAAATCCGCCCAAGGTGTAACATTTTTCAAGGTCCAACATTACCGTACCGCTGTGTTTTGATACAATACTTTGAGCATCGGCCTCTCTGTAAACCCTCGCTTCATCGGGATAAACACTCGTGCTTGAAATGAGAACCACCTTCTTAATACCGTATTCCACCACCTTTCTCGAAATCGAACTGTGCACCATAAAGGCCCAATCGGGGATTAGTGGATTACTCGGAGGCGGTATCGTTCCAACGAGCACGTCGCAATCAAAAAAGCCATCGATGTTAGAACCAAAAGGCACGGGGTTAGCATTCACTTGAAAAGGGATAATACCTTCAAGCGCTATTTGTGCCATCATAGAAGTCCTCGTTGTGCTGCCCTTAACAGTGTATCCCCTTGAACTTAAACGTTTTCCTAGAGGTCGGCCTATCCATCCACAACCCAAAATGCTCACTTTTTCTTTCATCGTTTTTCAGATTGTGGCCAATATAGTACAATAAGCTTTTTGCTAAAGAAATGTTAATCCTAAATTTGGGTACAACTTTTGTCATGTAAATCTTGTCTAACATTGCGAACGAAATTATGAAACCTGTTTTTATGAAAATGACATCCATGCGTATTGTACTCTTTTTTGTTTTTGCTTTCGGGGTGATGGGCCTTCAGGCTCAAAATCAAATGAAGTTTAAGATCAACGGACTACAGAACACCGAAGTTTACCTTGCGAATTATTATGGAAACAAGCTTTACTATAACGATACCGCCAAAACAGACGATCTTGGTTTTGTGAATTTTGAAGGGAAAAAGTTTGAAGAAGGCGGTAAATATGCTTTAGTAACTCCCGGACCAAAGTTCTTTGAGTTTTTGGTGGCTGATGAGGATATCTATATCGAGACCAACGTTAACAACTTGGTGGAGGACATGGTCATTCATCAATCAGAAAACAACAAAGTATATTACGAATACCTCAACTTCATCTCAGATAAAAGAAAAGAGCGCGAGCCCATTGATGCTGTGCTGAACGATAGCACCGCTACTGAGAAAGAGCAGAAACCGTTTCGCGAGAAACTCGAAAAACTCAACCAAGAAGTTGTTGACTTTCAAAAAAACATTGTTGCAGAACACTCGGAGAAACTTGTTGGGAAAATCTTGAACTTGGCTGTTGACATTGAGGTGCCAGAAGAAATCAAAAAGCAAGGAGAAGAAGACCCGGCCGTTCAGTACTACTGGTACAGAGCTCATTATTGGGACAATGTAGATTTGAATGATCCCCGCTTGGTACGAGATCAAATGTTCCACCGTTTGTTGGAGAAATACTACACGAAGATTCTTCCTCAAATTCCCGACACCCTTTGCAACGAGGCCATAAAATTGGCTGAAATGATGGGGAACTACGACATGAAGAAGTACACCATTCATTACATCACTTACAGTTCAGAGACCAGCAACATCATGTGCATGGATAAAGTATTTGTGCGCATGGTGGATGAGTACTACAAGCAGGGAAAAGCCGACTGGTTGGACGAAGAACAACTCACCAAAGTGATTGAATCTGCCGATAAAAAGCGCAATGTGCTTTGTGGTGAACCGGTGATGAACATTATTCTTCCAGACACCTCTGGTGTTAAATGGGAAAGCCTTTATGCCATCGACGCGAAATACACCGTGATTATGATTTGGGAAAGTACTTGTGGCCATTGCAAGAAAGAGTTGCCCGTATTGCTTGACCTTTACCACGATTGGAAAGACCGAGGATTGGAAGTTTACGCCATTGGAAACGATTTCGAAACCGAACCATGGATCAAGTATGTGAAGGAAAAGAACCTCGACTGGATCAACGTTTCTGATAATCCAGAGATCAACGATGCCGATTCTGCTCGAGTGCTGATTTTGAATGGCACCACAACGCTACCAAGTTTGAATTTCCGAACCACCTTTGATGTGTTTTCTACTCCAAAACTACTCTTACTTGACAAAGACAAGCGCATTATCGCTAAGCAGTTAAGTGCCGAGCAATTGGAAGATTTACTAAGCAACCTTGAGAAAGACGAGCAAGAGAAGGAAAAAGGAGCTGCTGGTGAAGATCAAGGAGAAGTACTTCCAAATGATCCTAAAGCTACGGACGGGAAAAAAGCTAAAAAAGCAAAGGCGAGCAACAGCAGGGGTTAATGACACAGGAAAAGTTAGAACAATTATTTCATAAGGGTTTGGGTAAAAACCAAGCCCTTTTTCTTGCGCACGAAATTTTAGATGGAACGTATCGTTTAGACGAGGTTCTCGATGCTTGTTTGAATGAAAACAAAAGTGTGTCTATGAAAGCGTCCTATGTCTTAAGTGCAGTATCGCAGCTCGACCTTGATGCCATCGAAGCGCATGTTCCCTACCTCATTAAAGTTGTAGAAGAATCGCCCATTCAAGGAACCCGAAGAGAGGCCTTAAGAATGATTTCTCGTTGTTATCCGTGGACCGGTGAGATTGAAGAACAGCTCGTGGAATTGTGTCTATTTATTATAGAAAGTGATGAAACCGCTACCGGTGAGAAATACCACTGCATGCGCATCATGAATAATGTGGGTGAAAATTACCCGGAAAAGATGACGCAATTCACCGCCACATTAAAACACAAAATGCCCGAACTCACCCCTGCCATGCAGCGCCAGGTGAACAAGCGATTTCTTGATGAAGATTGATCTGATAAGGAAGTATTGTTTAAACAAAAAGGTCTGGAAATATCCAGACCTTTTTGTTTTCGTAGCGAGAGAGAGACTTGAACTCTCGACCTCATGATTATGAATCATGCGCTCTAACCAGCTGAGCTACCTCGCCATGATTGGGCGGCAAAGATAATAACTTTTTTTTTCTGTCCAAGCACCAAAACAAGTTCTAGAACTACTTTTTTTATCATCACTCCTTTGAACATTTTAGCTTCTTCTTGGTAAACAGCACTATGAGCCTAAGTCAAATTTGGAATTCATTGTCTAGTATTGGATTACAGCACGCCAAGCATCAGGATATATCCCGATCATTAGTGCTCAGTAATCAAATTGTGACAAGTATTTTTCTTTTCGTAGGCTTCCTTCTTGCTGCAACTCAAACCCTACTCCCTAGCAATGAGATTGTCAATACCTGGCTTTTATCACTCCTAGGAATTCTACTACTCAACTTCGCACTGAACGCAGGCGGCTATAACGGTCCAAGCAGGGTGCTTTTATCTGTAGGCCTTCCCTTGGTTGTGCTTTTTTCAACCATACACAGTAAATCAATTCGCCCAGAACTCATTCATGAAGCGAGTTACTATAATCCACGTTTTTTCTTGATCGGTTTGGTGTTTGTTCCTTTCATCATATTTCAACTCCGCGAAAGAATGTTCTTAGCCATGAGTCTTGGACTCAACCTCTTCATTATCTTCGCCTACAACGAAATCCATTCCTATTTCGGGGTCGATCCTGAGTCGCTTGATTTAATTACCCCAAACCTTGGTTTTGCCAGTTTTGCGTCTTCCTTAGCGGCCCTCTCTTTGAGTTGCGGGATGCTCTTTTTCAAGATCAATAATGGCAGATTCGAAAAGCAAGTAAAGACACTTTTAGACCAATCTGAAAAGCAGAACGAAGAAATTATTTCAAGTATTCGATACGCTCAGCGCTTGCAACAAACCATCATCAATAAACTCCCAAATAAAGCATGTGATCGCGGAGAACTTGGCTTGTTCTACAAAGCTAAAGACCTTGTGAGTGGTGATTTTTACTTTTACCAAGAAAGCGGTAGCAAATGTTTGATCAGTGTGATTGATTGCACAGGCCACGGTGTTCCAGTTGCCTTCTTGAGTTTTGTTGGTCACCAAGGCTTGAAGTCTGCAGTTGATCAATGGGACTGGGAAGATTGTGGTACTCTTGTTCAGCAATTGGACCATCATGTAAGAAGTAATTTCAAAAAGACTGGAGAAACTGTTGTCAATGATGGCATGGATATGAGCATTTGTTTGATTGATTTTGAAAAGAATGAGATTCAGAGTTCTGGGGCTAATGGTATTATATTCTTGGCGAAGAAAGATGAAGTTCTTCACCTCAAAACTTCAAGACAGGCCATTGGAGGGGAAGGCAATAAAGCGTTCAATACTAAGACGAGCAGCTTTGAAAAAGGCGACTTGTTGGTACTCACTAGTGACGGTTATTACGATCAATTCGGTGGAGAACGGAACAAGAAAATCGGACGCAAGCGCTTTGTTGAATTGCTACAAAACAGCAGAGAGCTTCGATCAGAGAGCGGTATCAGTCACATTGAGAAGTATTGGCACGATTGGAGTAAAGATGATGAGCAAATCGATGATATTTGTTTGATATCGATTGGTTTTTAACTGAGGGATTTCGTCTCTTACAACTCGCCATTTGGAGAAGGTTTTAAAAACTCGTATTTTCGAAAAAAGGTTGCTACGCGACCCTACAGAACTCAGCCCTTGCGGGCCCTCCCTTTCCCTCCCCCACCTCCACCGTGCTTAGCGAAATTCATTATTTTTATTCAAGACTCAAAAGATTTTAATTCCCATTTTGTAGCCGCCCCCTCCCACTTTGTAACTGTAAAATTCAAGCACAAAAAATGGCGAGCCAAAAGACTCACCATTCTATTATTCACTGAATAGAAATTTCCTAATTCCTAATTCTAAATTAAAACCCTCACTCCGCCTTAAACTTCTCTATCACCTGCTGAGTTACACCTGTATTGCTGAATCCTCCATCGTGGAATAAGTTCTGCATGGTAACATACTTCGTAAGGTCTGAGAACATAGCGATACAATAGTTCGCACAAGATTCGGCATCGGCATTACCAAGCGGACTCATTTGCTCTGAGTAAGAAATAAACTCATCAAATCCTTTAACTCCACTACCAGCAGTTGTTACTGTTGGCGACTGAGAGATGGTATTTACACGTACTTTCTTTGCTACTCCATAGTGGTAACCAAAACTACGAGTGATGCTTTCCAAAAGCGATTTTGCATCAGCCATGTCATTATAATCTGGGAAAATACGTTGCGCTGCAATGTACGTCAAAGCAACTACTGAACCCCACTCATTAAGTGCATCAAGGTCTTTACAAACGGCCAATGTTTTGTGCAAAGAAATAGCACTAACATCCATTGTTTGCTGATACCAATTGTAATTAACCTCGGTGTAGTGCTTGTTTTTGCGAACGTTTGGAGACATCCCAATAGAGTGAAGAACGAAGTCAATCTTTCCTCCAAATTGATCCATCGCTCCTTGAACAAGATGCTTAAGATCATCCACATTTGTTGCATCTGCTGGAATTACTTTTGCTCCACCGCACTTAGCAGCAAGTTCATTAATCTCTCCCATACGCATGGCAACAGGCGCATTGGTTAAAACAAACTCGGCACCCGCAGCATGTGCTTGCTCTGCCACTTTCCAAGCAATCGATTGGCTGTTCAACGCGCCAAAGATGATTCCCTTTTTTCCTTTTAATAGCTCTGGAGTCATATTATCTTCTGTTTTGATGGGGTAAATCTACTTTAAAAAAATGCTTATAACCAAAAAGTCCCACACTCTTGCGGGACTTAATGGCTTAAACTGAAAAACTAAAAACTATTAAATTACTCTGTCGAGAACGATAAACGACCATCGCTCTATCTCAACTAACTTAAAACATGTCAAATATACGCCCTCAAGCCTTAGCTAAATGAGGATTCTCCTCTTTTTCGTTGAGTGGTCGAATTATGTCGATAACTGGTAGTTTCTATTCGGGAAATAGCTTACCCGGGTTCAAAATCCCTTTCGAATCAAATGTTTTTTTGATGGCCTTCATCAAGTTTAACTGTACTTGGGTAAATGCAATGGGCATGTATTCCTTCTGAACAAGCCCAATCCCATGCTCGCCACTTAATGTTCCGCCAAGGGCTACGCACAACTCAAAAATCTTGCTTATGGCCTCAGGCAAATCATCTTTCCATTGCGCTTCACTAAGATCTCCTTTTAATATGTTTACATGAAGGTTGCCGTCTCCAGCATGACCGTAACAAATTGAGCTAAAACCATACTCGCCACCAATGCGCTTTACACCCTTTAATAATCGAGGCAATTCAAACCTTGGTACGACTGTATCTTCTTCCTTGTATACAGAATGAGCCTTTACTGCCTCACCAACACGTCGGCGTAAAAACCACAATTTCTCTTTTTGCGCTTCACTATCAGCAAAATAAATTTCATCAGTATCAAAATTTTCTAGGGCCAACATTACCGCCTCACAATCTGTCATAATGCGTTCTTCATCGTTTCCGTCCATTTCAATAAGCAACTGGGCGGCACAATCGTCGGCCAAAGGAAATGGCACTTCGCCTGTGAACTCTTGCGCTAAAAGCACGGCGTCTCTCTCCATGAACTCTAAAGCAGAAGGTGTTAAGCCAGCCTTGAATATCGTGCTTACTGCTTCACATGCGTCTTCAGCCGATTTAAAGGATACCAGCATCAGCATGTTCTTCTTCGGAAGGGGAAGTAACTTTAAAGTAGCAGCCGTTATTACCCCTAGAGTTCCTTCGCTGCCCACCATGAGCTGAGTTAGATTATAGCCTGTGGAGTTTTTCAAAGTATTTGCTCCTGTATGAATGATCTCTCCACCAGGTAAAACCACTTCCAAATTCAAGACAAAATCTTTTGTCACCCCATACTTCACCGCACGCGGTCCGCCAGAATTCTCGGCCAAATTCCCTCCAATAAAACACGTTCCTCTACTCGCTGGATCAGGAGCATAGAACAAGCCCTTTTCAGCTACCGCTTCTTGCAAAACCTGTGTAATAACACCGGGCTGTGTAATCACTTGCTGATTGTCTTCATCGATCTTTAGAATCTTGTTCATTCTTTCCAAACAAAGACCTACTCCTCCGTAAATACTCAATGCTCCCCCACTCAAACCCGTCCTTGCTCCAATAGGTGTAACACATATCTCATGCTCATAACAATAAGCCAATACTAAAGACACCTCTTTTGTCGAACGCGGCAGGAGCACTACTTCGGGAGGGAAACTAAGATCCTCTGTATGATCGTGACCGTAATCCACCCTATCAACCTCATTTGTTTTAACAGCATCTTCACCAAGTGTATGAATAAAGAATAAAATGTGATCCTGATTTATGGGTGTGAACATGGTACTGCTTTTGTTGTGTGATGATTCTATTAAGAGAAGCGAAAGGTTTTTTTTATCTTCGGCCGTTCTCAGTTCAAAAGTAATGCATAATCACATGAATAGAATTACACTCCTTTTTCTTTGCTTCGCGATGATCTTCATTGGAAGCACTCCTGGTATCGCCCAGAAAAAAGAACTCAAAAAAACATTGAGCAACGAGCTTATCTGGGCCAGCGGTGAGTTCAGCGCAAAATATGTCTCAGGAGTGCGCTCCATGAACGACGGAGAACACTACACAAGTATAGACTACTCTGAAGAGCAAGGGATTGAGATCAACAAATACAGCTATAAAACTGGAGAAAAGGTAAGCACCATTGCCAGTTCTAAAAGTATCTTTTCTAATGCGAGCACTTATATCGACGATTACGAGTTTAGTGCAGATGAGAGCCAGTTACTCATTACTACAGAAACCGAGAGCATCTATCGCCACTCAAGCAAAGCGAATTACTACATCTATAGCATTGAGAAAAACAAGGCTTTCCCGCTTACCGACTTCAGTAAAGGAAAACAACGTCTCGCCTGCTTCTCACCTCAAGGGAGCGCGGTTGCTTTTGTAAGAGACAACGACATCTATTATGTGGACGTGAAATACAGAAAAGAAATTCGCGTCACAGATGATGGAAAGATGAACGAAATCATCAATGGGGCTACTGATTGGGTTTATGAAGAAGAATTTGGCTTTGATAAAGGACTTTATTGGTCGCCAAAAGGAAATAGAATTGCCTATTATAAATTCGACGAAAGTCAAGTTAAGGAGTTCCAAATGGCCATGTACGGCACGCTCTACCCAGATCAATACACCTTTAAATACCCTAAGGCTGGTGAGAAAAACAGCAAAGTGAGTGTTTACGTCTACGACTTGGTTTCAAACAGTTCAAAACAAGTAGATACCGGAAAAGAGGTGGATCAGTACATTCCTCGCATAAAGTGGACAGAAGACAACGATGCTTTGTGTGTGATGCGCATGAATCGCCATCAAAACCACCTTGAATTCTTAATTACAGATATTTCTAAACCACAACCATTTCAGCTTGAAACCAGCTTGATTTATGAAGAGCGATCAAGCACCTACATTGAAATCAACGATAATTTGATTTTTCTTGCCGGTGGAAAAGGTTTCTTGTGGAATTCTGAAATGGATGGCTACAACCACATTTATCAGTTTGATATGAAAGGTAAAAAAGTACAGCAAGTGACTTCTGGCGCCTGGGATGTAATTACCTTTTATGGTTATGATGAAAAGAGCGGTCAAGTATTCTACAGCTCTTCAGCAGAAAGCACCTTAGAAGAACATATCTATGCAAAAGGACTTAACAAGCGCTCTTTCAACAAACTTACAGAGCGCCCTGGAAATCACAGTGCCGACTTCAGCAAGAGCTTCTCCTACTTTATCGACTACCATACCGATGCCAATACCCCCTACTACATCACTATGAAAAATGGAAAAGGGAAAACGCTTCGTGTTTTGGAAGATAACGCTGATTTAAAGGCGACCTTGGCGAGCTACAATCTTCAAAACAAAGAGTTCTTCACCTTTACCAATAGTGATGGCATCGAGCTCAATTGTTGGATAATCAAACCAGCGAATTTCGATCCGAATAAAGAATACCCTGTGTATGTTAACATCTATGGCGGGCCAGGGCATAACACCGTTGTTGATTCTTGGGAAGGCAGAAATTATCTCTTCCACCAATATCTTGCTCAGGAGGGTTATATCGTGGCAAGTGTTGATCCGCGTGGAACCATGTACCGAGGAAAAGAATTCAAGCACAGCACCTACATGCAATTGGGTAAACTTGAAACTCAAGACTTTATTGATTTCGGAAAATACCTCGGTAATCAGACCTATGTTGATGCGAATAGAATTGGTATTCAGGGATGGAGCTATGGAGGTTACATGACCAGCTTGGCCATGACCAAAGGTGCTGAAGTATTTAGTATGGGAATTGCCGTTGCTCCTGTGACCAATTGGAGATATTATGATTCAATTTACACGGAGCGCTTCATGAGAACACCTCAAGAGAATGCTTCGGGCTACGACGACAACTCCCCAATCAACCATGTAGAGAAACTAAAAGGACCATATCTCTTGGTTCACGGAAGTGCTGATGACAATGTTCATTATCAGAACACCATGGAAATGATTGACGCCTTGGTGAAGGCGAATAAGCAATTCGATTTGTTCATTTATCCCAATAAAAACCACGGGATTTATGGGGGAAATACACGCCTCCACTTGTTTACGAAAATGAGCAATTTCATCAAGTCAAACTTGTAAACGGCAAAGCTCTTGTTGAAAAGCAATTCGCATAAACCTACTTTAGGCTATATTTATGGCCTTACTCGAATTAGAAACCAAAAGAACAAAATCAAAATAATATGGCACAACTAATCAAAGGGCATCCTCAAGGATTGATGACCCTCTTTTTCTCTGAAATGTGGGAACGCTTTTGCTACTACGGTATGCGTACCTTACTTACCCTCTATTTGGTAAAATCACTCATGAAGGGTGATGCAGAAGCAAGTATTATCTATGTCGCTTAGACTGGATTAGTTTACGCTGCACCAGTATTAGGTGGGAAAATGGCCGACAAATACCTCGGTTATCGTTACGCCATTATTCTTGGGGCACTGCTTATGGCTCTAGGTGAATTTATGATCTTGGGAGGTACCGAAGAATGGCTACTTATTGGTATGGGTGCCATCATTATTGGCAACGGCTATTTTAAAGCAAACATCTCCACTATCGTTGGTAAACTCTACGCAGACGGTGATCCAAAACGTGATGCTGGTTTTACAATTTTCTACATCGGGATCAACGTTGGTGCTTTGATGGCAACCACGATTGTAGCCTATGTGGGTGAAACTTATGGCTTCAAGTATGGATTCGGTTTGGCCGGTATCGGTATGCTTTTAGGTTGGTTTATCTTCTCTGCTGGAAGAAAGCAGTACGCTGCTGCAGAAGGCTTAGAAGTGCATGAAGCAGGTAAAAAGAAAGTACTTGGCCCCTTAAATGCCCTTCATGTGATCACGATTATTTCATTCTTGCTGATCCCAGTTTGTTACCTCCTGATTGCCAATAACGAAATCTTGAGCTTCATGTTCTTGATTCTATTCATAATCGTGGCTTACAACTTGATTTCTGCAGGAGCGAAAGAAGGTGTTATTTGGAGAGACCGAATGATTGCCTTGGTGATCTTTATCCTAATCAACATCGTGTTCTGGGCGTGCTTCGAACAAGCGGGAACTTCACTTACCCTCTTTGCAGATAGAAACGTTAGTCGCGAAATTCTCGGCTGGACCATGCCGGCTTCAATGACACAGTTCTTTAATCCATTCTTCATCATCACCTTTGGATCTGTATTCTCTTTGATGTGGGTGAAGTTGTCAAAAATTGGAAAGAACCCTTCTATCCCAATGAAATTCGCTCTTGGTATTTTACAACTCGGACTTGGTTTCTTGGTAACCTTAATTGGATTGTCAATGGAAAGCGACTTCCAAGTTCCTTTGTTAACCCTTGTAATTCTTTACATGCTTCACACTACTGGTGAGCTTTTCCTCTCTCCTATTGGTTTGAGTATGGTAACCAAATTAGCTCCGAAACACATGGCTGGAACAGCAATGGGTGGTTGGTTCTTGAGTTTCGCAATTGCGAACTTATTGGGTGGTTATATCGCTTCTATGACCGGTGCAGAGCACGGCGGTGCAGAACACGATAAAGATGCATTCACCGTTGAAACCACAGTAAAAGATGCTATTGCCAAAATTGGTAACGACACCATTAAATTTGAAGATTGGAAAGCATTAAAAGAAGGAGACCCTGTTAACATCACCATGTCTTATTACATGGACATTGAAGATTGGGTTCAATTCCGTGAGTTACAGCAGAATGCCGACCTCAGTACATGGAAGACCAGCAGAACAGCAAACGATACCTTAACAGAACCAGCGGCTTGGTTGAATGCTGATGCATGGGCTTCTTTGAGCGAACGTTACACTGCCATCTTGAAAGTAGATGAGGAAGCAGGAGAAAATGCAGGATTAGACTTCAAATCTTGGAAGTACTATCGCGGTGGATTGGCTGATATGGACGCCGATGGACAAGCACTTGCTGCTGCCTTTAAAACACATCAATCAACTGTACTCGAAGCAGGATTGAACAAGTATGTAAGTATTTTCTCAACCATTGGATATGTCTTGATCGGTATCGCCATCTTGATTGCATTGTTGAGCAAACCACTTCAAAAATTAATGCACGGTGTTGTCTAAACACTTCGTGTTAACAATCTTTCAAAGCAGGGGCCTTTTTGGCTCCTGCTTTTTTTTGCATCTTTGTTGCACAAGGAACTTTAATCGAGTTTTGTGGTATAAAACTTGAGTTCATTGCACAAAAAATAATCCCATGAAGAAATTTACCTTCCTACTTCTTTTACTCGCAAGTTCGTTTCTCGTTCAAGCACAAGCAGAACAAATCAACTGGATGAGTATTGAAGAAGCCGTTGAAGCAAACAAAAAAGAACCTCGTAAAATCATGATCGACGTCTACACCAAGTGGTGCGGTCCGTGCAAGATGATGATGAAAAACACCTTCACCAATCCTGATGTGATTCGCTACATCAACACCCACTTTTACGCTGTGAAGTTTGATGCTGAATCTGCAGATGCTGTTACCTTTAAAGGACAGTTTTATGAGAACCCTGATTACAATCCAAATGCGACCGGTAGAAATGGGGTTCATCAATTTTCGAGAGCACTTCAAGTTAGAGCATATCCTACCATTGTTTATATGGACGAAGAGCTAAATGTAATTGCTCCAATCAGCGGTTACAGAACCCCTCCACAATTGGAACTCTACCTAAGACTCGTGGCTGAAAATGCCTACAAAACAGTAACAACAGATGATCAATGGCAGGCCTATCAAGCAAATTTTAAGCCTACATTCAACTAAATCAACGCTTAAGTGTTGTAAGGCAGGCTAAGGCTTCATTTTTAGTGTAACCATGAATTGAAAAAGGAAGTATAAGGCTCGATTGGCCTTTGATTTTTAGCTATATTGCCAACCGTTTTTAACACTATAAAACTTGCATCGAAATGAGCGAAATTGCACGGATAATCCTTGACGGAAAAGAGTATGAACTTCCAGTTATTGTTGGAACAGAAAATGAAAAAGCCATCGATATTAGTAAACTTCGTGGTGCTTCTGGATATATCACAATAGATCCAGGTTTCAAAAATACGGGTTCATGTAAGTCCGCAATTACCTACTTAGATGGGGAAAATGGTATTCTTCACTACCGAGGATATCCAATCGAGCAGCTCGCCGAAAAAGCTACTTTTCTTGAAGTCGCATATTTGTTGATCAAAGGTGATTTACCGAATCAAAAAGAACTCGATTGGTTTGTTAACAGCATCACAAACCACACCCTAGTTCATGAAGATATGAAGCGTTTCTTTGAAGCCTTCCCAACAGATGCCCACCCCATGGGTATTCTATCTTCAATGATTGCTAGTTTATCTACCTTCTACCCAGAGTCTCAGAACCCCAACCGTTCTATCGAAGATGTAGAATTAACAATGCACCGCGTTATTGCTAAACTGCCTACTTTAGCTGCTCAGGCTTACAAAAACAACATGGGGCATCCTGTAGTTTACCCGAAAAACAGTCTGTCGTACACAGAAAATTTCTTACACATGATGTTTGGTCTTCCTACGGATGATTACAACGTTAGTCCTGTAGTGAACGACGCACTTAATAAATTGTTGATCCTTCATGCCGATCACGAACAAAACTGCTCTGCATCAACCGTTCGTATCGTAGGTTCATCACAAGCTAACCTCTATTCTGCCATTTCTGCTGGTATTGCCGCTCTTTGGGGTCCTCTTCATGGTGGTGCAAACCAAGCAGTTATCGAAATGCTCGAAACCATTAAAAACGATGGTGGAGGTCTACAAAAATGGGTTGACAAAGCAAAAGACAAGTCAGACAGCTTCCGTCTTATGGGCTTTGGTCACCGCGTTTACAAAAACTTCGACCCACGTGCGAAAATCATCAAGAAAGCAGCAGACGATGTGCTTGAAGCATTGGGTGTTGATGACCCGGTTCTCGATATCGCGAAAGAACTTGAAGCTGTTGCTTTGAAAGATCAATACTTTATAGATCGTGGATTGTATCCAAATGTCGACTTCTACTCTGGAATCATCTACAGAGCGCTTGGTATACCTACCGATATGTTTACAGTAATGTTTGCAATCGGTCGTTTGCCAGGTTGGATCGCTCAATGGAAAGAAATGGTAGAAATGGGGGAACCTATTGGTCGTCCACGCCAAGTTTATACAGGCGCTACAAAACGCGACTATGTAGACATCACAAAAAGATAATCAGCCCAACAACATACGACAAGGCCCTGCATTAGTGGGGCCTTTTTTATATTTGATACTATGAATCCAACAGAACAAGGAGGCGTAAATAGCGTCTTAGAATCAGGAATAGCAACAATTACATTTCATCACCCCTTGAGCAATAGTCTTCCAGGTAAGGTGCTGGAAGCTTTGGCCAATGAGATCACCAGCTGTGGAGAAAACGATGAGGTTTTACTTATTGTTTTGAAATCTGAGGGAGATAGAGCTTTCTGCGCTGGAGCTAGCTTTGACGAACTCATTAGCATTGAAGATGAAGCCACGGGTAAAATCTTCTTCTCTGGTTTCGCAAACGTAATTAATGCGGCAAGAAAGTGCCCTAAATTGATCATCGGCAGGGTTCAAGGAAAAGCTGTTGGTGGCGGTGTTGGTTTAGCAAGCGCAGTTGATTACTGTTTCGCTACAAAACATGCCTCAGTAAAATTGAGTGAGCTAGCAGTGGGAATTGGTCCTTTTGTTGTTGGTCCGGCCGTACAACGTAAAATTGGCGTTTCAGCAATGAGTCAACTCGCTATAAATGCTACAGCATGGCAAAGTGCTGAATGGGCACGTGAGAAAGGACTTTACACCGAGCTTTTTGAAGATATTGCTCAAATGGATGAAGCCATCGATGCACTAACTACAAAGCTTTCTAAATCAAACCCTGAAGCCATGCGAATGCTCAAGCAAATCTTCTGGGAAGGAACCGAGAACTGGGATGTATTATTGAGCACTCGTGCAGCTATGAGCGGTGAATTGGTGCTTTCAGACTTCTCGAAAAATGCTATTAAGGCATTTAAAAAGAAGTAAAACTTTAAGTGCAAAATCTACTTTCAAAGGGTAAGCAATAATCCTTGATTTAAAAAGAATCAAGAATGCAAACGATATACATGAATAGAAAAAGGGCTTTGGTAGTAACCAAGGCCCTTTTTGTAACTTATTTCTAATGGATAAATTAACGCTTTCCGTTATAAATGTCAAAGGTGTTCCACATGGCGTCTTCTTTTGGTGCCTGAAGAAAGAAACTACTTCCTCCTAAAATTGCTCCTGCAACCATTAATGGATTAAATTGAATAACTCCCGTTTGAGATATCAAACCGCCTGCAAGCATGCCAGCTCCTCCCGAAATCATTCCTCGTTGTAACCATTGTAATTTTCTAAATCGTTTTAATTCTGATACAGCTTCAGAATTATCTCGAACGTCCAATCTCAGATTGGCATAATTTGCGCGCTGAAGTTGACCATCGTTCTTGGTGTAAGAATCGATAACTTGTCCTTTTGCCAGTTCATCTGGTTGAGCGTTCGTAGTTTCTCCAGAAGTTGAAATTGTTGTTCCTGCGTAGGGATCAATATCTACAGCCTCATAAATACTGAGGGTTCCGGAATAGGTTCTCATTGCATACAGGTCTTCTGACTTTCCATCTGGGATAACGGCAAATAGTCCGTGTGCTGTCTTAAATTTCGAAATTTCCGCTGGCTTGAACCCGCGATTGTCGGCCAAAATTTGAGGTGTTTTCAAGATGGGGTGAACATATGCTACGTTTTGAGCAAGAACAGTGTCGCCCGATTGAAGGATCACAAACAACGAAGGTGGATTGCTTAGTTGGGAAGAGCACACTAAAGCGCTCATTGCTAATACTAGTGTAAAGAAGGGTTTCATGTTGAATTGTTTTGTTCAATTGAACGTAATCACACGCCTTCAAGTTTCATGATAACAATACATATCAAGATCATTCATCAACAAAAAACAAAGAAAGTCTGCATTTATCAAAGGTTTGAGCTAAAAACCTAAGAAAACAATGCAGACTTTACTTACATTAAGGGTAGGTTTTAAGCTACACTCTGAGGTATGTTTTTCCTAATCAAACCCAACCTTCTAAAGCCGCGTTGGCATCGGCTTCTGAAATGATTTGGTCTTCGAGGAAGGCATTCACTGCTTCGATGTAAAATTCCTTTTCTACAAAAATCTTTATCCCACCCATAGCGCTTCCATAGCCCAAAGCTGCGGTGTACTCGTCCTCAACAATAAAAGGTATTTCTCTTACGCCGAGTGCCGTTCTAACATTAATGGTATCGGCATAAAAATTTCCTGTGTAAATAAGAATTCGTTCCATGGTAGCTGTGAAGGTAATCAATCCGAGGTATTGTTTAAGCATTCATCAAAAGCTCATTCAATAATTTCTATTGGAAAACTAACTTCAATATCGGTTTCACCAGGTTCACAAGTTCCATCCTTTACTCCAGGTTGATGTTTTAAGGTGATGCTCACGGTTCCCTGTCCAAGCTCTTCACCAATCCAAGAAGATAAAATTCCAATACCATAAATGCCATCGCTATCTGCATAAGCAACACTTACACCTGTTATTCCATCAAAGTCGAAGCAGAATAAATGCTCTGCGCCTTCCTCTTCTACTTCAATGGTGATGTCTTCTATTTCATCACCTGATTCGTCCAAAACGCTTATTGCTCCATTGTAAGTAGCGTTTCTTTGAAGCACCAAATTGCTCTCTAAAACGGGGTCCTCACCTCCAGGACCGTCAACATCGCGAAAGCTAGCTTGATGTGTATCGGTGCTATCGGTGCTATTTTCTAAGTTTAGAATAAAGGTGGTAATCAACTCCTCTTCATTATTAACAGGAGGAGTAGCTAACTCTTCTTCATCTTTGGCACATCCTATAAGAAGTAATAAAAATACAGGAGCGAGTAAATAAAACTTTGTTGTTTTCATAATTTTAATGTTTAATGATTGATTTTTAATAATTGACTTTTAGTGATATAAATACTTGTCGCCCCAATTCAGGAGCAAAAAAGCGCTGTCTGTTTAAGTAATCGAAGTAGCGAAGATTGAAGATGTTCTGTACACCTAACTGAAAACTCCAAAGCATCTTCGCGCTGTTGATTTCATAATCAATTGCAGCATTGAATAAATGAAACGCTGATGGCGGCAGAGCTACTTCAAGAGCAGGGTCGAAAAAATTTTGGGCTGCTGTGTATTGATGTTCTAGCTGAAAACCAAGAGGCTTTTGTTTTGTTGACCATGAATAATGTAGTCTTTGGCTCAATTGAAATGGCGGAATTTGAGGTAAAGCCTCATTTCCGTTCTTTCTAGCTTCAACCACAGAAATACTTTCCGTCAACTTCCATTTGCCTATTGCATATTCACCCCAAACTTCAGCACCGTAAAAATGTGCAAGAGCTTGCTTTTGATCAAAGGCCGGAAAAGCGCCACGAATCGTCAACTCCAGTTCGGCACGTGGATCGAGATAGATGAAATTCTCAATTCTGTTATAAAACAACGCAGCTGAAATCTTCAAATTTTCATTGTTCCAGCTTGTGCTTAAATTCAATTTATAACTCTCCTCTTGCTCCAATTCCTCATTCCCGAACTCTAAGGCAGCAGCCCCATGATGCAAACCAGTGGCAAACAATTCATTCATTGCAGGCGGTCGCCACATGCTCGATAACTGCAATTGGAAGCTCAAGCTTGAAGATGGACTGATGCCTAGCTCAAGTGCAGCACTCCAATGATCAAAGTTCCTTTCCGATTGATTCAACTCTCCATCCTGAAACTGAAAGACTTCTCGGTGAATCGCGTCATACCTCAATGTGCTGCTCAAGGTAAAAAGTGAATTTAGCTCGTGCTCATAAGACAAGAAGGAACCCAAGTGGCGTTCTAAATAATTTGGGATGAAGATGATGGCCCCATTGGTATTCTTGATGTGCGCTCCTTGAAGGCCCAGATGTAACTTTGCCTTTTCAAAAACACTTTTTTCCCAAGTGAGTGACGTGTTCCAGGTGGTTTTATTCAACTCCATTGCTGCTAGGTCTTCATCTCGAGCTCGAATTAAATCGAACTCTTGTCGGCGATTGAACTGCCTGGCCAGTTGAAATGACAATTGTCCTTGAAACAAGGCCTTAGTGCCGTAATTTAAACGTAAAAAATCATGAAGAACCTCTTGTCTTGGTAGTCCAATACTGTAACTGAAATCGCTTCTAACTAACAATTCATCGCTTTCAATGGCTCGCTCGAGATCGGAAAGATTACCCAGATGGGCTCCTCGAAAAATACCAAGGCGAGTTTTGAATTGCGTGAAGTGCAGGTCGATTTGATGGTTCTTAGGCGAAAACTTAAGATCGTAAGACCAATGCCTGTTTTCACTCCCCGTGTTACTGAGAAAGCCATCTGGCGTCTTAAGTGTACCTCCTTTATTCATAAAAACTTGAGCTCTCCACGCCAAGTTGTATTTCGGGCTATTTTGAAAGAAGTTGAAGCCCATTGCTCCCCTACGGTCTTGATCTCTTAGAGAAAAGTAGGCTTCGTAATGAATCAAGCTATCTTCTGAATGAATGCGCTTTTCCATGTTAATGGCGCCTCCAATTCCTTCGTAGCTATACCGGAGAAGTTCTGCATCAGCGAGCAATTGCATCTCTTTGTAGAATGCTGGAAACAGCTCTGGTGCATGTTCTTCACCCCATTGCTGATTTGAGAGCCCAAGACCTTCCACCAGTAAAGCAACTCGAGCACCATAAAAGCCTCGAATCAGCGGTTTCCCTGTATTCGACCCCGAAGATTTTCTCCTTACTCTTGGTAGAATAGCGCTGCTTGCACTAAAATCAACACTTGATGCTTGGTCGATTGAATTCAACACAATCCGCTCCACTTCATCAACAAAAGGAGTCGTTCTTCGCCCCGCCTTGATAAGCACCGGTGCAAAAAGCTGATTGGAATAGGCCAAACGATGCGTGAGATCTAGGTCTTTCTTTCCTGAAAAACGACCTTCATCACTCACGTATCCTAAATAAGATACCCGAAGAAATAAGCTATCACCACAAGGTATAGTTACTGCATACGCTCCATTTTCATTGCTATAAGTATTGCGAGTTTCATTGCCCACATGTACACTTACATGCGCAAACTCCAGAGGCACACCTTCTCGTGCATCTAAGACTTTACCATGAATGGAGATGAAGCAGGAATCTAAATCTTGAGCAAGGGTGCTAGCAGAGATGACCAATAAAATGATCAAACAAGCATATTGCCTCATACAAATGATTCATGTTCATGATTAAATACTCTAAATCACAAACATGCAGGAGGCCCTCGAGGGCTAGAGGTACTAATGATTGCTATAAAACAGCGCTCAACACAAGCAAGAGGAAGTCTATCACTCCACGCTTGAGCATCGAGAAGAACAAACTGCTGGGCATCGTCAAAAAGACTTAATAAATCAAGATCACAAAGTTCACACGAATCGTCGTGATGAGTTGAAGTAAACGCCAGATAATCAATAGGTTCTCCCTGACTTTGTGTTTCGAAATGCTCCTCATGACTGTGCAAATAGATTGCTGGAGTGCTGATGAACAGCACTAGCAATAGCGCAACAATGGACGATATGTACAGCCTTAATTTAATTTTGCAAAGGTAGATGAATTTAACTTAAGGCAATTGCCTGAACCAAATGAAATCTTATTCTGCACTGAGTGATTGATGTTGACTTAACTTTATTGAACAATGGTCATTTCACCAAAATAAATCACATCCTCCTCACTCTTCATGGCCTCTTTAAAAATATCTGAAAGGGTAACAATGAGCTTATCGCGCTTATGAAGAAGAAACTTTCCTCTGATAGGATAAGCCTCACTATTCACATAAACACTTCGCCAAGATGTTTGAATTTCTTCGTCGTTATCGCTTCTAAACTCAAACTGAATTTCACTTTCCTTTAAATCGATGTCTGAATAAAACTTCTCCTGAGAAAAGACGTTCATGGCTTTGTACTGTTCTTTATCAAACTTAATCCCTACCAAATACTTACCGGTATCAGCTTCATTCACGATTACGGTAATCAAATCTTGTTCTGATTTAAATTCCTCGTTTTCAGCATGAACTATCGGCAACTTGTATTCGGCCAAAAGAAAAGTAGAATATTCTTCTTCTACTACTTTGAAATTTCCCGCATCACGGAAGTTATCATTCATAAACTTCTTTACCGACTCCGCTTCTTCTTCACTATAATCCATCTTTACGGTGGCATTAACCATGATCACTTCATTTTTCTGCTGAGCGATGTGAATAAGATCACTGGAAA
Organism: Flavobacteriales bacterium; assembly: GCA_029238785.1. Taxonomy (GTDB): domain Bacteria; phylum Bacteroidota; class Bacteroidia; order Flavobacteriales_D; family Sanyastnellaceae; genus CALKGK01. The sequence goes on along the minus strand of JAQWFN010000101.1, from coordinate 9,384 downwards.
ATATTTCAAACTCCAGATTTACGGTACAAGCTGCAAGGATCAGTACTGCTGCACCTAATAAAGCATTACGAAGTGTTAAGCTTGGTTTCATAACTAATAAGTCAAAGGTTAGTGCGCTAATATAGTTATTGATCTGTATTGAAATGGTTTTAACTTGTTCTAAAGTCAGGAAATAAGCAGCATCAGACCTTGTTGGTCCCTGATTCATTCGTTTTGTTTTAAAATCTGGTCCTTCTGTCCAATGATTTGGAAGTATTGGTATCGACGGCCCTTTCGATCCCATGCTCTAGTGGCATAAACAACAAAATGCAAAAAATCTGGGCCCTAAGAACGAAGCATTTTATCAAACAAAGCTCGCTCATTTGAATCCCGACAGCCTACGAAGGTAGCTGCGGGCGATTGAAGTTTAAATAAACTATCCTTAGCAAACCATCTCCCAGTATTAATTGCATTTAAAGCATTAATAAGCAACAGGAAATAGGCTTTACATGCTGATACAGAAGTAAGACAGGTCAAGAAGTTTTTCGATTTTTATACATCTCCACCGCCACCATTCCGCCCATTGAACTCCCTATGAGAATATTATTCTGTGTTGAGATACGTTCTGAAATGAGTGCTGTATAATCAGCTAAACTTTTGCAGTTAGGTTCAAAAGACCATCGTAATTTATGCAAGCAAGCACCATGAATTTCCATTTTATCAAACAAGCGTTCATCGGCCCCCATACCTGGTAGCAAATAAATATTGAACTTCTTATTGTTTGCGATATCATTCATGTTTTTTTCTTGATACATTCTAAAAATACCTTGTTGACTAGGTTTTAAAAGATAAAACCTCTTCGTCAAGACAAAGAAAAAAAGATGCTAAGAATTGATAATCGTATTGAATTGCGGTGATAAGTGCCAAAAAAAAACCGACTCACAAGAATGTAAATCGGTTTTTTGAGTGCGGAGACGGAGGGATTCGAACCCCCGGTACCTCGCGGTACAACGGTTTTCAAGACCGCCGCATTCGACCACTCTGCCACGTCTCCGCGGCAAAGGTAAGGCAATTTATTCTTTTAGATCAACATCACAGGTCTAAATTTTTTAATGAAATTCAAGATCGCACAAATGTTTCTTAACTTTGACAAACACTAAATTCTGTATCATGCTGAAAATCTTGAACTTCCTCCTTTTCTCACTCCTTGCATCGGGATCGGTTTTTTCTATGGAAGCCTACTTCGATTTGAAAAAATTTGATCTACCAGGTGGTGAATCTTATGTTGAGACGCAATTATCTTTTGTTGGAAGTTCGGTTTCGTACACCACTTTGAACACGGGTGTACTATCATCTCAAATAGAAAGCACCATCATCATTTCTCAAAATGGCAACATCATCGACTTCAGAAAAATCATCATTGAGTCGCCAGAAGTTAGTGATACCACTTTGGTTGATTTCATGGATGTTCAAAGATTCTCCCTTAAGCCAGGGAAGTATCAAATTGAAATTTCTTTAAAAGACCTCTTTAGCCCTGAAATAACGGAACAGAAACTGGAACAAGAATTTGAGCTCGCATTTGTAGATACACGCATGGAATTCTCCGACATCATGCTGATCAAAGCCTTCTCAAAAGCACAAGAAGCAAGCGAATTAACCAAAAGTGGTTACGACATGATTCCTTATGTTTCTGACTACTACGCCTCCAATCAAAACGTTCTTGCCTTTTACACTGAGCTTTACCGAACATCACCACTACTTCAAGACAGCATGTTTTTGTTAACGTACTACATTGCAGAAAGAGGTCAAGATGTTGCCGTTGGTGAATTCCAAAAACTCGAACGTGCAAAGGTGAATGCGGTAATTCCCATGTTGCACATGTTAGACATCGCTAATCTTCCTACAGGCAGATATGATTTGGTTGTAGAAGCTCGCAACAGAATGAACGAACCCATGGTGAGTAAGCGAATCAGTTTCACTCGAAATAACTTCCTTAAAGTAGCCAACGAAGAAAACATCGCTCTTATTAACATCGACCAAACTTTCGTGGTCAAGTATAACGATAGAGACAGCCTCGTGGAGTACTTGAATAGTTGTCATCCTATTTCAACTAACCTTGAAAGAAGCACCGTGCAAAATCAAATGCAGCTTGCTGATTTAGCCACCTTGCAGAAGTACTTCTACTATTTCTGGTGTAAACGTGATGAGCGCAATCCAGAACAAGCTTGGAATGATTATCTGGAACAGGTGAAATTCGTGAACCGCGCTTATGGCACGCGTATTATGAAAGGTTACCAAACGGATCGCGGTAGAGTTTACCTTCAATACGGACCACCAAATACAATTGTCCAACGCTATCAACCTGTGAACGTCTTGCCTTATGAAATCTGGCATTATTACAAGATCAATCAGTTCAACAACAAACGTTTTCTTTTCTATTCGAGAGAGTCTGTTGGGGTAGATTTTGTGCTTCTTCACTCTGATATGCTTGGTGAAGTTCAAAATAACGACTGGCCAGTGGTAATGCGCACAAAAAATGTCGAAGTTAGCAGTTCGGAAAGTAGCAGAAACAGATCCGGTGCTCGCGACACATTTTCAGGCGATGAACTCGAAGATTTGTTCTACAATCCTAGGTAGAAATCGAGCGTTGGAGTGAAAGAAACAGCAGTTGTTATTTTAAATTGGAATGGTCTGAATTACCTTCAGACTTTCTTACCTAAAGTACTAGAATACAGCAAGGAAATAGCGGATGTGTGGGTTATTGACAACGCCTCCACCGATGACTCTATGGCTTATTTGGCCACCTTAGAAGATGTGCAAACTCTTCAACTCGATATCAATTACGGCTTCTCAAAAGGCTACAACATGGGCCTCGCCCAAATCAAAGCCAAACACTATGTTTTGCTCAACTCTGATGTAGAAGTAACCCAAAACTGGCTTGCTCCTGTGCTCGACTTCATGCAAGAAGCCAATTTAGCTGCTTGTCAACCAAAAGTGCTCAGTTACCACCATAAAGACCATTTTGAATATGCAGGAGCTACTGGTGGCTTTATGGATTGTGATGGATTTGTCTTTTGCGCCGGTCGTATTTTCGACACCCACGAAAAAGATTTAGGTCAGTACAACGAAAACAAAGAGGTTTTCTGGGCATCTGGGGCTGCTCTTTTTGTTCGTTCAGAAGTATATCATGAGTGCGGTGGCTTGGATGAAGACTTCTTCGCCCACATGGAAGAAATTGATTTGTGCTGGCGAATGAAAAATCGCGGCTATAAAATTGGCGCTTGTGGTACAGCCCTTGTTTATCATGTTGGTGGCGGAACCTTGAATAAAATCAATCCCTTTAAAACCTACCTGAATTTCAGGAACAACCTGTATATGTTCTTGAAAAATGAATTCACTAAGCCCATTTTCTTTGCACTGCTCAAACGAATGGTTTTAGACGGAATTGCCGGTACGCGTTTCCTTTTTGAAGGGAACTTTAGCTATACCCTAGCTGTCTTAAAAGCACACTTCTCCTTCTATCGAAATTTGCCCTTGATGTGCAAAAAACGCAAGATTGAAAAGGCAGCTAGAAATCATCCCAACAGAACAGGACTATACCAAAGTAGCATTCTAATTGCCTACTTCGCAAAGGGTAAAAAGTTCTTTAGCCAACTCGATCAAAGCGTTTTTATTCAAGCACAAAAGAAAGACGAGCAATTATAAAGTCAATCACACGGGCTTTTTATTTTAATTCAAATTGCGTGCATGTGGAACAGCATGCCCTTTCTTCGTTTGCTCATTACTTACCTCCTTTGGCGCTTTTTTGGCGAATGGACCTTTCTTGTCATCTGCGCCTACTTCGCCATTCATGCTTATTTCCAAGAACCTAAAAGGCGAACCCTAATTGGTGGTTTGGGGCTCTTATTTGCCATTTCTTGTTTCGAATTAATCGCGTTCTTCCGAACTGAACAAGCCACTAATATGCACAGCTCAGAGAAAATAGAGCTCACACAATCAATTCTGTTAGAGCTTGAGCGGGAAAATGAAAACTGGCAGCATTGGAAATCTTTGAACCTCAATGCTCCAGATTCGTGCTTCCTGCTTCACATCAAAAAACCATCTTCATTAAGAACAGGAGACACACTTGTTTTTAAAGCCGTTTGGCTGAATTTCGAAAAAGCTGCATATCCTGGGGATTTTGACCAAGAAAAATACCGAAGAAGTCAATCGATTTTCAAACATGCCTTTCTATCATCTTATCTTCACCTTCCAGGTAATGAGGCAAAAAGCACACTTAAAACATCACTTTTTCGAAAACTCAAAGCACATCTTACCCCCTTTCCTGATGAGCTAGAAGGACTCTTTCTTGCGATGCTCACTGGCGAAAAAAGTGACTTGGACCGCGCTACAAAACTGGGTTTCCAATCTAGCGGTTTGATGCATATTTTGGCTGTCTCAGGCCTGCACGTTGGTCTTGTTGCAGCGCTGCCTTTAATGCTCTTGAAGTCCATTCCAAAGTTGTGGCTTAAAACCATTATTCTTACTCGAATTGGAGCAAGTATCCTGGTGTGGACTTACGCTTATTTCACCGGTTTGAGTCCCTCGATTTGCAGGGCAGCTGTGATGTTTAGTTTCTTTCTGTGGGCGCCCAGCTTAAGGGGGAATCACCAGAAAATCAATGTCCTTTGCGCTTCTGCTTTCATCCTTCTTTTAATCGAACCTTCTTGGCTTGGAAATGTAGGTTTTCAACTTTCATATTCCGCCGTGGTGGGGATTTTCTTATTGATGCCCGTTTTCCAATCTTGTTGGAACAGTGAATATCGACTGAGCACATACCTTAGAGATGGGCTTGCCGTTTCTATGGCTGCACAAGTGGCAACGCTCCCTTTGAGTTTGTTCTACTTCAATCAGTTTCCCACTTATTTCCTGCTGAGTAATTTAATCGTTGCCCCTCTACTTGTGGTGATTATTTATCTGCTAATGGGCTTGATTGTTTTAAATGAACTTGGACTTCAATTCGAGCTACTTTATGAATTGATTTCTTTTTTGAGTGAATGGACACTTCGAATAAATGAGTTCATTATTTCTTTGCCCAATGCATTGATACAAGGCTTACATCCTCGTTTATGGATTTCAATTCTTGGTTTCGCAATGATTGCAGTCCTCATTCATTCCACTAAAATTCATGCCTCCAATAAGAGATTCACTCAGGTGCTCCTGTTTTCCTCTTTGTGCCTGCTTTTTGTTTTAGCGATGAAAGTAGATTACTACTTACAACACAAAAGTTCATTGCTCATTCAAAAAAATGGAGATAAACACTTCATCATACAAAATAATAAAGAAGGTATCCTAATAAGTTCAGAAAAGAGTGCGTTTGAAAGCAGCCAAATTCAAAGAAATTGGGAGAAGTACTACGGAATAGACTTAAAAATGATTGCTGTGGAAACAGACACGATGCTTTTTATGCCATTTGAATGTGCCTTGAGAAATGGCACAATCTACTGGGAAAGGAAGAGTTTTAATTTATCTAACAACCAAGACTAGCTTGTATAAAGCTCATTTCGGAGTAAACAATCGACGTAAGCTTCCCATTCTCTAAGTTCGATAATGGGTTGAATTACTTCTACCCTATTGTCTTGCGAAGAATAGGTAGCTTCAACAAAGAAGGTGTCGATTTGAAAAATGCAAACCACGTTGAGCTTGCTGAATCTACGCTGAGAAATACAAACACCGTTATCCCAAAGATAATTGGTCATCTCATCAAGCGGTAACTGGCTAAATTCTTGAATAGTCATAATAGTGGGTGATGCTAGTTCGACATTCTTGTCGTGCAAAAGCACTTACCACCGTATACGTATTCAATTTCAATTGGTTACGCTACCATATTTTGTGTTGATGCGAATAAACCGCTAACAATATGAGGGAGGTTGATAAAGTCTTTTCGCTTGGAAATAAGCTTACTTGCTCCCAAAGAAAGTGCTTCCAACTCTGTTACTGCATCGTCTGAAGAAGTAAAGAAAACCATTGGTGCCTTAATCATGCATTTTCGCATGAGTTGCAGAATATCGAAGCCAGTTAATCCAGAGAAATTAATTTCAGAAATCACTAAATCAGTTCCCTCAGAATTGAGTTGATCTAAAGCTTGTTTGCCATTAACTGCGAGTTTTACCTCGAAGCCAAAGTCCTCCAAGTACTTCTTTGTTAATTCAGAAGTTACCTGATCGGAATCTATTAGTAGGATTCTTTTCATTTTATTTGCCGATAGTACGAGGTAAAGATGAACGAATTGATCTTCTTGGATTGTAGGATTGTGGCGGTTTGTGATAGTGGGATTTGTCCTACAAGCCTTACCTTTACATCATGAAACTGATTGAATGCCCTAGAGATGCGATGCAGGGAATAAAAACCTTTATCCCAACTGAAAAGAAAATTGCCTACATCAATCTTTTACTAGAAGCAGGTTTTGACACCATTGACTTTGGTAGTTTTGTCTCACCGAAAGCCATTCCTCAGCTGGCAGACAGCAGTGAAGTTTTAAAAGGGCTTGATCTAAGTAATACACCATCGAAGCTCTTGTCTATTGTAGCCAATACTCGAGGAGCTATTGATGCTTGTGCCTTTGATGAGATTTCCTATTTAGGATTTCCCTTTTCAATTTCTGAGACCTTCCAGCAACGAAATACCAATTCTAGTATTGAAGCTAGCTTAGTTCGTGTTGAAGAAATTCAAAACTTGTGTTTGAAGTACGACAAGCGTTTGGTGGTTTACATCTCAATGGGCTTTGGAAATCCTTATGGCGATCTATGGCATCCAGACATCGCCCTGCAATGGTCGGAAAAACTCTACCGCGAACTCGACGTCCGTATTCTTGCTTTAAGCGATACGATAGGGGTATCAAATGAACAAAACATCACTGCTCTGTTTCAAGATTTAATTCCTGCTTTTCCCGAAGTTGAATTCGGCGCTCATCTTCACACTACTCCTGATACTTGGGAGGAGAAAGTAAGCGCCGCCTACAAGGCAGGCTGCAGAAGAATGGATGGTGCTTTAAAAGGATTTGGTGGTTGTCCGATGGCGGCAGACTCATTAACGGGCAATATGGCCACGGAAAATGTAATTTCTTGGATGGAGAGAAATGATCTTGCTCACGGAATTGATCCTAAGATCCTCAATGAGGCCTTGCAAATGTCTGCGAGCCTGATGAATCACTAATCATAAGAACAACGAAGGAATTAGCCTTTGTGAGGCAATTTAGTTAAGGCAATGGTTGAATGTTTTGAAGGTATAATTCTTCTTATACATTTCGATGCACTCAAATTTGCGCAGATTGATTCTGACTTTACAACGTTTCACGGGTGGTTAGGTATTGGTAAGTTACCCTCGTTTACGCAAAACATCCTCAGAAGTTACAATAATGGCCTCCAGTAGTTCGCATTAATGTGCATGAATACTCAAAGCGCTCAAGGCAATTCCAATTACAATCGTTAGCAATTTCAATGAATTAAAACGGTGCCCATCACTTGACTCAAAGATGATTGTTGTACTGATGTGAAGCAGAATACCAATCAAAATACCGTTTACAGCACTAAAGAGCATCGTTGGATCTCCAATTTCACTCGCTTCAATTCCGCTGTAAATAAACATACCTAAGGGCGCCATTAGCGCAAAGATCATCAGCAAGAAAAAAGAACGCTTCATGCTATTGCCTAAACCAACAAACATACTCATCAATACAATAGCGATAGGAAGCTTGTGAATGGCCAAGCCCCAAAGTAAAGCATGGCTATGATCGTGATCGTGGTGGTGATGTGTTCCCAGTGGCATGGCTTCAATCAAAGCGTGCAAACACAGGCTTATAAAAACAGCAATGGGGAATTTCCCCTTACCACCATTCGCTTCAGGATGAATGTGAATGTGTCCGTGCTCAGCTCCTTGTGACATGTATTCCAAAAGCAATTGCATCATAAATCCACCAATAACATACCATCCCAAGTAAGGGTTACCGTCTACAAAAACTTCAGGAACAAGATGAAAAAAGATCATCCCCATTAAGTAAGCTCCACTGAAGGTGAGTAAAAGTTTGAAGGCTCCAGTTATACGTTTACCAAAGGCAATAACAACCAAAGCTCCGATAACTGCAGAGAGCAGCAATACACCTGCGTGAGTTAAAATTTCGTTCATTTCTTCTTTGCAACAACTAAAAAGCGTGGAGATTGTTCCACTGAAAATGGATTGAGAAGGTAATCGCCAAAAGTATGAATAATTTCAAAGTTGAATTCCGTCAGCCAACGAATGAAATCATGCGATTGAATGAATTGAACGCGCTCTTGAAAATGATAGCTTTGTTCTCCATCTTCAAACGCAATGTCTTTCAAAATAAACCCTTCTTTAATTTTTCTGGTGATATTGAACTTGATTTCTCGAGCTTCTAATGTTCTAAAAGTTTCTTCTTGAGCCACTAAATTTGATTTCACAAAATCAGCATTAAGGAAATCAATACAGAAAAGCCCTTTCGGATGAAGAATTGAGCTCACTTCTTGAATGACCTTTTGATTATCCGCTGTGTCAGAAAAATAGCCAAAGCTTGTGAAAAGATTGAAAACAATATCAAAGTGTTTTTGAAAAGACAACTTCCTCATGTCCATCACTTCAAAGTGTATTTCTTTTGAAGCGCTTTCTTTAGCTGATTTGATGCTTTCTGGTGCCAGATCTACTCCACTTGTGTCATAACCAAGCTGATGAAGTGTTTTTGAATGCCTGCCTTTACCACAAGCTAAATCAAGAACGCGTTTGTTGCCCTTTAACTCCTCCAGTTCGCACAAACGCTGGATAAACGATTTAGCTTCTTCTTCATTTCTGTAATTGTACAAGAGATGATAATAGGGCGAATTAAACCATTCACCGAACCAATTATCTTTTGAGCTATTTATTGACATTACTTTGAGAATATTCTGACAGCAATTAGTCCTTGTAAATAGAAATTCATTGCTAACTTTGATTGTCGACTCAAAAATAGACTTTTGTTCTAGGTGAGTCGATCAGATAGACACTTTATCTGTATAAATTGGTTAATTAGACAAACCTTAACTGCCTTCGGGAAAATTGGCATTGCGATATGGAAGACATTAAAATAGAAGGAACTCCTAAAACACCCACCGTTGAATTTTTTCATTCAACTGGGACTTTATTAATTAAAGGACGTTCAATTCCGGAAAACTCGATTGAGTTTTACAAGCCTTTAATTGATTGGATTGGTGCTTATGCGCAAAGTCCTCAAGAGAATACTGTTGTAAGCATCAAACTAGAATACTTCAACACCTCCTCTTCTAAGTGCATTTTGGATGTTTTTAAGAAGCTTGAAAGTGTTGGTAGCAATGTGCTCATCAAGTGGTATTACGAAGAAGACGATGAAGACATGTTAGA
>JAQWFN010000098.1 GCA_029238785.1 Flavobacteriales bacterium | reverse complement strand
AGCATAAAACTCAAGGCTGAAGCGGTATATGCCATGGTATCTGTTCCATGTAAAATCACAAAGCCATCGAATTCATCATAACGTCGATAAATCAAGCGGGCAATGCGCTGCCAGTGATCAATTTTGATGTCAGAACTGTCTACAACTTCATCAAAAGCCTCGGCAGATAAGCTTACATCAAAGCGCTTCAATTCTGGCACTTGATCTGCTAAATGCTGAAAATCAAAGGGAATCAAGGCTCCACTTTCATGGTCTTCCATCATTCCAATGGTGCCTCCGGTATATATTAATAGAATTGAAGTCATGCTCTTTTTTCAAACGCAATAGCGCTGTGTCTTATTGAACTAAAATATTCAACGAATATACATTTCTAAGCTATTCGAAACAGTCGTTTTGCATTCGCGGTGGTGAGGTCGGCAATCTTTTCAAGCGGTTCTTCTAAGCTATCTGCCATTACCTGTGCAACAATCTTCACGTAGGCTGATTCGTTTCGTTGCCCTCTATGCGGACTGGGAGCGAGGTAAGGACTGTCTGTTTCAAGCAGCAAGCGCTCTCTTGGAATGCTTGGTAAAACATCCCTGAGGTGTGTTTTTTTGAAGCTTAAGACACCGCCCAAGCCGAGATAGGTATCGCCATAATCAATGATACGTTGGGCTTGTGACTCATCACCCGTGAAACAATGAAACACACCCCGCAGGCGATCATCATTCACTTCGTCCATCACCTCAAAAATCTGATCAAAAGAATCTCGAGCGTGGATAACGTATGGCAAATCATACTCCTTGGCCCATTCCAATTGAATTTTCAGCGCTTCCTGCTGCTCTTGTAAAAAGGTTTTGTCCCAGTAAAGGTCTATCCCAATTTCGCCAACAGCAACATGTGATCCTTCGTTGAGTTTTGCTTTTAGCACCGCCAATACTTCTTTGTAATTGGCTTCGACATGACAAGGATGGAGTCCAATCATACTGTAACAATCGCTGTTGTTCTTCACCAAATCCATCATGCCTTCCAAAGATGCCAAGTCGATGTTTGGTAAAAGAAAAGCACTCACTCCTTCAGCCCTAGCGCGATCAAGCATCTCATTGCGATCTTCATCAAAGGCCTCGGCGTAAAGGTGGGCGTGTGTATCAATTAAGTTCATGCTGCAAAAGTAGCACTTTGAAGATTTGAATTAACTTCGCTCCTCAGAAGTCGATGGCATGCAAGAGAAGATTAAGGTTCTAGTTATTCGTTTCAGTTCTATAGGAGACATTGTACTTACAACACCCGTCTTAAGAGCGCTAGAAACACAACTCGATGGTGAAGTTGAAATTCATTTCCTCACCAAATCAGCTATGAAAGCCATTCTCGAGCACAACCCAAGAATTCATACCGTACATACCATCGAAAAAGCCACTGGAGAGGTGCTTCCTGAGTTATTGGCCCTGGAGTTTGATTATGTGGTTGACCTCCATCGCAACGTTCGCAGCGCCATGGTAAAGCGGAAACTAAAGATGCTCGACTTCACTCTTGAAAAGCGCAACTGGGAAAAATGGCTTTTGGTTCGCTTTGGAATCAATAAACTCGACCCAAAGGAGCATGTGGTTGACCGATACTTGAACACTTTAGCGCCCTTCGGTGTGAAGCCAGATGGGAAAGGTTTGGAATATTACCTACCAAAAGAACTTGAACAAAAAGCAGCTCCTTCAGAAGCATATAGCGCCTTCGTTCTAGGCGCAACGCATGAGGGGAAACAATTGAGTGAAGCGCAGTGGAGCGAAATCGTAAAGAAAACCAACAGCAAGCTTGTTCTTCTTGGTGGACAGGCAGAAGCTGCGCTTGGGGAAGCCTTAGAAAAAGGACACGATCATGTTCAAAACCTGGCCGGTAAATGTTCTTTACATGAATCTGCTTATTATGTGAAGCATGCCGATCTTGTGGTGACGGGAGACACCGGACTCATGCACATCGCATCGGCCTTCAACAAAATCATTATCAGTGTTTGGGGATGTACCTCTCCGGCTTTACAGATGTCGCCCTACCAACCCAAGGCTTTGAATGTAATCATCGAGCCTGAAAACCACCCCAAGCGTCCGTGCAGTAAACTCGGCGATCGTTGCAAGTATGGCAAAGGCGAAACACGATGCATTACCAGCATCTCCGCAGATCGCATCGTTTCAGCCATAAAGGCGATTAAGCAAAAATCTTTTTGAGTTCCGTAGCGTCTTCAGGCTTCATTTTCCCTGCGAGAATTAAAGACAACTGCCTTCTTCTTAAAGCACTATCATATCTTTTGATCTCTTCTTCCGTTTCAGGAATAAGTTCTGGAACTTGGATTGGGGCTCCCATTTGATCAACAGCAACGAAAGTGTAAATGGCCTCGTTACATTTTGTTCGTTTACCACTCGAATGGTCTTCAACAAAAACATCGAGGTAGATCTCCATGGAACTTGAAAAGGCACGAGATACTTTTGATTCAATGGTCACGATATCACCCAGATTGATGGCCTTATCGAAACTTACATTGTTCACAGCAGCAGTAACCACCACCCTTCTGCAGTGGCGTTGAGCGGAGATACCGGCACTAATGTCCATCCAGCTCAAGAGCTGACCCCCCATGAGGTTCCCAAGGGTATTGGTGTCGTTAGGCAGTACTATTTTGGCTGTTTGGCAGTAGGTTTCTTTCGCTGTTTTTGATCTCATGTTTAAAAACTTTGCGCAAAGATAGGTCAAGCATGATGCATAAGCCCTACTCCTTTGTAATTTTAGCACATGAATTATGATTCTTTAAAGGCCTTGCACATCATCTTCATGGTTACCTGGTTTGCGGGCTTGTTTTACATTGTTCGATTGTTCGTTTACCACAGAGAGAGTGCGGATATGGAATCACCTGCCAAAGAAATATTTCATGAACAGTATAAGATCATGGAAAGGCGATTGATGAACGCCATAACCCTCCCAAGTGCGATTTTAACCCTGATTTTTGGAACTTGGATGCTTGTGCTTAACCCATCCCTACTTCAACAAGGATACATCCATGTGAAGCTCTCATTTGTGGTGCTTCTATACGTTTACCAGGTTTACTTGGTGATTATTCAAAAACGATTTCAAAAAAGTGCTCTCGTCTTGAGCAGCATGAAACTTCGCGTGTGGAATGAAGTGCCGACGGTGATTCTAATTGCTGTTGTTTTTCTCATCATCCTAAAGAACTCCATCAATTGGATTTATGGTGTTGTAGGAATTTTGGGGGTGGCCATTTTGCTCACGATCGCTATCAAGCTTTACAAAAGGCTTCGAACGCCTAAATAATTCGCCAGGCCTATTTCCCGAGAAGATTGATGTAATCAAGACAAAGATCTATGCTTGTCCGACATCAACATCCTTTCTTGGTATGAAGCTAGAGCTTCTTGTCCATTGTCGCTTATCCATTTAAGTCGCCGGAGTATTTTTCTGGGTGAAGCGATCTCGAGTTTAGCGCTTATCCATTTAGTTCGCCAGAATACTTTTCTAATTCAACCGCACTTAGGCCTTCCCCTTATCCATTTAAGTCGCCTGAGTTTATTTCTGGGTGAAGCGATCTCGAGTTTAGTCCTTATCCATTTAAGTCGCCCAATGTTATCCAATTAACCCGAATCGATGTTTCGTTTTCACCTCACAAGATCAAGAATAAGTGTAAAACAAAAATCCCCTCACCAATGAAGGCGAGGGGATTTTAATATGATTGCTTTCAGTTAATCAGAAGCTTACTTCTGTACTGAGAGTTTTTGGTGTTTCGCACTTGTTGTAGATGCCAAACGAATGGTGTACATACCGCTTTCAAGTTGTGATGTATTGAATGTGGTTCTGTAAGTCTCACCTTCAAATACATTTCCTTG
>JAQWFN010000089.1 GCA_029238785.1 Flavobacteriales bacterium | reverse complement strand
TTATATTGCTAAACTCTTAAAAAAACGAATAAGAACCCATGCGTGAAACCGATTTTATCGGTAAAAACAAAGAAAAGTGGCGCGACTTTGAGCAAACGCTTCGAGAAAAAGATGCTGACCCTGATCAACTGAGCAAGCTCTTCATTGAAACAACCGACGACCTGTCTTTTAGTAGAACCTATTATCCCAATCGTTCTGTTCGTGTTTATTTGAACGGCCTATCTCAACGGGTTTATCAAAAAATTTACAACAACCGACAACGACAAAAGGGTGCTTTTCTGAAGTTTTGGACGGCTGAAATTCCTGACGCACTCTTTTTCGCTCGAAGACCCCTTTTAATCTCCTTCCTCGTATTTGTGCTGGGAACAGCAATTGGCATATTCTCTACCATTTACAATCCTGAATTCACCAACATTATTCTTAGCGACTACTACGTTGAGAAAACCGAAGGCTATATTCAAGAGGGCAACCCCATGGCCGTATATGCACAAGAAGCACCTTTGAACATGTTTCTTCGCATTGCTTGGAACAACATTATGGTGAGTTTTTACTGTTTTATTGCCGGACTAATTTTCGAAATCGGCAGTGTATTCATTATTTTCTCCAACGCTGTGATGTTCGGTACGTTCATGTGGTTTTTTGTTGATAAGGACTTGGGGAGTGAAGCCTTTTTAGCGGTGATGCTTCACGGCACCATTGAACTTTCCATGATCATCATTTCTGGGGCAGCCGGATTGGTCTTGGGCAGCGGCTTAGTTACCCCCGGAAGCTTCACCAGGTCGCAGGCCTTGATTCGCTCTGCCCGACACGCCATGAAAATAATGATTGCAGTGAGTGCATTCCTGGTTCTAGCCGGATTTATTGAAGGCTTCATGACGCGTTTCTCTGTTGCCGATAATGAAGTTGCCCAAGTCTTGCTCGACCTTTCGCGCGGCATACTCATCCTTCTCTCTGCAGCAGTGGTCTTACTGTATTTTGTTTACTACCCATGGCTCCGTTACAAACAAGGCAAAACAGTGCCCATTGCTCAGCAAGAATCACTGATTGAAGATGAAGAGAAGCACATTGAAAACCGACTCCTAAGAGTGAGCGAAATTGCCAACCTCACGTGGAAATCATTTACCAAACTGCTCCCACAACTCTCACTTTGGTCTACCCTGGTGGGGGCAAGTTTAATTATTGGACTTTACCTCGTTAAAGGAGCCCATTTTTTAGACTTATTTGACGCTGGTTCCTTCATGTCTGGCGGGCTTTTCGAAATGCTAGGCGACTCTTTTTGGTTTTTTGATGACATTAATAATTTCTTTGCCTTCAGGGAGAGTGCTGTCCTTTTTGCTTTTGTTTTTATCGCTCTCGCTTTGGTTTTAATGAAGGCCATGTCGATTGCTTCAAAAGCCAACAATTTGGAAGTTAAATTCAGCATCCATCTGATTAACGGTGTTATTACGAGTGCATTACTATGTATACCCATGTTTGTATTTGATCCCGAAGGAGATGAATTTGGCTTGAACCTTCTGTTTACGCTTCCTCTCATTTTTTGGTGGCCCTTTATGCTTTCTTGGATGAGCTTTTCATCGATGCGGAAGGTGAACATGTTTTCCGGTTTAGCTGCTTACTTCAAACTCATGAAGGGTCTTTGGGGAAGACTCCTTGGTCTGTTCTTCAATGTTGGAATGGTGTCTTGGTTGGGCATCACCATTGCTGGTGCTCCATTATTTTACCTGGTTTTTCAAATCCTAGGTTCGCAAATTGGTGGCGGTGTTTCTTGGTCTCGCGATCTGGTTTACCTCCTTGATGGCTTTATTCTACTCAGTGTGTGTTCGCTCTTCTTGATGCCCCTTGTTCATGCTTTTTCGCTATTTTACTTTTCCGCGCTTGAGATCAACACTGCAGAAGGCCTCATTGCTCAAGTAAGACAAGTTCAATTTAAACGCAGAGCGTATGGCTTGGAGAAAGAACAATAATTGCTTTTTCTCCTTGAAGCAAGTCCTGTTGTGCTTGTTAATTGGGCTATCTATGGGCGATTTTGCTCTGGCGCAAAACGAAGTGAGTAAGGCCGAGTGGAAAGAAATTACCCGCGACATAGATTACGGAGAACGTGAGATCGAAGAGGAGGAAGAAGAGGAAGAAGATCAAGAGGAAGAGCTGAGAAACGATTTCGACATGTCTTGGTGGCAGGCCATCATGTCCTTTTTCTCGGAACCCTTTATGTCTGCCCTGCTTATTGGCTTGGCATCGCTGGTTTTGATATTGCTGATCATATTCATCATCATAAAAGCCCAAAAAGACAGTTCACTAAGAAAACTCAAGAGCCGAAATCTTGGGTTTAGCCTAGAAGACATTGAAGAAAACTTCCACGAAACCGATCTAGAAAAAGCACTTCGCCTAGCTCTCGAGGCGGAAGACTACAAAGTGGCCGTTCGAATTTACTACCTCATCATCATCAAAATCCTTTCAGAAAACGCACACATCAAGTGGCGTAAAGAAAAAACGAATTTCGATTATGTTCGAGAAATGAACTTGCTGCAGTACCGCGCTTACTTCTCGTCCATCACCCTTTCCTTTGAGCGCATTTGGTATGGCGACAGCCTCATTGGTGAGCAAGAATACAATTTGCTCAAGCCTCAATTTGAACGTTTTATCAACAAGCTGAAGCATGGGGAACAATAACGCTAAGGTGATCATTTGGTCGATTCTAGGTGTTATTGTACTTGGAATCTTTGCTTTTATTTACTGGCTGAATACGCTTCAATCCTGGATCCCAAACTACGAGCCGGAAACAGATGAACCTTATGGCAGCATTGTGTTTCAACGTTATTTAAAAAAGAAACTTGGAGAGGACATTAGCTTCATTGAGCTGGAAGAAAGCCCGGCAAAAACAGAAGCCTTCAATCAAGAGAAGCAGGGACTTTATGTTTTTATTGGACGAAGCGCGTATCAAGACAGTTCCGAAATAAGTGCCTTACTCGATTATGTAGCCAGAGGAAACCAGGCGCTATTCATGTGCGAAGACCTTCCCAGAGATTTTATGATGACGCTTTTCTACCCCGAGTTCTATAAACAGGAAAGGCTCGACAAATGGGAGGCATACCGAAAACGAATCAACAAAGAAGCAATTGATGACGAAGAGGATGAGCAAATTCTTGAAGAAGCAGAACTTGAACAATATTTCGACGATTTACTTTCGACTCCCGAAGAAAAAACATGGCGAGACATCGATGATTTCATCCAATTCAGATGGGACACCACCATTAATTTCACCTATACCTATGGTTTAGAATCCACAGCAGTATTGAAGCCGAGCCTTGATTTGTCCTACGTTTCATATCACGAAATAAGCTTTATTAATTGGCCTTTCTTCAATCCAATGGTCTTGTCTGAATCTCCGCAAGAGCACGAACTGATGGGTGAGCACCGCTTTGGAACCTA
>JAQWFN010000084.1 GCA_029238785.1 Flavobacteriales bacterium | reverse complement strand
AGAAGCATACCGCTTCATCCATCCAAAATCAGGTGCATTGAGTTGCTGGACGACGGAAATGTATTTATTGGTCAAAGTAACGGTATGGCAAGCGTGCTCGACCCCATTTACTTCAACACAAAAGCAGAATGGAAAGCCCATGAAGGCGGCGTTTTCTGTCTGCTTCATCACCCCAATAAACCCTTGATAATTACGGGAGGGAAAGACGGACACCTGCGTTTGTGGCACAAAAATACCTTTGAAGAAGTATTGGCCATTCCGGCGCACAACTTTGGAATTTACGACCTTCAGGTAATCAACAAGACCTATCTTGTTTCGGCAAGTAGAGATAAAACCCTCGCTTTGTGGGATTTAAAGAGTATGGATGTTTTGCACCGTGTTTCCCAACCAAAAGTGAACATGCATACCCATTCCATCAATTGCCTCTTCTGGGATGAAGCAAGTCAAGTATTAATTAGTGCCGGCGACGACCGACGCATTATCTTTTGGGCCATCGATGAAAACGCGTAAAGAATTGTTGAACGAAATGCTTCAGGAGCAACCTAAAGACGCCTTCTTGAACTACGCCTTCGCTCTTGAGTTAGCAAAAGAAGGAAATGTGAAAGAAGCCATTGACAAAACACTTGCCTTGCTCAAAGAGCAACCCGACTATCTAGGGGCTTATCATCAATTGGGCATGTGGCTTTTTGAAGAAGGGCGTTTTTCAGAAGCTAAAGATGTCTTCGATAGCGGCATCGCCTTGGCCAAATCAGAGAAAAACAACAAAGCCGCAGGTGAAATGCAAGAAAGCCTTTGGATGCTTGAAGATGAACTCGAAGACTAAGAACTACTCCACCACAGTAAGCTCAAACACACAGCGTAAAGGTAAAGAGCTGCTGTTATAAAAGGTCAAATGCATGCTCAGTGCGCCCAATACATCTGAAGGCAGACTTATTGGTCCGATTTCCACCAAATCCATACTCGTGGCACTCAAAAAGTAATTGGAGCTCCCCACGTTATTTCCTGCTTGGAAGAAGTTCACTTCCAGATAATCCAAGTTCAACTCAGAATTGAGTTCTCCGTATAAATTGAACGTATTTCCTGCGCTTAGGCTGATGTTCTGAAGGCTTGGATTTCCAGAAATGCTATCGATACGCACCGTGGGCAATTGTGTGTTCACTACTTCAATCAGTTGCGTCAAAGGCAGGGCTTGTTTCCCCGATTCATCAAGCAAACTCAAATCGAAATCCCAAGTTCCCCTCAGCAATTCGCTTAAGTTCGTTTGAAAATTGAGGCTAGCGCTTGTTCCATTGAGGCTAACAATTTCTTGTTGAACAAAATTACTCTGATCTGGATGAAAAGCTGATGCATTAAGCGGGGCTAAATTCAAACGGTATTGGTTTAAAGCATCATCATCGCTCAAATCCACAGACATATTTAAGTCACTTCCTGCTTCAATAAATAGGGTGTCGTTTTGAAAGAAGGCTCCTTCAGGCAAATTCCATGAAGGAATTCCGATCACGGGCAAATCTTGATCCGGATCGGGCTTGCATGAGTAAAAGGCCATCATCATCATCGCCAAAAAAAGAAAAGCACACTTTTTAAAAAGACCTACCATTGAATTGGAACTTTATTTTGTTGAACAAGGTACTCATTGCAATGATGAAAATGCCCACATCCGAAAAAACCACGGTAGGCGCTGAGCGGACTAGGATGAGGCGCTTTCAAAATCAGGTTGTTTTTTGAATCCACCACCTTTGCCTTCTTCTGGGCAAAACCACCCCAAAGCAAGTAAACCACTTGGCTTTTATGCTTCGCCAGCGCCTCAATAATTGCATCGGTAAAAACAGACCAGCCCAAGTGTTCATGCGAGTTGCTCTCCCCCGCTTTCACTGTGAGCGTAGCGTTAAGCAAAAGTACCCCTTGCTTCGCCCATGAACTCAAATCACCATCAAAACCACCTTTAAGCGCTCCACTTTCTACAAGCTCCTTGTGGATGTTTCTCAAGCTTGGTGGAAAAGGAACACCGGGGTTTACTGAGAAAGCCAAACCGTTCGCTTGATTTGGATTGATGTATGGATCCTGACCTATAATCACCACCTTCACTTCATCAAATGTACATTCATTCATCGCCCTAAAAATAAGAGGAGCTGGAGGGTAACATTCATCTGAAGCATAGGCCTCATCTACAGCTTCGCTCACCACTGAGAAATAAGGCTTCTCAAACTCTGACTTCAAAGCCCTTTTCCACGAGGCATCCATGTTCAATTCCATAGTGCAAAGTTGACGAAAGCATCAGAAAAAATCACCTTTTAAGACCTTTTTTGATTTAGACCTGCAATTACTTTTGTCTCCCATTTAATTGTGGGTATCTTTGCAAATCACCAAAAAAAAGCCATCCGTAGCATGTCAGAGGAGATTTTCGAGCAATTGGAAAAAAACGAAGGGAAGAAATTATACGAATATCAGATCAATGCCATTGACCAGATTTTCGACCGCATCCGGAAGTTTCCAACAGACTACAACCTTCTTTTTCAGTTACCTACAGGTGGTGGCAAGACCGTTATTTTCAGCGAAATTGCCAAGTGCTACATTCTTGAAACCAAGAAAAAAGTGCTCATCCTCACCCACCGTATTGAGCTGCTTGCCCAAACCAGTAAGATGCTCACCGATATTGGGGTAACCAACAAAATCATCAACAGTAAGGTCAAGGAACTGAACGACGAGAAAGACTATTTCTGCTTTGTTGCGATGGTGGAAACCTTGAACAACCGTTTGAACGATGAGAAGGTGGAAATGAAAGATGTTGGTTTGGTGATTGTGGATGAGGCCCACTACAACTCCTTTAGAAAACTCTTTGGCTTTTTTCAAGAGCAAATCATTTTGGGGGTAACCGCTACCCCACTCAGCTCAAACATCAAGTTGCCACTGAAAGACAATTACCGAGAGCTCATTGTAGGCGAAAGCATTAAAACCTTGGTAGACAGTGGTTTCTTGGCGAAAGCAACTACCTACAGCTACGATGTGAACCTGCGCTCCCTCAAAATCGGGATCAATGGAGATTACACCGTAAGTTCTTCTGAACGCCTTTATGGGAACTACTTCATGCAAGAGAAACTCCTCTATGCTTATGAAGAGAAAGCCAAAGGAACCAAAACCCTCATCTTCAACAACGGTATCAACACCTCAAAGCAGGTGTACCAAATGTTTTTGGATGAAGGCTATGAAATTAGGCACCTCGACAATACCCACAGTGAAAAAGAACGCGAGGAAATCTTGCGCTGGTTCAAGGAAAAACCAGATGCCATTTTGAGTTCTGTAAGCATCCTCACCACGGGATTCGATGAACCAACGGTCGAAACCATCATCCTCAATCGCGCTACAAAATCACTTACCCTTTACCACCAAATGATTGGAAGGGGATCTCGTGTGTTGCCAAATAAAAAGGATTTCAATGTGATCGATTTGGGGAACAATTGCCGCCGATTCGATCTTTGGGACTCCCATGTGAACTGGCAAGATATCTTTAGATCGCCCAACTCGTATATCGACGGACTCTATTCTGATGAGGAAATTGAGAAGGAGTTTGTGTATGAAATGCCCAAACAAGTGCGCGCCAAATTTAAAGGCTATAAGGGCGAAGAGTTCAACATGAAGGAAGAGTACTTGAGGGTAACGAGAGCGGGCGACCGACCTAAAAAAGCCATTGAAAACAGCATTGAGCAACATGCCGACATGGTGGAAAAAAACAGCGAAGAACTTTGGGACGGACTAGAGCTCATTGATGTGCTGGAACAAGACATTGAGTTCAGGGTAAAACAATACTCCTACTGCATTGCCAAAACCACAGAAAACTACCTCAACTGGCTGCAAGAAGACTACAAACGCAAGTTGGAGTTGGTGATTCGAAGAAGGTTTGGGTATTGAGGTGAATTTTTCATTCACAAAATTTACATCAGCGTTTAGAAAGTAAATCCAAGCACAGTAAAAGCATGTCTTAGATTAACCATCTTCATTTGGGATGACTTGATCAATGACTGACTTAAAACGCTGCTTCTTACTTCTTGTAATAGGGCTTCTATTCAACAACATTAGTTCTGGAGCTATTCAAGCTGATTCATCTTCTATCACCTTGCTCAATTTTGAAACTGGGGATGAACTTCTTTTGGATACGCTGGAGGCGGATAAAAACAACAGCATCCAAATACAATTTGCTGCCGTCTCAAAAGAAAGGGGAAAGTCGCTGTTCGTGGTTTGCACCAATCCGCTGGTCCGAAATCTTGAACTGCACGATGAAAAAGAACAGCGATTCACACCATTAAGAACTTTATCTGGGGGAAAAGTATGGATGATTGATGCTCTTGATCAGCAGATTCATTTTCAACTTGGATCAAGTCAATACAACAAGATTCCCGTACTTTTAATGAGGCCCGAAGCCTTCCTAAAACTCCGCCTTTATCACACGCTTTTCTTAGGGATATACATTGGAATTATCTTTCTGGTAATCGCAGTTTCGCTCAGCATTTACTGGTACAATGGGGAAACCGATTTTAGAAATTTTTCGCTCATGTGTCTTGGTGTAGGACTTGCACAGCTTAGTGTACATGCATTTGGGCAGGCTCATTTAGAAGGTGTGATACAGATTCATGAGTGCTTCGTTGTAAGCACTTTTGCCAACTTAAGTCTCTTCGGTAGCATGTTCTTTGTCTGGAATTTTCTCAAATTAAAATTTCAAGAGAAGAGACAAAACATCTTCCTATATGGTTTTGTAGGCATTGGTGTAGTTTCTCTGACGCTCAACATACTTTCCTTTCATGACCAGGCTTATCTCGTGCTCATTTGGAATAACCTTTTCGCAGCAATTTGGATTACCTTGGTTACGGCTAGAGCAAGAAAAAACGGACATAAAGGTGCTGGTATATTCCTCTTGGCTTGGAGTTTCTTTTCTTTTGGAGTGGTTTTATTTATTCTGAAAGACATTGGTGTCTTGCCCTGGAATTGGTTCACTCAAAACAGCATGACCATTGGTTCTGGAATAGAATGTGTTTTTATTGGAATTGCTATTTCCTATCGAATAAGAGGAATACAAAAGCAAAAAAATCAGTTCTCTCAAGAAAAAGAAATCGCCAACTTAACAAGCTTCCAACTTCAAGAAGAGAACAAGAAATTGAGTGCCATTGCCGACGACATGAGGCAAAGAATGTTTTTGCTTCAAATCAAACCTCATTACATCGCAAACGCACTAAACAACATTAATTCGCTCATTATCAGGCGAAAAAACAAAACTGCCAGCAAATACGTGGTGAGCTTTGGGCGAATGATGCGACACATGGTTCAACAACCAAAAGATGACTACATCCTTTTGCTTGAAGAATGTACCGCAATTAATGCTTATTTGATGATGGAGAACCTTCGTTTGGCAAATGGAATTCAGTTTCAAATTAAGTGTTCGCCTGATTTACAGATGAATGCCATGATTGTGCCCAACATGCTGCTTCAACCACTCATCGAAAATGCCATTATTCACGGTCTGCAAAACTTAACAAGTCGAGAGCCTTTACTCACCATAGAGTTTACGCAATTCAAAGAATACCTTGAGGTAAAGATTGACGATAATGGTTTAGGCAGGAAGCAGCATCTTGATAAGCATAAATCCAATATGACTTCAGACCAGAATCGCACTTCTATGGGAACAAAACTTATCCAGGAGCGTTTAAGTATTATCTGCGCGGGGATGAATATTGTCCCTTTCTCCATCATTGACAAAATAAACGATCAAGGCCAAGCCATTGGAGTCACCGCCATTGTAAGAATGCCCTACAAAAAGCTCAGCATGGATAGTGAGCACGGCATAGCAAATCCTTTTGAAAGCGAATGGCTTGTATACAAGCACTAATTTGCTTCAACTCACCCCAAATAAGCCCCCAACATCCACACCTCTTTCTCTTGCAGTGCAATATCGTCGCTCATTAAAGTGGCCGTGCCTTCATCTCCTGCTTCGGCGGCATCGTTGAGAATTTGTCGCTCAATGCTTAAAAGTGCGTTCAAGTTTTCCAATACCGTTTTCACCGTTTCATTACCAGAAGACACATTCACCGCTTCTTTGATCTGCGCCGTTTCCAAGTATGCTGTAAAACTGTGTTTGGGTTGTGCGCCTAACGTCAGGATGCGCTCTGCAATCATGTCGATCATCAACTGAGCTTGAGTGTACATCAATTCAAATTTAGCATGCAGCTCAAAAAATTGTGGTCCTTTTATATTCCAGTGAAAGCCACGCACGTTTTGATAGTACAATTGATAATTGGCCAAGAGCACGTTCAACTGTTGAGCTCGGTTTTTGGCACTTTCTTCGTGTAATCCTATAGAATTGTTCATGTTTTATCTTTTATCTGTTAAAGGTAAATGTTCAAGTTCACGACAAAGGTGAGGAATGTTACTCATCGATGAAAACGATGTACATTATACAGTACATAGACAAAATCAATCAGGCGTTTGTATTCTTTCTTTTTTATCTTTCTTGATGATGAACGAGCCGATCAAGAACCTACTGGGAACAGCAGCTGATGAACTGCCTTATTATGCAGTGATCTTTACCAGTATATTACGAAATTACGAGGGTGATTCCAAATCCACGTCCTACGCTTCTACCGCAGCAGCCATGCATGCTCTAGCTCAAAACCAAGCTGGGTTTCTAGGTTTGGAAAGCGCTCGAGAAGGCCTCGGAATAACGGTTTCTTATTGGAAAGACTTGGACTCCATCAAAGCATGGAAAACCAACTCAGAGCACCTATTAGCGCAGCAATTGGGCAAAACGGAATTCTACGCTGCATACCACGTGCGCATTGCAAAAGTTGAACGCCATTACAGTTTCCATCAAGAGCAAGGCATTTGAGCGCTTGTCCTCATTGCTTTTCGCTATCTTTGCACACGCATGAATCCGAATAGAAAAGTAGCCCTTTACACCTTAGGTTGTAAACTGAATTTTTCAGAAACCTCCACCATTGCTCGTCAGTTTGCCGACGCTGGCTATGCCCGTGTTTCGCTTGATGAAGGTGCAGATGTGGTGGTGATCAACACTTGTTCTGTTACCGACCATGCCGATAAAAAATGCCGCAACATCGTTCGGAAAGCCATGAACCTCAACGATCAGGCTTATGTGGCCGTGATCGGTTGTTACGCTCAGCTCAAACCCGAAGAGATTGCCGCTATTCCTGGTGTGGATATCGTTCTTGGTGCCAACGAAAAGTTCAACTTGCTCGATCATATCGATGAAACAAAAGCAGAACAGGGAAAAATTGTGGCTTCTCGAATCAAGGAAACCAAAGATTTCATCCCCAGCTTCTCTACAGGAGATCGCACCAGAACCTTTTTAAAAGTTCAAGACGGTTGCAATTACTTCTGTTCGTTTTGCACCATACCCCTAGCTCGAGGTAGAAGCAGATCGGCCAATGTTGCAGACACCCTTCTCGAAGCGAAGAAAGTTGCTGAGAGTGGTGCAAAAGAAGTCGTACTTACAGGTGTTAACATTGGAGATTTTGGCACGGCTCACGGCGAAAGCTTTCTCGACCTAATCAAAGCATTAGATCAAATCGAAGGCATCGAACGCTTCAGAATCAGCTCAATCGAACCCAATTTGTTGAGTGATGAAATTATTGACTTCTGCGCTCAATCGAAGAAATTTGTCCCTCACTTTCACATCCCACTCCAAAGCGGATCAGATGAAGTTTTGAAGAAAATGCGCCGACGCTACCTCACTGATTTGTATCAAAACCGCATTGAACGCATTCATCAGGTCTTTGATTCTCCTTGCATCGGCGTTGATGTGATTGTTGGTTTTCCCGGTGAGAGTGATGCGCACTTTCAAGAAACCTACAACTTCCTTCACGCCCTAGATGTGGCTTACCTCCACGTGTTCACCTATTCTGAACGCGCCAATACTACCGCACTTCGAATTGAGGAAGTGGTACCTGTTCCTTTGAGACAAGAGCGCAATAAAAAACTGCGCATTCTTTCACTCAAAAAGAAACGTGCCTTTTACGAGCAAGAACTCGGTAAAACCAAAACTGTACTTTTTGAAGCAGACGAACACGAAAACATGATGCACGGCTTTACCGAAAACTATGTTAAAGTAAGTGTGCCTTATAATGCAGAACTCGTGAATCAATTATATAGTGTTCAATTGAACTCCATTGATGCCGACGGTCATGTGCGTGCTGAAGTGCTAACTCCAATAGAAGCTTAAAAACATGTATCCAAACCTTTATTTCCTTTTTGAAGATCTTTTTGGCTTTTCTCATCCTTTTCTTAAACTGGTCAACAGCTTCGGTTTTTTCGTTGCCCTAGCCTTCATTATAGGAAGCTACACCCTCTCTCTTGAATTGAAGAGAAAAGAAGAAGAAGGATTGATGAGCGCTGAAAAACGCAGAGTTGTTGAAGGAGCGCCCTTGCCCATCAGCGAAGTGATCTTTTCAGGATTCATTGGCTTCATCTTCGGTTTTAAGTTCATCTATTTAGCTATGAATGCCAGCGAACTCTTTCAAGGAGGAGCACTTCCTCAACAGCACATTTTTAGTCTAAAAGGTTCTTGGCTTTGGGGGATCGTTCTAGCTCTTGTGTTTGCGGGATACCGCTACTGGCAAGGAAAAAAGGCTTCACTGGAGAAACCCATTGAGAAAACCGTCGACTTCCATAAGTACGAATACACGGGAAACATCACCATGGTGGCTGCATTTTCGGGAATCATTGGAGCTAAGCTCTTCCACCTTTTCGAAAACCCAAAGGAATTCATGCAGTTCTTCGAAAACCCAACACTAGAAGGCTTTATTGGCGGACTCACCATCTACGGTGGTTTGCTTGTGGGCGGCTTGGTGACCTACCTTTATGCGCGTAAAAAAGGAATACCGGGCTTGCACTTGCTCGATAGCGCTGCTCCAGGATTAATGTTGGCTTATGGTGTGGGAAGAATTGGCTGCCAAGTTAGCGGCGACGGAGATTGGGGAATTGCGAATGCCAATCCTAAACCAGAGTGGATGTCGTTCCTTCCCGATTGGATGTGGTCTTACAACTACCCCAACAACGTGAATGCCGTTCGGGGCTTTTACCCTAAAGGAGGTTACTCTGGAAAACTCATCACAGAAAACGATCCTTGGCCTATTTTCGAAGGTTACGGAACCTATCTTGATCCAGGTGTTTACCCCACCGCCTTCTACGAAACTGTGATGGCCATTGCCATTTTTATCTTGCTTTGGAGCTTAAGAAAACGAATTAAAACGGCTGGAATTCTTTTTGCGATTTATTTGATGTTCAATGGTTTTGAGCGTTTCTGGATTGAAAAGATCAGGGTCAATTCAGTATATAAAATCTTTGGCTCAGAGATTACTCAGGCAGAAATCATCTCTACCCTCATGTTCATTGCGGGCATGGTGATGATTGTGCTTCTTTTGAAAAAGAAGAAGGCCCAAGTTCAGCAATAATCGCACTATAGTTATGATCATGAATCTGAAAGACCTTTGTTCCTCTCTTATTGAACTCTCTGAATCTGTAGGAAAGTTTTTACAAGAAGAAGCTTCTAAAAGCATTGATATTGAACTCAAAAGCCTGAATAATTTGGTGAGTTATGTCGACAAAGAAGCAGAAAAACGCTTTGTTGATGGCTTGCAAAAACTACTGCCCGAAGCCGGTTTTATTGCTGAAGAAGGCACTGGTGTCCGCCATAAAAATGCACCCAATTGGATCATTGATCCACTAGACGGCACCACCAATTTCCTACATGGCATTCCTTTCTATTGCACATCCGTTGCGCTTTTAGTTGATGATGAAGTGGTTCTTGGTGTGATTCACGATCCAGTTCACCAACACAGTTTTTATGCTTACAAAGGAGGTGGTGCCTTTTTGAATGGAAACCCAATCAGCTGCACCTCAAACAAGGAACTGAGTGAAGCACTTCTGGCCACCGGTTTTCCTTATGATGATTTTGGAAAACAAGATGCTTACCTAGAAGTATTGAAAGACTTCACCCACAAGACTCGTGGTTTGCGCAGATTAGGTTCTGCCGCCATGGATTTGGCTTACGTCGCTTGGGGCAAATTCGACGGTTTTTATGAATACGGTTTGAACCCTTGGGACGTAGCTGCTGGAATTATTATCGTTCAAGAAGCAGGTGGAAAGGTTAGTGCCTTTAAAGAAAATGCCTCACCCCTTTTTCATGAAGAAATTTTAGCCACAAATGAGGGCATCCACGAAAATATGCTGAAAGTCATCAATACTTACTTCAATTGACTTGATATTTAAAGCAAGTTTTATAAACCATCTTTACTGTTTTACAGCTACTATTTATCGAAATTCCTCTTTTTAAGCAACCATTTCCCGACATATTGGTTATTCGGTAGGGACAATCTCTCCGCCATTGTAATTATAAAGAGTATTATTTTCAAATTATGGGTCTACGATTAAGGCTTCTTGGTTTTCTTTTTTTCTTGGCGATGACTAAGCTTGTGGCTCAAGGAATTGCCGACCCATGTTTTTACAGTTTGCCCATTGCTCAAAACTTCCCTGCTTCTGGAGACATCACCGGTGCGCCCCTTGGAACAGCCGATGGCATCAAATACCAGAATGGCACCTGGGAAGGCACTTCTGGCACGGGAGTTTCTATCGCTCCGCCCATTGAATGTGATGTGGTAAACGCAGTTTTCCTTAGAAATAGCGCTGGAGAAGCCCAGGGTGTCGGCTTTCGATTGAACGGCGCCTTAGCTGCTGGCAACCAGGTGAGTTTAGAATGCACGTACATAAGCCATGGAACCGGAAGCGCCGCAACTTTTAGTCCGGCCGTTTATTCGGCATTTGGTTCTGAACTGTACACCCCAGAAGGTACAATACAAGGGACCTTCATTGGGAACCTTCCCGCAGTGGGGAATGCTTGGACAACTAACACCTACAATTTCACGCCTTTTGGTGCTCAAAATGGTCACCAGTGGATTTTCATCATCCCTCAAACAAGTTCTGGAGTACTGATGAACTTTTGTCAGATGAGCGCTGGTGAACTCGATCTGGACCTCGGACCAGACATCGAGCTTTGTGAAGGTGAAAGTGTCACCCTCGGCAACAACGCTTGGGCTGGAGCAGGCTTAACCTGGAGCACTGGAGCTACAAGTCCAACTATCAACGTTTCAACAAGCAGCTATGTCATCCTCACGGGGTCAAACGATTGCAATTCTTCGAGCGGAAATGTGCAAGTAACGGTTTATGAGCCGCCCTTCATTTTTCCAGATGTGAGCGACACCACCATTTGTGCAGGCGAAGTGCTTGAGCTCAGTACCATTGGTTTCAACACCATTAATACTTGGCCCGATGGAAGTATCGATAGCCTTTTCCAAATCACCGAACCAGGCATTTACCAAGTGAGTATCACAGATAATTGCACTACCCTCATTGATGAAATCACGGTGGATTTAGACGATATTCCAGTGATAGAACTTGGTCCGGACACCGCTCTTTGCCAAGGAGAAACCCTCGTTTTGGATGCCACCGCAGATTTCGAGCAAGTCGAGTATGCTTGGAACACTGGAGCAACAACTCCCAACATTACTGTTTCAGGTGATGAATCTGCAACTTACAGTGTTTTGGTATCGAATCAATGTGGGCTTGGGCAAGATAGCCGATACGTTGAATACAGCCTTGAGCCCTTGGAAGTGCTTGCGGGCGAATATGAAATTTGTTTTGGTATCCCCTTCCTGCTCGATGTTTCGCGATTTGAAGGCACTTACGAATGGCAAAACGGCTCAACTGCAGCAACTTTTCAGGTGCCGAATATTGGTCCGTATTGGGTCACCATTGAAGATGACGACGACTGCTGGACCGTCACAGACACCACATGGGTTAGAGAAATCATTTGCTCTTGTCCCCTATTCATCCCAAACAGCTTTTCGCCCAATAACGACGGTTTGAACGACGTCTTTTTGCCCGTTTTCGATTGCGATCCTTTTGACTACCGCTTGGATATTTACGACCGTTGGGGAAGAATTATCGACAGCCTAGAGAAACCTGAAGAGACTTGGAATGGAATTGTTGATGGTGAAGCCTTACCAGCAGGAATTTATCATTATCACCTCTTCTATCGCGAAGATTTCAAAGGTCAGCCCATTAATAAGTTTGGGCACATTTCGCTCATGAGACGAGATCGAAATTAAGTTTAAACGTGAATCAATTTCGTCAGTTCTCCCAAGAAATTATTGGAGAGACCTGAACTGATTCAACACGTTTTACACGAGCCCTAAACAAATGCGCAAGCATCTAAACAAAAGCCTTGCGCGTTTGAGGATCATCATTAAACCTTTTATCTTTCCCTGCGTCTAAAGCACAAGACTTAGCCTTTGGAAGAACAGGAAATCATCAGACACATTCAACACCCTACGCTCAAGCGAATAGGATTCACCGCTTTGATGGAAACCCATCAATCTGAGGTGTATTTCTTTGCGAGAAGAATGTTGATTGATCATGATGATGCGCTCGATGCTTCACAAAACGTCTTTATCAAAGCTTGGAATGCGCTCGATACTTTCGAGGGGAAAAGTAAAATCAGCACCTGGTTGTACCGCATTACCCACAATGAATGTCTTGATCTTCTAAGAAAACGAAAACGGATTGCAGGAGTTTCCTTAGAAGATCTTGAACACAGGTTACCTGAGGTTTTACAGGCTGATGAACGTTTTGACGGGGATGAGATTGAACAAGCCTTACAAGTGGCCATCGCCTTACTCCCAGAAAAACAAAAAGCAGTATTTCTCTTAAGGTACTTTGAAGACAAAAGCTACGCTGAAATTGCAGAAATCACCGCTACAACAGAAGGTGCATTAAAGGCCTCCTATCATCACGCAGTAAAAAAAATTGAAGCCCAATTAAAAACAGTAGCGGAATCATGAAAGAAGAAGACAACATACTCAAGGAAAAAGCGCTCCTCGCTAAAGAAGCTCCGCTCCTCTTCTCCATGAAGAAAAGAGAAGTGTTCAGGCTAAAACAAGGGGAAGAGCTTCATTTGGAAAAAGCTTGGGAAAAAGGAAAAACCAAAGCCAATCCCTTTTTGAGCGCGCCCAATGAAATCGAGGCTATTTCATCGAGCGTTTTGGAAACAATTGAACAAGATAGCAAGCAAAATCAATCGATTTCTCCCATAATCAAACTGTTCTCTTGGGTGGGGGCAGCAGCTGCCGTGCTCGTTTTTGTGCTCGTTTTGATTAAACCCGAGAAGGAATGTGAAACCTTTGCTTGTTTGCTTGAAAATAGCGAAATCAGCAATGCCGACATGATTGAGTTGATTGCGGACGAAGAAGACGAACTCATCATGCTTATTGATGTGAAGCAGATTGAAATCAACCCGATTTCAGACCAAGAAGTAATTGAATTATTAGAAGACCCTAATTTAGATATCGAAGACCTATGGTACGAGTAATACTACTTACACTTGCCTTGAGCACTGTTTTTACAAATATGAAAGCTCAGGAAGATCGAAAAGAACAAATCGAGCAACTCCGTGTAGCCTTTATCAGCGAAGAACTCAGTTTAAGCGCGGAAGAAGCTCAGGTGTTCTGGCCTGTATTTAACATTTTCCGAGATCAAAGAATGGAATTTGAGAAAGACATTAGAAAAAGCATCAGGCAACTTGAAGAAAAAGCACCTTTGAGCGAACAAGATGTTCTCCGCTTAAATAAAAAAGTGAGTGAAAACCGAAGAAGCATTATACGACTAGAAGAGCAGTTAATTATTGATTTAATGCCCATTTTAGGTCCAGAACGCACCTTAAAACTCATGAGCATTGAATCAGAATTCAAGAAGCGAATATTGAAAAACCGCTTGGAACGAGATTAGTTTCACTCAGCATTTAATGTTGATCACCATTCAAAAATTGGAGTCCGATTTCAAGCGTGCTTTTGTCTCTAAGAATTCTAAAGTGACCTGTTCCTTCAATCGTCAGCATTTTAGAAGCAGGCCAGTTGCGATGAACCGTTTCTGCTTGGTCTATGCCAATCACTTGATCGTTTTTATCATGCAGGATCAGCGCTTCATCAACGTGCACCTTTCGAATGAATTGAGACACACTCAAATCTTCTAGCCTTGTTTCGCTCTCTTTTTGGAGTTTTTCCTTTACTAAGTTCACTACGCGCTCACTCACACCTACTTGCGCAGCGATGTTTCGAATTCGCTCCTCAAATGAGTTAGGAGTAGCGAACAAGAGGTACTTTTTCACTTTCAAATCGATTCGGGACAAGGCATAAGTGCAGGCCACTCCGCCAAAGCTATGACTCACCAAGTAAGCCGCTTGTTCTGTTTCCAATAGAAAACTTAAAACATCGAGAAACTCCATAATTGAGGTGTCTTCTGACTCCGTGAAACCGTGTCCAGGAGCATCAAAAGCAAAAACATCAAAACCAGCATCCAAGAGATGTGGAATGAAATCTGCGAAATTCCCCGCTTGACCTTCCCAACCGTGAACCAAAAATACCTCTTTTCCATTTCCCTTTGCTTTGCTCGCCTTCCAGCGGTAAGTGCAAATCTGATGATCTCGGAAAGGAAGTTTAGCTTGTTCCGCGCTTTTTAGCATGTCTAATTCACGCTCCCTCAGTTTTTTAATGCTGGGGTGACGAAACTTATGGATCACCTTCTTCGCCAAGAAGTTGGGCGCAACGAAAGACAAGAACTTCATCAACATGATGATTAGTCCTTGTTTTTAGGGCGTGGCCGTCCTCCTGAATTTGGTCCTTTGCGGTTTTTATTTGGACGATTACCTTGGGAGCTCCCTCCGCTTCTAGGTTTGCTGAATCTGCGCTGACCACCGCCACTTTTAGGCTTGTATTCTGGTGTTTCACCAATGACTTCTGGAACCGCTAATTTTCTGATTTCCGAACCAATCAGCTCTTCAATTTTCAGAAATTTGTATTGTTCATCTTGGCTCACAAATGTAATTCCTACTCCAGTGGCAGAGGCTCTTGCCGTTCTTCCAATTCGGTGAACATAATCTTCTGCATCTCCAGGAACATCGTAGTTCACCACCAACTCAATGTTATCGATATCAATACCACGAGAAACCACGTCTGTAGCAACTAGTACCGCAATTCTGCGGTTTTTGAATTGAAGCAAAACTTCTTCTCTTTCCTTTTGTTCCAAATCAGAAGAGATCGCTCCGGTTGAAATGCCTGCTTTTTTAAGAATGCGGTGAATGGTGCTCACGTTCTTCTTGGTTGAAGAAAAAACAATGGCACTTTTCACATCTTTTCCTTTGAACAACTCCACCAGCATTTCTGGTTTTTGTCGTTGGTGAAGGATATAAGCTCCTTGCAAAACGCCTTCTGCCGGTTTGGACAAAGCAATTTTCACCACCTCTGGCGATTTCAGAATGCCCTTAGCGAAGGTCATGATTTTACTCGGCATGGTAGCACTGAAGAACAAGGTCTGTCTGTTTGGATTTACGTGATCCAAAATACGCTGAAGATCTCGTTGAAAGCCCATATCGAGCATGCGGTCTGCTTCATCCAAAATCAAGGTTTGAAGCTGCGAAAAATCAACATAACCTAGGTTAAGGTGACTGATCATTCTTCCTGGAGTGGCAATAACGATGTCAATGCCCGAAGTCAGTGCTGTTTTCTCTTGATTGAATTCTTTTCCGTCTCCTCCTCCATAAATGGCCATGGACGATATTCCTGTGAAATAGGCAAAACCCTCAATTGCTTGATCAATTTGTACAGCAAGTTCTCTTGTTGGAACAATAATTAGCGTTTTTATCTTCCCTTCTGAAGGTGTAGATAGAATTTTGTGGATCGTTGGCAATACAAAGGCTGCCGTTTTACCGGTACCTGTTTGCGCAATTCCAATCATATCATTCCCACTTAAACAAATCGGAATGGCTTGTTCTTGAATAGGTGTAGGCTTCTCAAAGCCCATAGCATCCATGCCTTCCATAAGGTCGGGATGCAAGTTCATCTCTCTAAATGTCATTGAGCGCAAGATACGAGTTCCTAACGCAATAGAACACACGCTGAACAAATGAGTTTATAAGTGTATAAAAATGCAATAATTGATAATAAGCTTTTTAGGGTACTCAAAAGCAAAGTTGTACTTTTCATAATCAATGAACCACCTCATTCTCAATAGCATTCGAGTTTTTGTACTCCTGGCGACTTTTCTCACAGGGGCGGCGCTTTCGAGTAGAGCTACCCACCTTGTAGGTGGCGAGGTGTTCTACGAGCACTTAGGGAATGACGAATACCTCATCACGCTAAAAGTATACCGAGATTGCGGTGCTACAAACACTAATCAAACGGGCTTCGACCAATTTGCTTCTGTGGGGATATTCATTGGTAATGTGCTGTTTGAAAATCTGGAATTAGACCTTTTCGACGCTACGGTTAATTTCGTTCCTGTGGTGCTTGAAAATCCTTGTTTCGTGCTCCCACCTGATGTTTGTGTAGAAGAAGCCGTTTATCAAGGCGAAGTAACTTTGCCTTTTGGTCCGAATTACGACATCATCTACGAGCGCTGTTGCAGAAATCCATCCATCACCAACCTCATCGCCCCAGAAGATACTGGAGCTACATTTATAGCCACCGTTCCTGGTGATGGTTTAGTAGACGAGGAAGACAATAACAACAGCGCCTACTTTTTGAACTTTCCTCCTGGAGCCTTGTGCGCCAATGCAGCATTTTTTTTCGATCATGCGGCTTTCGATAGCGATGGAGATAGCTTGGTTTACGAGTTTTGCACGCCTTACACGGGTGCTGACCCAGACAACCCCGCTCCAAATCCGCCAAATGGTCCGCCCTACAACCCGGTAATTTGGGGAATGGGCTTTAACGCTAACTCGCCCATTTCTGCCAATCCCGAGTTTGAAATAGACCCTTTAACGGGTTACATCACTGGCACACCGTCTCAAGTTGGTCAGTACGTTATTGGCGTTTGTGTACATGAGTTTCGAAACGGGATTGAAATCAATTCCATCAACCGTGACTTTCAGTTTAACGTCACCATTTGCGACCCTAACATTGTGGCTTCCATTCCAACGCAGAATCAATTTTGTGACGGTTTAACCCTTGATTTCAATAACACTTCTACCAATGCTGAGAGTTTCTATTGGGATTTTGGCGACTTGAGCACTTCGGCAGATACAAGCACATCGCCATCACCCACATATACCTATCCTGATACTGGTGTGTATGTTGTTACACTCATCGCGAATCCTGGTTGGTCTTGCGCAGACACAACAAGCACCACCTACCAAGCTTATCCTCTCATTGCCCCCGCCATTCTTCAAAACAATTTCACTTGTGATGGAAACGATATTTTCTATGATTTCAATGCCGTTGGAGAATTTGATAATGATGCTGAGTTCTTTTGGGAATTTGAAGGCGCCGACATCACCAATGCCGTAAGCCAAAGCGTAGATAATGTCTTCTTCAATAATGCCCAGAATTTCACCGTTAGCTTAACCGTTTTTGACAACGGCTGTTCGGTGAGTGTTGAAGATACATTTGAAGTCCCACCAGCCCCAGTAGCCATTGTGGAAGAGCAGAGTTTACTTTGTCAAGGATTAAGCATAGAGTTTGAAAACAACTCGCAAAACGCCGAGCAGTTTTTGTGGGACTTTGGCGATCCTGAGGCCATTGACGACATCTCCAATGGTACGTCGCCGGAGTACACTTATCCCGATTCTGGTTCGTATGTGGTTACGCTCATCGCTTCAGCTCCATTCACTTGTCCAGATACAACTCAAGCTACCTTCGACATTTTCTATATCCTCAACCCCTTCTTTACATCGCCAGGGAGTCAGTGTTTTGAAGGAAACAGTTTTGATTTTCTTGCTGAAGGTTTTGAAGATCAGAACACCCAAATTTCATGGAATTTCGGCGAATTTGCGAGCCCAAGTACTTCCAACAACCTCGCACCACAAAACGTTTCTTGGTCGGAAACAGGCATTCATGAAGTCAACTTGAGCATGAACGTTACCGGCTGTGAGGCCAGTTTCACCTCCATTATTGAAGTGGTACCTAACCCGGTTATCTCTTTCGACCTTTTCAGATCAGAGGGGTGTCCGCCACTAACGGTAAGTTTTCTCGACAGCTCTTACGCCGAGACGCCCATCACCTATTTGTGGAATTTTGGCGATGGCAGCACTTCTACTTTTGTTAACCCTCAACACCGTTATGAAGTACCGGGTTATTACGACGTTACATTGGACATATCTACCGATAGCGGATGTGCCAGCGATTTAAGTATGACCTTAGAAGATGCCGTCTTTGTGTATCCCGTTCCTACTCCCGGTTTTGAGATTGAGCCCAATACGGTGAACATCCTTGATCCGGAAATTGAGGTAATTACAACAGCTACTGGGGCAAGTGAAGTGTATTATTTATTTGGTGATGGGGGCAATAGTCAAGAATGGGATTTCACCTATCTGTTGAGTGAGGCCGGCCTTATTCCGGTGGTGCAGACTGTCGTGAACGACTTTGGTTGTTCAGCCATTGCGGAGGGCGAAGTTGCTGTTGAAGGCTTTGTACTTTATGTTCCAAACGCCTTTACTCCAAATGGCGATGGCATCAACGACGTTTTCCTTCCTTCAACAACAGGAGTAAGTTCTTATTATATTGAAATTTATAACCGCTGGGGTGAGCAAATTTGGGAAAGTACAGACCCTAATGAGCCTTGGTTAGGTGAGGGTCCGAAAGACACTCATTTCGTTGAAAACGAGGTTTATCAATACCATATTATCGTCAAAGATTTGCTCCTCTACCCTCATGAATTCTTTGGTCACATCACACTTTTAAGATAGTTCCGATCATTCT
The DNA here is from genome assembly GCA_029238785.1 of Flavobacteriales bacterium. Lineage (GTDB taxonomy): Bacteria > Bacteroidota > Bacteroidia > Flavobacteriales_D > Sanyastnellaceae > CALKGK01. Next base: position 6,081 of record JAQWFN010000084.1, on the reverse strand, counting down.
TTTCTCGATTATTTTTCTACATACCTTAACCTAGTTGGTTTTTTTTCTACATTTGAGATTAACCAAATCAAAAACTAGTTATGTCTGAGGGAAGGGAAGACTTATACTCCAATGCAGTACGTGCAGGAAAACGCACCTACTTCTTTGATGTTAAATCAACACGTGGGAATGATCTCTATTTGACCATTACAGAAAGCAAGCGCCGCTACGCTGATGATGGTAATTTTCACTACGAAAAACACAAACTTTTCTTGTACAAAGAAGATTTCGACAAGTTTTCTGATGGATTGAATGCCGCAGTAGCCAAAATAGAGGAATTGCGAGCCACAGGGAATTACGACACCGAAGAATATGTGGATGCTCATGATGTAGAAAATCACAAGCATGCAGACATCAGTTTCGATGATTTAGAAGACTAAGGTTCTTTTCTTTTTCTACAGCTCCCTTTTCTTAAAATAGAACAAGGTCTTTTGCATGCTCATCAATCTTAGATCGAATCAAGTCATTCAACTCCCCTTCCTGACTGATCATCGCATCTATACCGCTGAACTTCGGCTTCGCATAATGAACACTTACTTTAAGGTAATGCAAAACGTTGGTCATCTGATCCAAAGCCCTTAAGCCGCCTGCGTGTCCTGAACTCAAGCCCACCAAAGAGGCCTTTTTATGATGAAGAATTGAAGGTGGCAAGCAATCGAGAAAAGCTTTCAAAACACCTGGAAACCCGCCATTGTATTCTGCTATCACAAAGATAAAATGGTCGGCAGGAATAATGCATTCTTGAATAATCGTTTCCATCTCTTCAGAGCGCTCACCAAATGCGTCGCTGAAAACAAAAGAATGCGGTAAATCCTCCAAGTTTAAAAGTTCACAATCCTCCCCCATATTCACAAGGGACTCGTAGTAAGCTTCGCTCACTTTTAAACTGTTACTATTAGGCCGGTTTGTGCCCGATATGATTAGCTTCTTGCTCATCTTTTAGCGTCTCTTTTATTCACGTTCTATCCACAAGAATCGTGTGTATAACTTCTTTTCAACTAGCGCAACGAAAAACGTAACTTTACTTCTTGATTTGAGCATACAAATGTAGGCCTTTTCAAGAGGGAAAAAATCCGAATTCATGAAGATCACTTATTACGGACACGCGTGTTTTCTGCTAGAGACTAAGGATAACAAAGTTTTGTTCGATCCGTTCATTTCTCCGAACGAATTAGCTAAACACATTGATATCAGTAGCATTGAGGCAGATTACATCCTATTGAGTCACGGACACGAAGACCATGTTGCAGATGCGGAAGCCATTGCAAAAAGAACCGGCGCTACCATTGTTGCTGCTTTTGAAATTACTTCGTGGTATGCTCAAAAAGGAATTGAGAAACTATGGCCGATGAACATTGGCGGACAAAAACACTTTCCTTTTGGTTTGGTGAAATTTGTTACGGCAGTTCACAGCAGCGTATTACCTGACGGCAGCTACGGTGGTAATCCTGGTGGTTTTGTGATTGAAAACGAAGAAGGATGTCTTTATTTCGCCGGAGATACAGCGCTCACAAGAGATATGGAACTCATCAAAGATCAATTTAATCTGAATTGGGCTATTTTACCCATTGGAGATAACTTCACCATGGGAGTAGACGATGCCATTCGCGCTTGCGATTTCATTGGTTGTGATCAGGTTTTGGGAATGCATTTCGATACTTTCCCATACATTCAAATCGATCAAGAAGCGGCCAAGATGGCCTTCAAAAAAGCAAAAAAAGAGCTTGTTCTCCTTGAAATTGGAGCATCAAGCGAATTAGGATAAGAAATGGGAAAAGTCATAACGGTTGCAAACCAAAAAGGTGGAGTTGGTAAAACCACATCGGCCATCAACTTGGCTGCGTGCTTTGGAGTATTGGAGTATAAAACCTTGTTGATCGATGCAGATCCTCAAGCAAATGCTACCTCTGGTGTTGGTGTTGATCCTAAGTCGGTGAAAACCTCAATTTATGAATGTGTGGTGGATGAAGTTGACCCAAGAGATATTATCATCAGTACAGATAATCCGAACCTCGACTTGCTCCCAGCGCACATCGACCTAGTTGGTGCTGAAATTGAGCTCATCAATATGCCGAATCGTGAATACATGATGAAGCAAGCCATTGCCAAGATTAAAGATGACTATGATTTTATTATCATTGATTGTTCCCCTTCTCTTGGACTTATCACGGTGAATGCGCTGACGGCCTCTGATAGCGTGATTGTGCCCGTACAATGTGAATACTTTGCCCTTGAAGGTTTGGGGAAACTGCTCAACACCATCAAAATTGTGCAAAGTAAACTCAACCCTGCTTTGGACATTGAAGGGATTCTCCTCACCATGTACGATACCCGCCTTCGACTAGCCAACCAAGTCGTTGAAGAAGTACAGGTGCACTTTAGAGACATGGTGTTCAGTACGGTAATTCACAGAAACACCCGTTTGGGTGAAGCGCCAAGCTTTGGAGAAACCATCATCATGCACGATGCGAGCTGCAAAGGTTCAATCAATTACTTGAACCTGGCTCGAGAGATTTTGCAGAAAAATGAAATGACACGTCTTCGCGACGAAGAGAAATTTTTAGACCTCAACAATGGCTAAACGACAAGCACTGGGAAGAGGACTGAGTGCCTTGCTTGAAAACAACAACAGCAATGCACCAGTTCAGATAGAAGAGAATGAAAATAAGTCAAAAAACAAAACGGTAGGAAATGTAGCCGGAGCCATTGCTCTACTTCGAATAGCTGATATCGAAGCTAATCCTTTCCAACCGAGAACCCATTTTGATGAAAATGCACTTAATGATCTTGCTCAAAGTATCAGTGAGTTAGGAATCATTCAGCCCATTACGGTTAGAAAACTCTCGGCAAAAAAATTCCAACTGATCTCCGGAGAACGTCGGTTTAGAGCCAGCCAAATTGCTGAGTTGGAGGAAATCCCTGCCTACATTCGTAGCGCAGACGATCAGGAAATGCTGGAAATGGCCCTTGTTGAAAACATTCAACGAGAAAACCTCGACGCTATTGAGGTGGCGATTAGTTATAAGCGACTCATAGAAGAATGTCAACTCACGCAAGATGCATTGAGCACACGCGTAGGTAAAAACCGTTCTACAATTAGCAATTACTTGCGATTGCTCAATCTCCCCGCAGAGATTCAAGTGGGTATTATTGAGAAGCAAATTTCAATGGGACACGCTAGAGCTTTGCTTACTTTGCAAGACCCAAAAAATCAGAAATCACTCTTTGAACGTATCATTAAAGAAGACTTGAGCGTTCGAAAGGTGGAAGAATTGGTGCGAAACCATGGAAAAGAAGCTCAAAAGCCAAGTAAAAAGGCAGATCAGCTCAACTTTGAAATGCAAAAACTACGTGCCGATTTGAGAATTCGATTTGGAAGAGCCGTGCAAGTGAAAAGCAACAATGATGGAAGCGGGAAGATCGAAATCGGTTTCAAATCAAAAGACGACCTACAAGCGATCCTGGATGCCCTTGACGAAAACTAAATACTTCACCCTACTCCTTTTGCTAGTTCTAGGCATGGATATGAGCGCTCAACAAGGCGCTTTTAACATGAACCACAACCTTGGACTAAATCAGTTCGCCAAGGTGGATAGCTTGCCGCTAGATCAAACGCTTCGTCCAAAAAAAGCTACACTACTCGCCGCTGTTTTGCCCGGTAGTGGTCAGATCTACAATAAAAAATACTGGAAAGCACCCATTGTTTGGGGAGGAATGGCCCTTTGCGTTTATTTCATTTCCGACAATACCAAAAACTACAACACCTACAGCACCGCTTACATCGCAGAGCTCGATGGCGATCCCAACACAGTGAACACTACTGAATTCAACGTGGTGCAACTCGACCAACTTCAAGAAACCTACCGCCGCTGGCGAGACCTCAGCTATGTGAGTCTTGCAGCGGTGTACTTACTTCAAATGCTTGATGCTAACGTTGATGCTCACCTCTTCTATTTTGATGTGAACGAAGACCTCAGCATGCACCTCACCCCGTGGCTCAATCCAAACATGAGTCGAAGTGCCGGACTTTCCCTAAACTTTAATTTTTAATTTAGACCGCATGAAAATTGGCATCATTGGATATGGGAAGATGGGGAAAACCATCGAACGATTGGCTCAAGAAAAAGGTCATGAAGTTATTGCTCGCTTCGATAGCAGCTCCCCTCCTAGCCACAGTCAACTAGCTGGCCTTGACGTCTGCATTGAATTTACTAGTCCTGAAAGTGCTGCCGCAAACATCCTCACTTGCTTTAAAGCGAAAGTACCTGTTGTTGTTGGTACCACCGCTTGGTATCATCACTTAGAACAAACTCGTGCTGAATTAAAAGAACACAATGGCGGCTTGTTTTATGCGAGTAACTTTAGCTTGGGCGTTCACCTATTTTGGGAAGCCAATCGCTACCTCGCCCAAATAATGAGTGAGCATAAAAACTACCTTTGCTCCATTCACGAAGTGCATCATACCGAAAAGAAAGATGCACCAAGCGGAACGGCAATAAGTACAGCTGAAGTACTGATTGAATCAAACCCAAGCTTAAATGCATGGACTGAAGCCCTTCAGCCAGAAAAAGAACAAATTAGAATTAGCCACGAAAGATTGGACGACGTTAAAGGCACCCACGTGGTGAGTTACGACTCGAACATTGATAGCATTAAATTAGAACACTACGCTAAGTCCAGAGATGGTTTTGCCCTAGGCGCTATTAAAGCTGCTGAGTTTATGCAAAATAAAAGAGGCGAATACACCATGAAAGACTTACTCAATTTCCCACAACTATGATCGCTTGGATACTCCTCATATTGCTTTTGATTGTTTACTGCATTTCGCTACCGGCAATCTTCAAAAGACTGAACATTGCAGCATGGAAAGGCGCTATTCCTATTGTGAACCTTTTCTTCCTCATCAAAGAAATCAAACGTCCTTGGTACTGGTTCCTCATCCTTTTTGTTCCTGGGGTGAATTTGCTGATGCTTATTATCATCAATGTGGAACTTGGAATTGCTTTCGGACAACAAAGCACGGCCGAGCAGTGGAAATTTGGTGCACTTCCTTGGTTCGCCCTGCCAGAACTCGCCTTCAAAAGACAAAACGATAAGTTCATTGGTCCGCGCGTTTGGAATGAAAAGAACAAAAAATCCATGCCGAGAGAATGGGGTGAAGCCATCCTATTTGCAGTAATTGCAGCAACCATTATTAGAACCTTCTTTCTCGAAGCATTCACCATTCCCACTCCATCCATGGAAGGAAGTATGCTTGTGGGCGATTATTTGTTTGTGAGTAAGGTAAGTTACGGACCAAAATCTCCGCAAACTCCAGTGAGTATGCCTTTTATACACAACGTACTTCCTGGTGGTATGACCCCGTCGTATGTCGATTGGTTCAGCATGCCGTATTACCGTTTACCAGGAATTGGAGATGTTGAACGTTACGACCCCGTGGTATTTAACTTCCCTCCTGGAGATAGCATTATTGTAGATCCCATGTTGTCTACTTTCGATTATTATCAAATTATTCGGGACGAAGCGGTACGAGCTGCAGGAAGCGCTGAAGTTTATGAAGAAAATCCTGAAAAATACTTATCGCTGATTCGTCCGCAAGTAGAAAAGAAATTTGGCATTCGTAAACGACCTACCGATAAAAAAGAGCACTACATTAAACGATGTATAGGCCTTCCGGGTGATGTGCTTGAAATCAAAGATGCTGTTGTATTTATTGATGGAAAGGAAATCGAAACACCTGAAGGAGTGCAGTTCAACTACACCTACCGACTAAAAAACCGCGCTAGTCTGCGAAAAATGGACGAAATCCTTGAGTTGACCGATTTGGACTATGGTCAAGGAGGTCGCCAAGACAACACCGTAGCCCTTACGCTTTCAGAGCTTGAAACGCTGAAAGGTCTCGACATTCTAGACACCATTGCCCGTGTTGAGCATAGCGCACAGCAAGGAACACTGGCCATTTTCCCAAACAGCATTCAAGAACCCTACAACACTTGGGATATCGATAATTTTGGTCCAATTACCATTCCCGCAAAAGGACTC